>ONMV01000004.1 GCA_900319005.1 uncultured Bacteroidales bacterium
TTTGTCAAACACCACATAGCAAATCTCTTCTGCTTGCGCCGCGTCTCTGTACACATGCAGCACGTATGTCTCCGCGCCTTCTACTGCTCCCCATGTAAACATCGCACTCGTCTCTTCCGGCTCGATGGATACGGGCATTCTGTCTTCTTGGAGACCTTTGCGCAATGCCGTGTAATGATACTCGCTTATCGAGTTGGCATAATGGTTGGTAAAATCAACATATTGGATCTGTTTGATACGTCTGTCGGCTACGGGACTGAAAGAAGGTCTATTGTTTATATTGACGCGCTCTTCTTTCATGCCGTACGATGCCGGAGAAAGTACCGGTTCCTCCGACAAAGAATTGCCGTAGCCGAACGCCCATTGCTGCGTATCT
Source organism: uncultured Bacteroidales bacterium (assembly GCA_900319005.1). Classification (GTDB taxonomy): domain Bacteria; phylum Bacteroidota; class Bacteroidia; order Bacteroidales; family Paludibacteraceae; genus Colicola. The sequence continues at coordinate 377 of ONMV01000004.1, forward strand.
TCTATTCCGCGTTCGCAGGTCCCGTCTTGTGCAATCAGAGACAGCACATTGCCCTCCTCGTCAAACTCCACTCGCTTGCTGTAGGCGTTGTTGGACACGCCGGAGCAATAGAACTCGTTTTTGGTGGTATTCCATTTGTAGTTGTCCGCCGTCGTCCAATCCTCTGCATCGCCGGCATAGTAATAAACGACTCGTGTATCAGGTCTCAGAGCGGTCTTGTCTGCGTTCATGGCAAACGTCGTTCGCTCCACCACGCGCTGCAATTCGTCCAATATGACATAGTCTTGATACTCAGGCACATGCTGCGATTTCCATGTTTCATCATTCCTGTCATATGTACCCCACTGAATCACACCATACCATTTCGGGTCTTCCTCCTTCCCATCCGTAAGTCTCTACGTACAGCAGAATACCTTCTTTAGAATACGAGCTGTAGTTCTTGGTGTGTTTTATGTCTGAAATCTGCCAAGTCTGTGTGTCTGCGTTTTTATTGTACCACGTCGTTCTCCGTGCTACGTCGGCAGTCATATCATTCGGGAAATAGGTATATTGCTCATAATACGTTGTATCTACAAATTCTTTGTTCTCATTGATGCGATAAGTAATGCGGCTCACTACTCTGCCGATTTCATCATATTGGTTCACTTGCCAACTGCCGTACTTGCCTTCGAAATTATACCAACCTATTTCATTTCCTATTGTATCGTAGTAGGTTATATTCCCATTATTATAGTTATGGGAATAGATATTGCCATCGGCTCCGATTGACATATATCCAACGACATTTTTGGCATATGCATGAAGGATTGTATCATAGGTAAAAGCATAGAAATAACTTGGCTCCCATCGATAGTTCTTCCATTCGTACTCAAAGGCAGAAATCGGTTCGCCGTTTTCGCCTAAACTCACCCGCCAATCCGAACCGGACGTGCATTCCCACTGGTGACTCTCTGTGTTATACACCTCATTCCACCTGTACCAATTTCCGAAGCCATAACGATATGTCTTGTCTATCATACGGGTAATCGGGCTGGCATTCCATTGAAGGCTCGCAGTGAGCGTGTATTCCGGAGTCGTTTCCGAAGTCGTGATCCATTCGTCTATAGCTTCACGTTTCTCCTGCGTCTTGGAATAAACCACTTCACCCTCGTTGCCATAATCTGTGCGCTTGACCGTCCAAATGCCGTTTTGCAGAGTTGTGTCTAATCGCAAGGTGCAATGGTGGTTCGCATCGTATGTATAAACGGAGTTGGAATAAGCCGTCAGCACACTATCCTCATTATATCTCCACGAGCGTACGTGTTGCGGATATTCCTTGTTGCCGGTTGCGGTTTTCTCCACTAAATATTCCTCCTCGCGCTCATCTCCCGTCACGGTCTTCCGGGTAAACACATCGTCCAGATATATCTCCGTCGTTGTGGTCTTTACGCCGGATCGGGTTGCCCAACTCGACTTGCCGGTAATACGTCCGCTGCGGTAATAGGTCTCGTTACCGTTATAGCTGCTTCCCTCGTATGTGCGAATCACTCCGCCATTCTCATTATACTCCGTTCCGCTATCTAAACTTCCATCATCCCATACTTTTTCCTGTATCCACAACCGGTGATTGCGGTATTTGTTGCGACCGTATGTACGCCATTGGTTTTTCCATTTCTGCTCGTTCGTATTGAAATAATAACTGATGGATTCCAACGTGCTGTCCGTCTCCGCATGGTAATAGCGCGAAGATGGTAGCCAGTTTCCCGCAGAGTCCAAATAATAAACCGAGTAATCATAGTTACGGATTTGTCGGATCAGATGACCTTCCTCGTCAAAAATATTACGATAGGTATCATACGCATAGTCATAACGCTGGCTCAATTCAAATGCAGCCTCATCCAGTTTCTGCAAATCGGAGATGTTGAGGGAGGAATCTACTATGTTTTCTGAAGTCCAAGGGTGATTTCTATCAATATGGATAACCGGATACATGTACTCATACGTATACGTAGTATGCTTGCCATCATCGCCAAAATCACGATATACGTATTTAGCACTACGCGGATTGATGCGGTAGTAATACTTTGTTGCATTGACATAATAGATTCTAGTATTGGTTTCTACCAGACTATCCGGCGCGTAGAAATAATTCACGTGCTTGTACTCTGTTCCTCCGCCTTCGTCACCCGTCTGGAGCGTGTTAATACGCCATGCGTAACGATCGGATAAATCCTCCTGCGCGTAGGCGCATGTTCCTTTTAATACTAATGCTGCAAAGAGCAGAACGAAGAACGTGATTTTTTCCTTAGCCGCAAGGGCACGATTTGGCAAAAACTTTTTCATACGTTTTTTACGTTTTAAAATTCGGTGCAAAATTACTGCTTTTTTTCGACATACGCAAATTATTCAGTTGTACGAGGGATATTTTGCGGTTTTATAAATATCTGAATATCTGGCGGTTCTAAATTTGTTTTTCGGAAATAGTTGTACGCTCTGCGAAGAGGACTTGCAAAACGTTTGAATTCGGGGCGAAAATCGATCGGTTCGAAGGAAATATCCTTTAAATTCAGTTGTTCTTATTGTCTAGGATTTCATCGATTTTATAGTAACGTTGTCTGAGAATCCCATCAATTAACGCTGCAAAGGTACTAATTTTTTTTGAAATATGCAAATTATTATTTATTTTTAACTTAAAAGTTATATATTCCGTAACAGCGGCAGTTTTGCGTGTTGCGGCGGAGGGGGTTGTACGGTGCAATGCGGAACGAGAGTTTAATACCAAAATCAAAGGGGCGTCTTGTTGAAACCAGCCTTTTGCCTTGGCGTTGGGATTGCACTATCGGCGTCAAGATCCGATGAAGCGGAAAACCTTCCCGTGTGTCCGAGAGCATCAATAAAGAGATCCGATCGGATGGATCGTTGTGGATGGAAGGGAATAAATAATCCAAATAAATACCGATGGAAAGGTATGATATGGTTCTGCGACCTGTATGTACGGGAATATCGTAGCATAGTTCAGCCGCCAGACCGTATTGCACTTTCGGCAGGGTTTGTTCACCAGTTTGTGTCTCTCGAAAAGAGGGTGATGCAGCCAGAGGGAAGGAGTTATAGACACGGTTGTTTTGCAGCGGAAAATAGACGGACAGCGCAGCAAGGTCGGCTGTCTGATTCCATAGGCAGCGTAGCGGAAAGACGATTTTGGGTCCGAGATAGAAGGAGATGTTTTTCCCGGACAATCCCACCTGAACGGGTATGCCGACAGACCATGTGGTGTACATTTCTTTTAACCGGCCGATGTTATAATCCACTTGTATCGGTTCGTTCTCTACATCAATCACGCTGTAGGAGTCGGTATATGCGTGTTTGTAGTAGCCTGCATTGCTGCAGTCGAGAGTGGCTCCTATCCGAAAACCGATCACGTGTGGCGAGTGATAGGCATAGCTGAATTGCACGCCGGCATGCAGGTTCATGACCGGTAAAACATACAGGCATCGCCCATCGTAACCAGCCATTCCTGCCCGCAATCCTGCTTCGAACAGGTGCTCTGCCGATAGTGTTAACGGCAGAAAACAGAAAAGAAAGAGTGTCGTAATATGTTTCATGGGATAAGTCTTTTTTCGGTCCATATACGTTCGCCCTGCCGGTAACGGTAGAGGTAAACACCATGTGTCACTTGGTTTTCGGTTACTTCCTCTCCGCGGCTGTTATAGATGCGTACCCGCACCGGAATTTCCTCGATGGAATCGGCTATTTCGAGGATATTGGACCAAATGATTTCTTCGTGGCCCAGAACTACGCGGAGTTGGAAGATGCCGTTCAAGATGTTCTGCTCGGCGTAATCGTCTTCCGTGGCTCCGGGAACAGGTTTTTCGTCCTTGTACCACTGGAAGGCGGTAGGAGTCCGATCGGGGAATATCCGTCGCAGAACCACATTGTCGCAAAGCAGCTGCCAGTTGTACTTGTTCACGATGATCGGATATAAACGCTCGCAATGAACGGTGTCCAAAGTAAGGATATAGAGAATACTGTCGCATCCTCGCGGACTCGTTTCCATTTTCTCCTGTGTGTCGGGTTCTCCGAACAGCACGCCTCGCCAAGTGAACGGTATCAATGTGTCGCAGACAACCGTGTCTAACTGTGCGTACACAAAGTCGGGACAACACAGTTCCGTATTGAGCGTATAGATATGCAATATACTGTCACATCCCCGCGGACTCTTTTCGGTCACCTCTTGTGTCGCCGGCTCTTTAAAAAGTACGCCGTTCCAAAGAAATGGCATGAGTGTGTCACACACGATCGTGTCTTTCGGCGCGTACTGAATGTCCCTGCAACACAGTTCCGTGTTGAGTGTATAGATATGCAATATACTGTCGCATCCGCGCGGACTCTTCTCTATCACCTCTTTTGTACCAGCCTCTTCGAAGACCAAGCCGTGCCAGAAGAACGGCATGAGAGTGTCGCAGACGGTGGTGTCTGCCGGAGCGTATTGCAAATCGGGGCAACACAACTTGGTGTGAAGCGTATAAACACCCCGTTTGACCTCGCAGTCGTATTGGTCCTTGTAAATAATCTCGTATGTAGTGTCTTTATAGAAAACCGTATCGTGCCAGTGGTAAGGCATGAGTGTGTCGCAGACGGTTATTTCATCGAATTCATCGACTATTTTCGGGCAACAATGCTGGGGAATAAGATGGAACGGCTCACTCATTGCGCGGCAGTACCGCTCGGTCTCTACATCCACGCCGTCAGAGGTGACGCAGAGCCGATACCAGCCTTCATTTTTCGGCTTGATAGAATCAAAGGCGAGCGTTTTTCCCAAGACCACATTGGTCCAGTCGTCACTGTTGAACTCCAGGCTGTCCGTGGCATACTGCCAGAGGTAATTATAAGGTTCCTTAAAACCGCCATCAGCTGTCACGGATGTCTCGAAAATATACGATGAATCCAGGCAAACTTCATGCTCGGATAGAATAGAAACGACGGGATTGCAAAGCCGGATCTCAATGTCATCCATTGCGAAATCGTTTCCCGTACTCTTGTTTTCGTCATTGAAGATAGACAAGCGTATCACACTCACCCCTTCCGGCACATGGAATGTAGCTCCGACAAGGTGCCACGGAGCAGACATAGTTGTCGGAAAGCCGTTATTATGTTTTCGATAATCCGAAGGAGCAGGATCGATTGATCCCGAGGTCTGCTCCCAGATAGTATCCCGAGTTGATTCGTTTTGGATAAGAAAACGAACCTTCGGACGTGCAAAATTATGCCCGGGTTCCAACACATTCGCTACGTAGGCTGAGAAAGAGAGATCTAACTCATGACACACAGGGAAGGTTGTGGTATAAAAAGCGTCATTCCCCCCGATACCATCTACCTCTAATAAATACCCGCGCGTGTAATCATTAGGATAGGTGTGATCGTCTTGCAAAAACCACTGAGAAAGCATATTAGCGGTAGTACTGCTTTCCCAATTATTCTTCCATCCATGTTTGGCGACTATGAAATAGCCACTGGAGACCCATGATAGGACGTTGAATTCTTGCCGGTATCTTGAACTCATCGTGGTCAAGCGTGTTTGGCAGGTAACCGGATCGGACGGGTCATTGCCGCCGAAATCTTCGCGGAAAAGGATGGTGCCACGCGGACATACATTCTCTGATATTTCATCGGGCCAGGTAAAGCGGAAGGGGGTGCATCCACCTTTTATCTTCTGCATGAATACAGGCTCGCTTACAAGCCATCTTTCCGGCGTTTCCATTTCGTCCTCTCGTGCAACCAAGACACGGTACCATCCTTCAGGGAGATTGGTAGGACGCTGGGTATAACCCCATGTGGGGGAGGTGTGGGTGTACTGAATGCGGTTCCATACGACACTATCCGTAGAGTACTCGTATATAAACCGGTGTGAATCAGCGAAATAGCCGTCGTCCACGAAATCCTGTGTGAAAGAAATGAAAGGGTTGGATGTGCACAGTGCGTCCGCCGAGGGACGCAACACAACGGATGACTCGGCATGTAAGATACCATGTATTGCGCTTAAAATGCATAAAAACGCAAGAATTTTTGAATTTAATTTGCACATATTAAAAAAATGTGTTAATTTTGCGCTCCAAAATAAATTTTGAAATCCGGTGCAAAGGTACTGCTTTTTTTTAACATGTGCAAATTTGTGTGTTGTACGAGTATCGATTTAAGCGAAATAAATACCATTGAAAATCAACAATTTACGAAATATGTGTAAAAATATAGTTGTACGCGTTCTGAAAATTGCGTTTTGGAGCTTGCTTTTTTGCTTGCAGAGTTGCCGATTTAGCCCCGTCAACGTAGAAAACCGACTTGACGAAGCGGAGGAATTATATCGTCAGGGGGCATATTCAAACAATAGTAGTCAGTATGAGAGTTCGACTGAATATTTGAAGCACGCAGAGGGTATTTTGCTAAGTATTCAGCCGTCAGATATCAGTAATCCACAATTGGAGAGGCGGAACCGGTTATTAGGATTAGTCTGGTTCCGATTAGGCAACACCTCGGAAAGCGAGATGCTGTATGATATTGCGCATAGTTATTATCGGAAGGCTATTCCGTTGCTGAATCCGGACAGCAACTCCCTCTATTTGACCTGTGCTTATCGCGACATGGCCCGCACGATGGCACTAACCGGCGGTGAACAGGACAGCGTCCTTTGGTATTTTTCCCAGGCAGAGCAGCATGCGAAAGAAGCCAAGAGTGATTTGCTGCTATTGGATATAGATGCTTACCGCTATCAAATCTGCTATCTGGATAGCGTTTCTCACCGTTTGAGTGTTTGCAAGCAGTTAGCTGAAGAGTATCAGGTTCCTGCCCGTTATTCGGAGATTGTGGAACTGCTGTTGGCGCAACATGCCACGGATTCTGCCGCTTATTATTTGGAGCGTTTACGCCCAACGGACTCGGCTTATACCTATTGGTTTGAGCAGAGTTATGCGTATCTGCAAAGCAAGATTCTTCTCCAACGCGGACAAGCGGATGAAGCATACCGCGTTTTGCTGAATCTGTACGACCGCAAGATAGATGAATTGCAACGTGATGCGGGTGCTCGTACGTACGCGCTATCCTTACATTACGATGTCGCTCGCGAGCGACTGATGGCAGAAAGTGAACGCGTGAAAGCGAGAGGTCAAAGAGCGATATCTGCTATTTTGGTTGTCTTGATTGTGGTTCTAATCATCTTGTTTATAGTCATTTGGCGATATTGGCAACAAAGACGACGCGAACAAGCAGGTCAACTGCAAGCACTTCGGGAGAAATACATACAACAGTTACAATTAGCGTTGGAGAGGCTACAACAGAAAGTAAGTCTGACGCGTGAGATGGAGATGCAACGCATGAGAGGCAATGAGGTGGAGTTTCCGAAATGGCTGCAGACTTATCGGGATGAGAAACTGGTCATGAACAAAGATAGCCTGAATGAACTGATTGCTTCGATAGACAAAGCGTTGGACGGTGCTATCAGCCGTTTACGTGCAGAATACCCCGAACTGACAGAGTCCGACATGCAGTTTGCGATCCTGTCTATTATCGGAGCTTCGGACAACGATATGTCTATTGTGCTGAATGTACAAAAGCAGACGATTTATCATAGGAGGCAAATCGTCCGCAAGCATGTTCATCCGGAGATAGAGGATATCGATTCTTGGTTACGGAAATACGTATTAAACGTGTAAGGCTCGATGAATCTCCTCATAGGTGAAACCGCGCTGAAGGAGGAAACGGAGACGTTTGTCTTCGGAGTCGGAAGAACGGGAGTGGATGAGTTTGCGTAAATTGCCAAAATACACGGTTTCATCGATATTTTTCAGAGCTTTCGAGATCTCTGATTCGGGGAGTTGCAGGGCACGAAGAGCGGCTTGGATCTTCAGTCGTCCCCATGACTGGTATTCCACTTTGTCATGCACATAGGCGGCACAGAAACGGGCATCGTCGAGGAAACCATTGGAATAGAGATTTTCCTCGATGAAATCGAAAAAATCCGTGGGTGCTCCCCACTCATATAGCTTACGCTGTACGTCGGCGACACAATGCTCAGCTTTCGCACAATAAGACTCGGCTTTATCGAGCCATTCTGCCTTCGATAATTCGGTCTTTGCCATAAATATCTTTGTGAATTTGGATGTCGGTATAGCCTAATCCGCCAAGGATGGCGGATAATTGGGGTCCGTAGGCTTCGTTGATTTCGAAGAATAGATATTTAGGTGTATGGTGTATGGTGTATGGTGTACGGGCGAATAACTCCGCGATGCGGCGGTAGAAGAGGAGCGGATCGTTGTCGGGGACGAAGAGTGCCGTAGAGGGTTCAAAGTTCAGGACGTTCGGCCGCATGGAGGATTTTTCCGACTCGCAGATATAGGGAGGGTTACTGACGACAATATTTACCATTTGGTCATTTACCATGTACCATTTATATTTGGTTATTTGGTCAGAGAAGATATCTGCGACCTGAAAGTTGACATCGACCTTATTGCGGCGGGCATTCTCTTTTGCGACCTCGATGGCATTGGGAGAGATGTCAATGCCGGTGACATGCCATTCAGGATGCGCTTTTTTGAGGGAAATAGCTATACAACCGGAACCGGTACCGATATCAAGGACATTTACCATTTGGTCATTTACCATTTGGACATTTATTCTCTCGACGAGTTCGGCGGTTTCGGGGCGGGGGATGAGGGTGGCAGGAGTGACTTTGAGGTCGAGTCCGTTCCATAAAGTGTGCCCAAAAATATACTGAATCGGCTCAAAATGCAATAATCTATCAATTATTGTCTGTATTTTTTGCATATTTGCAAAATTTGTAGTATCTTTGCACCCGCAAAGAAGTTGAGAGCGTGTGAGACCTGTTTCTTCTTCCATTATCCACCAAGCTAGAGATGCTGCCTCATCCTTTGGATAGACAGCTTGTAAAGCGGATGAGATATTTGAAATTTGAGATTGGAGATTGGACATTTTTGGGATCAACAATGGTCAACAATTAAAAACAATTACTTTTTCAAATTTGCTGCAAAGTTACAACAAAAAAATCAAATAAACAAATTTTGAAGAACAATTACGAAAAATATATCGCACATTGTATAGAAATTGCCCGTCGGGGGGAGTATTTTGTGGCTCCGAACCCGATGGTAGGTGCGGTGTTGACAGCCCCCTCCGACTCCCCCTTAAAGGGGGAGAGGATCATCGCGGAAGGATGGCATGAGCGGTACGGAGAGGGTCATGCGGAAGTGAACTGTTTTCGGCACGCCGAAAACAATGTACGAAGGATAGATGTACGATGTACGAAGGAAGGTAAAAAGGATTATAAGGACTGCACGCTGTATGTGAGTTTGGAACCATGCAGTCATTACGGAAAGACTCCCCCTTGTGCGAAGCTGATTATAGAGAAAGGGGTGGGAAGAGTAGTTGTGGGGATGTTAGACCCCAATCCGCTGGTTGCAGGCAAAGGGGTGCATATGTTGCGGGATGCCGGGATCGATGTGGTGGTCGGTGTGATGGAGAAAGAATGCAGAGAGTTGAACAAACGGTTCTTGTGCCTCTATGAGAAGAAAAGACCTTACGTCATACTCAAATGGGCACAGACGGGGGACGGTTTTTTGGATGTACGAAGGACAGATGTACGATGTACGAAGGATGTACGAAGGGGTGAAGGACAGCATTTGAATGGAGCATTGCCGATTTCGACACCGGAGACGAAGAAACTGGTACATAAGATGCGGGCGGAGAATATGGCGATTATGGTAGGTACCAACACGGTGCTGATGGATAATCCGCGATTATTGAATACCCATTGGGAGGGCAGAAACCCCATCCGCGTGACTGTTGACCGACACAACAGGATACCGGATGACGCGAGAATATGGGGAGGAGGGGCTTCAGACTACCCAGGGATAGATCCTGTAATCGTGTATAGAGAGCGGACGGATTGGCCGTATATATTAGAGGATTTGGCGGGACGAGGGATACACTCGATCTTGGTGGAAGGCGGTACAACGCTGCTGAATCATATCTTGGAGACCGGTATATGGGATGAGATCCATGTGGAGGTAGCGCCCGAGTTGACGATAGGCGAAGGCGTGAAGGCACCGGAGATCACGCTGCCGGAGGGGTATGAAGAGGTGGATGGACACTATTTGTATAGAATTGAAAATTGAAAATTGAAAATTCCGCAAAGCGGACAATTGTAAATAAATATGAAGAAAATTAGTTTGTTAGGTCTTGTGATGGCATGCTGTTTGTTGGGCGGGTGTCAGGTGTTGGAGAAGAAACAACAGGTAGGTGCGGCAGTTGAACTGAACGGTCGGTATTTGTATTATTCCACACTTGATTCGTTGACACTGGGTTTGAGCAGCGAGGACAGTGCTCGCGTAGCAGAGCAATATATCCGTCAGTGGGCGCAAGATATTTTGCTGTATGACAATGCTACCTCGCGTAGAAACAATGAGATTGAAGGAATGGTGGATGATTACAGGACTACATTGTATGTGCGTGCCTATGAAGAGCGGTTGATCGACAAACGTATGCCTAAGAAGATTGCGGACTCAACGATAGTGGCATTGTATGAACAGATGCCGGACCGTTTCCGCTTAGACGAGAGTATCGTGCGTGGAATACTCGTAGTGGTGCCCGTTGATGCACCGAAGATGGATAAGTTGCGTACCTGGTTGACCAAGCAGGATATGGATGCGCTGGAGAAATATGTGTATCAGAACGCGAGCGGGTATGAGTTGTTTACCGATCGATGGTTGACCACCAGCGAGATGATGGCAAGGATTCCGAAAGAGCGCGCAGAGTTAGAGTCTCTGTTAAAAGCAAAGAACCAGATCGAGGTGAAGGATTCAACGAAGACCTACTTGTTGCAAATCACTGAGAAACATATGCGAGGCGAAGCGATGCCGATTGATTATGCACGGCCCGAGATTGAGAAAATGGTGCTCTATGCGCGTCAAGCAGAATTTCTGCGGAGCGAACGGGAGAGGTTATATAACGAAGCAGTAGAAACTAAAAAAATACAATTTTATGAATAAGATAAAGGCGAAAAGTTATAGGTTATGGGTTATAGGGCTCGTCCTGATGACCAGTATAGTTGCTCAAGCGCAGGGAGTGATAGATGAGGTCATTTGGGTGGTAGGCGACGAAGCGATTCTCCGCAGCGAAGTGGAGGAAGAGCGTCTGCGTATGCAGTATGAGGGTCAGCAGATGAAAGGTGACCCCTATTGCATCATTCCTGAGCAGATGGCTATTCAGAAACTTTTTCTGCATCAGGCGGATCTGGACTCTATCGAGGCCAATGAGTCATCGGTGAGTCATCAGGTAGATATGCGTATTAATTACTACATCAATCAGATCGGTTCGAAAGAGAAGATGGAGGAATATTTCCGCAAGCCGAGTAGTGAGATCCGCGAGGAGATGATGACCTTGGTTCGCCATCAGATGATTATCCAGCAGATGCAGCAGAAACTGACCTCCACCATCAAGCCTACGCCGGCAGAGATACGTCGTTTCTACAATTCGCTTCCGATGGATTCGATACCGATGATGCCTGCTCAAGTGGAGGTACAGATTCTTAGTTTTGAGCCCCCTGTTCCGGTGGAAGAGACGGAGCGTATCAAGCAGCGTCTGCGTGAGTTCACCGAGCGTATTCAGAGCGGAAGTGCAGATTTCAGTATGTTGGCGCGTTTGTATTCGGAAGACACGGAGAGCGCCAAGCACGGCGGTGAGTTAGGGTTTGTGGGGAAAGGTACGTTGGTGCCGGAGTTTGCGGAAGTGGCATTTAACCTGAATGATCCCAAGCGTGTGAGCCGTATCGTGCAGACCGAATACGGATTCCATATTATCCAGTTGATTGAGAAAAAAGGAGATCGTATCAACTGCCGACATATATTGCTCCGTCCCCGTATTCAGTCGATTGATAAGATTCAAGCAATCGCGCGTTTGGATAGTATCCGCCAATTGGTGGAGGCAGATAGTTTGCAGTTCGAGCAAGCGGTGGTCATGTTCTCGCAGGATAAGAATACGGTGATGAACGCCGGTTTGATGATTAATCCGAATACGGGCAGCAGTCGTTTTGAGTATCAGGAGTTAGCACCGGAAATAGCCAAACAGATCTATAGTTTGAAGGAAGGCGAGGTGTCTCAGCCGTTTGTGATGATGGATCCGCAAAAGAACCGCGAAGTATGTGCTCTCGTGCGTTTGAAGAAACGAATGGATGTCCATCGCGCGAACATAACCGATGATTTCCAGACGATTAAAGGGATGTTGGAACAGCAGAAAGGACAGGAGCTGCTGCATAATTGGATTCTCCAAAAACAAAAGACCACCTACGTGCAGATTGCCCCGGAATGGCAAGGCTGCGATTTCGTATATCCGAATTGGATACACTGATAGACCGCTACGCTAAAAGAGTAAAGACCGTTCACTATGTTCACTGAAAGAATAAAGACAAGAATAATCCGTCCGATACTATTCGGCCTGTTGTCCTTTGTCCTTATCCCTATGCCCGCAAAAGCTCAGAACATGGTGTATTTGGAGCGGGCGGAGCATTTGAATTTTGACCAAGAGCGGATAGCTGATGCACAGATTCTGAAAGGCGACGTGGTCTTTCGTCACGAGGAGGCATGGATGTATTGCGACAGTGCCTATTTCTACGAAAAGACCAATTCTTTGGATGCTTTCGGACACGTGCGCTTTGTGCAAGGAGATACTTTGGCGGGTTTTGCCGATAAGCTCTTTTATGACGGGAATACCAAGATTGCCCGCATGCGGCGGAACGTGCGCCTTGTTCACGGCCGAGCCGATGGGAACCAGACGATAGTGACCACCGACACGCTTAATTATAACCGAACGGAAGGGATAGCCTATTATTATTCCGGCGGGGAAGTGCGGGATTCGCTCAATACCTTGGTTTCGGTGCAGGGCAACTATCGGCCTAAGACCAATCAGGCTATTTTCAGCCGTGAGGTGCATCTGACGAATCCGAATTTTGTGCTGACCAGCGATACACTTTGGTATAACACAGCGACACGCGTGACGGACATCGTGAGTCCGACGGTGATTGTGTACGAAGAGGAGACTACTATCTATTCCGAAGACGGATGGTATAACACCGACTCGGAGCAATCGATGTTGCTTAACCGTTCCCGGGTGGTACATAAGGATGGCAAGACGATGACGGGCGATACGATTTACTACGACAAGCATATCGGCTTCGGGCGCGTGTTAGGTAAGATGGAGATGAGCGATTCGACGCAGCATGCTACGCTGTATGGCGAATACGGAGAGATGTGGGAGGAAGGTAGCCGAGGTTATGCTACAGACAGCGCATTGATGGTGGATTGGTCAGACACGGCGCATTTGGCGTATATCCATGCCGATACGCTGTTCACGGAGGAGTTGCATTATGAGGATAGTGCTTTGATGGACAGTACTTATTATCTCGTGAAGGGTTATTACGGTGTGCGTGTTTACCGGGATGATGTTCAGATGGTGTGTGACTCAATGGTCTATTTAGGTTCCGACTCGACGATTCATTTGTATAAGAACCCTATTTCTTGGAGCGATAACCAGCAGTTCTCGTCGGACAGCATGATTGTTTTTATCGTCAACGGTACGGTGGAGCATACCGTAGGTATCGGAAAAGCGCTCTGTGTGATGCATGACAGTTTGGATTATTTTAATCAGATGAGCGGAAAAGAGTTGACGGCTTATTTGGCGGACGGCGAGGTGCATACAGTGGACGTGAGCGGAAACGCGCTGACAGTCTATTATCCCAAGGAGGATGACGGAGATTACGTGGGGCTCAACACTACGCAAAGCAGTTTTATCCGATCCTATATAGAAGAGCAGTCGATTCAGAGGATGCGATTCACCAAGGAGACCACCGGTGTTCTCTATCCGCTGGATCAGGTGCCCGAAGGAGCCGATCGATTGGAGGGATTCTTCTGGGAAGAAGAGAGCCGGCCGACCGACCCGATGGATGTGTTTAGAAAAGTAGAGAGAAAAAAGGAGTAATTAAGTAAAAATGATACCCAGAGAAGTAATAGAACGTATTCATTCGGCTGCCAAGATTGAAGAAGTGGTGGCGGATTATGTGACCCTGCGTAAGCGCGGGGCGAACCTCATCGGCTTATGTCCTTTTCACAACGAGAAGACGGGCTCTTTCACCGTCAGTCCTTCCAAAGGTATCTATAAATGTTTCGGTTGCGGCGTAAGCGGTAATGCGGTCGGGTTCATCATGGAGATTGAGCAGTGTTCTTACGTGGAGGCACTCAAGCAGTTGGGTAAGAAATATCATATTGAGGTGCCTGAACGCGAGATGACAGCGGAGGAGCAGCAGCGCCAAGACAACCGCGAGTCGATGTTCGTAGTCAATGATTTTGCCAATAAATGGTTCCAGAAACAGCTTTGGGAAACTCAGGAAGGACAGGCGATCGGTCTGAGCTATTTCCGCGAAAGGGGACTGAGAGACGATATCATCCGTAAGTACCAATTGGGGTATTCGCCCGAGAAATGTAATCCGCTGGTTAAAGCATTGCAGACACAAGGATTCAAGGAGCAGTTCTGCCTCAATAATGTAGATACGGGCATTGGAGTAGGTGTGATAGGAAAGAGCGAAGACGGCCGTCTGTACGATCGTTTCCGTGACAGGGTGATGTTCCCGATCTTTACGGTCAGCGGTAAACCCGTAGCTTTTGCCGGACGTATCCTCAAGAAGAAAGAGAACGTAGGCAAATACGTCAACTCGCCGGATTCGATTATCTATTCCAAGACCAACGAGTTATATGGTCTTTTCCAAGCCAAACAAGCGATTGCCCGGGCGGATATGTGCTATCTGGTGGAGGGTCAGATGGACGTCATCTCGATGCACCAATCGGGTATAGAGAATGTGGTGGCAAGTGGCGGTACGGCATTGACCAAGCCTCAGATTTGGCTCATCAAACGCTTCACTTCGAATATCACTGTGCTCTATGACGGCGATGCTGCCGGTATCCATGCCGCCCTCCGAGGTATAGACATGTTCCTTGAAGCGGGCTTTAACGTCAAGGTGGTGCTACTGCCGGACGGAGAGGACCCTGATAGCTATGCGCAAAATCATGACTCGACGGAGTTCATTCAGTATATAGCGGACCATCAGACGGATTTTATCCGTTTCAAGTCCGCCTTGCTGAGTAAGGATGCAGGAGACGACCCCTTCAAACGCGCTGAGCTGATCAAAGATATAACTGCCTCCATCGCGATTATTCCCGACATGATTACACGTCAGGTGTATATCAAAGATTGTGCGGAAAGATTACACATGAGTGAGAAAGTGCTGACAACCGAGGTGATTAATCTGCGCAAGAAGAAACTTGCCGAGGAGACGAAAGCAGAAGAGCGGCGCGAAGAGTCGGCGCAGCCCGAAGTGCAGAAAGCGCAGGAGACAATAACCGCAGCTCCGAAACCATCGTCCTTGTTGGAACAGAACTACTATAACCTGATGCAGCTGGCTGTGCGTTATGGTGAGCGACCCATCCAAGTGGACGATGCTGTTTATTCGATAGGCGACTTGATTTTCTATACGCTGGAGGGTGATGGGATTACCCCTCCCCTGCCGATCTATCAGACGATGATCGATGAGTTCAGGGCACATTCCAAAGAGGAAGGTTTTAAGGCAGAGACGTTCTTCAAGTTCCATCAGGATGCTGAGGTCAGCAAGATGGCGATTGATATGATTGCCGAGAAATATCAGAACGCAGCGCAGGATAACGAGAAGCAGTTGGGCGAACTGGTAGCGAGGTTGCTCTTTGAAATCAAACTGACGGTGATTAACATGCAGGTGGAGGAATTAGAAGAGAAACTGAAAGCAGCGCAAGCAGCGAACGATATAGATTTGCAAATGCAACTTTTGGCGTATCAGCCGAAACTGCTCACCCAACGCAATGAGATCTGTAAGCGTTTGGGTAATAGAGTGTTGAATGTGTAATGAGTAAAGTAGAATGTTATTTAAAGAAATAGCCTACGGGCCGATACATAGCAGACGATTAGGCACCAGTCTTGGGGTGGAGTTGATGCCGTTGGATCATAAGTTATGCACTTTCAATTGTGTATATTGCGAGTGTGGATGGAATGAACCGGTGTATCATCCCCAACTTCCCACCCGCGCAGAAGTAAGAGCCGCATTGGAGACGAAACTGAAGGAAATGGTAAATGGTACATGTCAAAATGGTACTTGCCTTGATGTCATCACTTTCTCCGGTAACGGCGAGCCGACCTTGCATCCTGATTTTCTTGGGATTATCAAAGACACCTGCGCATTGCGGGATCGTTTCTGCCCGTACGCAAAAGTGAGTGTATTGAGCAACTCGACGCAGTTAGGCAGGCCCGATGTAGTCCAAGCGCTGCGGCTTTGTGATAACCGGATCCTCAAGTTAGACGCCGGTACGGATGAGATGATGCACCGTATTGATATGCCTGTTAATGAGCATCTTACTGTCGCGCAGATCATGGATTGGCTTGCGCCGTTCGAAGGAGATTTTACGTTGCAGACCTGCTTCTTGCGTGGGGAGCATGCCGGCAAAAAAATAGATAACACCACTCCCTCCGAATTGGAAGCGTGGTATAGCGCGGTGGAGAGTCTGCGCCCGAAGCAGATTATGATCTATGTCATCGACCGCAAGACGCCGGAGGAACATCTGGAGAAGATCTCCCGCGCCGAGATGGAGCGTATCGCAGCTCCGCTGATAGCAAAGGGCTATGATGTGATTATCAGCGCCTAAAGGCAGCAATGTGAAAAAATCTGCAAATGGTAAATGACCACATGACCAAATACCTTGTAGCCCCGCTGAATTGGGGACTCGGACACGCGAGTCGGTGCGTACCCCTTATACAACGTCTGTTGGACGAGGGACATGAGGTTATCTTAGGCGGAGATGGTGAGAGTTTGACCTTGCTGCGCAGGCATTTCCCGAAACTTCGATATACCTATCTGGCACCCCTTAACTTGCGTTACAGCGCAGGGAAAAGTCAGGTCTGGGCGATGCTCAAAGCATTGCCTAAACTGCTCATCTGGTCCATCAAGGATCACTTGATGCTCCAAGCCCTTCTGCGCGAAGAGCATATCGATTGTATTATCTCTGACAACCGGTTCGGGTTGTATCTAACAGCGAAGCGGTCTAATAGTCCGAAGGACGGTCCCGCTTCTAACAGCGAAACGGTCTATATCACCCATCAGCTCCATATCAAGCTGCCGAAAGGTTGGCGATGGGCGGAGAGAATTGCCTCGCGTCTTCATGCGCGCGTGTACACGCACTATAATAAGGTATGGGTTCCGGATTATGAAGACTTCGCGAAGAGTCTTGCCGGCGAACTGAGTCATCCCCAATTATCAATTATCAATTATCAATTCTCAATTCTCAATTATATAGGCCCGCTGAGTCGATTTAGTCTAACGGAAACGCGGTCTGACCATGAAACGGATCAACAACGTAGTGGCCTAACTGGCGAAGCCGGTCTATTTGACGTTGTAGCGGTATTGAGCGGTCTGGAGCCTCAACGCACGGCGCTGGAGAAAGAGATTATCGCGCGCTATCAGAATACCAAAGAGCAGGTTCTGATCGTGCAGGGTTTGATGCACCGACCCTCCACCCGTATCAAACGCGCTAATCTGACGATTGTGCCGACGATGGGCGATGCCGAACTGATGGCGGCGATGAAAGGAGCAAAACATATCATCGCGCGGTCGGGATATTCCACTATCATGGATTTGGAAACTTTGGGAGTAATGGAAAAGGCCGAATTAATACCCACTCCCGGGCAAACAGAGCAAGAATATTTGGCATTTTGGCTACAAAATCGCACTTCTAAGTAAAAAAAATGCTCAAAAATTTGCGTATATAAAAAAAAAGCTGTACCTTTGCACGCTTTTTCGTCCAAATGGCATTGACTAAATGGTTAGATAAATGACCAAATGGTAAATGACCAAATGCGAAAATTGGAGGTGCCATCGTATAACGGTTAGTACTCAAGATTTTCATTCTTGCAATAGGGGTTCGATTCCCCTTGGCACTACAAAGACCTTCCCTAAAGTCAAGTCCCGAGGCAAATCCTCTCAATGCTGAGGGATATTACTAAAACCCGCCCGAATGGCTCGAATGATCGACTAAACTTGGGCGATAAAACAAATTAAACAAGATGGCAAACCACAAATCATCTTTGAAGCGTATTCGCCAAACGGCAGCGCGCAAAGCACACAATCATTATTATGCAAAAACCGCACGTAATGCTGTGCGTGACTTGCGCAAGACTACGGACAAAGCAGCAGCTGCTGCAGCTCTGCCTAAAGTAAGTTCTATGCTCGACAAACTGGCTAAGCGTCACATTATTCATAACAACAAAGCTGCTAACCTCAAATCGAAGTTGGCGCGTATGATTAACAAACTCGCTTAATACGCACGTTTAGGTCAAACGGAAGAATCACGAGAGTGGTTCTTCTTTTTTTGTTTACTTTTTTGTACAAATATTTTGGTAATTCAAAAAAAAGTAGTACCTTTGCAGCGAAAATAGATACTTTTATTAAGATGAAAGAGAATAATATCCCTGTTGTTGATTGCCCGTATGGCGATTATATGATCGGTGACGCGAGTGGAAAACTGATGAATGAGTATGGTCGTTTCCCGTGTAAAATCAAATGCGGCGTGTACGCCTTATTAGTACGAGGTACAGCGCGTGCGACGATTAACGTAACCGAATATGAATTCAAGCAGAATGATATTCTTCTGCTGGAACCGGGCAGTTTCTTCTTTATCCGGAATTGCTCGGAGGATGCGTTGGTCTATTGGATTGTTTTTGGCAGTAAGTTCCTTGAGAAATATACGGTCAACAACCGAATGACCCTCTCTTCGCTCCAACTCCATTCGCCGAAGATCAGCGTCAGTGACAATCATGCCCAAGTGCTTTGCTCTATGTACGACACGATTGTGGCAGCGCTCAATGCCGAACCGACGATGCTCGATAGCGAGAAGATGGTGCATATCTTCAACTTGCTGCAGACTTCTTATACCAAGTACGCCCATGAGCAGGAAGAGTATCTCATCAAACCGCTGGACCGCAAGACGGAAATCTATCAGGATTACTGCCAACTCGTTTTGAAGCACTATCACGAGTGGCATCATGTGAGCCAGTATGCCGACGCAATGCGCTTGACCCTCCCGCACCTCTGCTCGACGATCAAGGCGGTGGGTGAACGTACTGCCGGCGACATCATCATCGAAGCCATCATCACCGACGCCAAGTCGCAGCTCAAGATCACCAATTTCCAGATCAAAGAGATTGCCTTGAACCTCGGTTTTGATAATGTCGCCTTCTTCAACCGATTCTTCAAATCCCACGTAGGTCAAACCCCCAAGGCCTACCGCAACTCATAAATTGCATATCCCAAATATAAAGGGCGCTGATTTTCAGCGTCCTTTATACATCTCTTCGTAATATTTCTCGTAATCGCCGGAGGTGATGTTGTCCAGCCATTCTTGGTTATCAAGGTACCACTGAACGGTTTTCTCGATACCTTCCTCGAACTGAAGGCTCGGCTCCCAGCCCAACTCTCTTTGCAGCTTCGTCGAGTCGATCGCATAGCGCATATCGTGTCCCGCACGGTCGGTAACATACGTAATGAGGTCGAGGTCAGCGCCCTCCGGACGACCTAAGAGTTTATCAACGGTCTTGATGATGGTCTTGATGATATCGATATTTTTCCACTCGTTGAATCCGCCGATGTTATACGTCTCAGCGATCTTGCCTTTGTGGAAAATGAGGTCAATCGCACGGGCATGATCGACCACGTAGAGCCAATCGCGCACGTTCTCACCCTTACCATAAACCGGCAGCGGTTTGCGATGACGGATATTATTGATAAAGAGCGGAATCAGTTTCTCGGGGAACTGGTACGGACCGTAGTTATTCGAGCAGTTGGTGACGATAGTCGGCATGCCATAGGTATCATGGAAAGCCCTCACGAAATGGTCCGAAGACGCTTTGGACGCCGAATAGGGCGAGTGGGGGTTGTACTTCGTTGTCTCATAGAAAAAGTCCTCCCCGTACGCCAAATGATGCTCGCCGGATGACGCTTTGGTGGTGAAAGGCGGCTCAATGCCCTCAGGATGGGTCAACTGCAATGCCCCGTACACCTCATCGGTCGAGATATGATAAAAACGCTTGCCCTCAAACTTCTCCGGAAGAGACTCCCAATACAGCTTGGCTGCCTGCAGCATAGACAGCGTTCCCATCACATTCGTGCGGGCAAAAGTGAAAGGATCCTTGATGGAACGGTCCACATGGCTCTCTGCCGCCAAATGAATCACTCCCGTCACGTGCTCTTCCTGCATCAACGCATAGATGGTGTCAAAATCGCAGATGTCTGCCTTCACAAACCGATAGTTAGACTTGTCCTCGATGTCCTTGAGGTTCGCCAGATTACCGGCGTAAGTCAGTTTGTCCACATTGATAATACGATAGTCCGGGTACTTGTTCACAAACAGACGTACCACGTGACTTCCGATAAATCCGGCTCCGCCGGTGATGATGATTGATTTCATACTACAAATAGTATCTCTTTAAAATGATATTTCTTTTCTCCTTGAGCCGTTCGGAGTACTAACTCGCCTTGCTTTGTGATGTCTGCTATAGAAGCCTTAAATGCCTCTTTCGGCTGCTTGGTGAGTATGCGGCTCGGTGTCAGGTTGACTTCCCGCTCGGCAAATAACCATTCGCCTTCACGGCGATATAAATGCCTGCGGTAGTATTCCCAAATGTCTTCTTGGCGCATCGTTTGCACCTCATGTATTTTGTTCATCAGAGTCGTCATCAGCGCATCGATGTCGTACTCTTTGCCTGTGATCTGTTTGAGCGAAACAGGATTTGGTGCATCACTTTTCCATTCTGTTTGGTTCACATTCAGCCCTATGCCGGCGATAGAGTATTTCACTTCATTCCCGATGATCGCGTTCTCAATCAGGATACCAGCTAATTTCTTATCGCCCCAATAGATATCGTTCGGCCACTTGATGGTTAATTGAGAATTGAGAATTGAGAATTGACAATTAATCATTCTATGTACTGCCACACTGGTAATCACATTGAGTTCGAATAAGTTCGCACGCGGCGGTAAGAGGATCGAGCACAGCAGGTTCTTGCCATCCTCGCTCTCCCATCCGTTGCCTGTCTGCCCGCGGCCTGCCGTCTGAAAACCGGCGTACAGGTATTCCTCCCCTTCGGGCCATTCGCCTTTCACCAGCATCTCTTTCAGCAGCGTATTGGTACTATATGTCCTCTCAACTCTCAATTATCAATTAGTCCAAGCAGGTATTTTTGAATCACATGTTGTATATTTTTCGCCTTACCGGGCGCGGAGTTGATGAGCACCGCAAAGACCCACGTCTCTCCGTTGGGGGCGTCAATGTATCCGGCGAAATTCTTTGTGCCGGCTATCGTTCCGCTCTTGGCGTGAATACGTCCTTCAAGGGCTGTCCCTGCGCATAGAGAAGTCAGGGTTCCTGTTTTTCCGCTGATCGGCAGCGATGCCATCCATGCCTCTTTGTTCGGACTGTTGTACATCACGGTCAACAATTGTACCAGCGCTTTGGCACTAACGGCATCTTGCGGCGCCAAACCACATCCGTCTTTGATGATAGCGTTCTGTACGGCTACACTTCTGCGGCGCCAGTAATCACGCAGCAGGTCCTGACTGTTATGGATCGTGCCGGGCAGCGTATAGCGTGTACCAAGGTATCGGAAAAGGGTCTCGGCATAGAGGTTGTTCGAGTTGATATTCGTCTCCTTGATGATCTCCGAAAGCGGTTCTGAATAATGGATATACAGCTCATGTCTTGGTGGGGTCAATGGGTTATAATCGGGTTCGTACGTGGCGTCCCGATAGACGATGACCCCCGATTCGCGTAACCGTGACGTCAGATGACGCGCTAAGAGCAAACCCGGGTTTGGCAAATCGCCTTTGATGCCAAACGTACCGAGGTTAGATGGCACCACACCGGTCAGGTAACGCTCGCGGCTGTACGGCAGTCCGCTCACGAAAGCACCGTCATACTGGATGCGGTCACAGCGAACACGGTTGATAAACACAATGTCTTCTACCTTCGGCTCGGTGCCCACCACTGTCGCTACACTGCCGGGCTCACCGCTCTTGAGCACGATATTCATCGTGTTGCCGTAATAATTGAGCGCGAAGATACCCGGTGCATAGTAGTTTCCCGCGTCCTCGCAGAGCCAATTAGGGTTCTGAGCCTCGCCGTCCAGCATCGTCATGTCCGCTATAACCGCCCCGTGAATACGCGTGATACCCGCAGCTTTGATCGCTTTGACCCACTGGTTGAGGAATGCGGTCCGACCTTTCCAACCCAACGAAGGATCACAGCCACCACGGATATAGAGGTTGCCGTAGAGAACGCCGTTATCGATCGTACCGGTGTACTCGAGAATGGTAGGAAACCGAAAACCCGGACCGAGGGTCTCCAAGGCTGCCGAGGTAGTCAGCAGTTTCATCACGCTTGCCGGTGGCACTACTTTGTCCGAACGGTGCTCATCAATAATCTCACCCGTATTGAGGTTCTGGACCAATACGGACATATTCGCCTGACTCGTTAACGGATGAGTCAGCAAGATGTTAATGGATAATAATATAGCGCAGAGAAAACTAAACACTTCCTTTGTACTTTGTACCTTGTCACTTTGTCACTTTCTCCAGATACTCATGCATCGCCTTGGCTGCCTTTCGTCCGTCGCTCATCGCGAGGATAACAGTAGCACCGCCACGCACAATATCACCACCGGCGAAGATCGTCGGGATAGCCGATTGCATGCCGTCGTTGACCACAATCGTTCCTTTCTTGCTGATCTCCAAGCCCTCTACGGACGATGGAATGAGCGGGTTAGGACTCACGCCTACCGCTACGATCACGAGGTCAACCGGAAGAGTCACGGTTTTGCCTTCTACGGGTACAGGACTGCGACGACCGCTCTCATCGGGTTCGCCTAACTCCATCACTTGCAGCACTGCCTCGTTCACGCGTCCGTTCTCGTCGGCATGGTACTCGATGGGGTTATGAAGTGTCATGAACTCGATACCTTCCTGTTTCGCGTGGTGTACTTCCTCCACACGAGCGGGCATCTCTTCTTCCGAACGGCGGTAGATGATCATCGCACGCTCTGCTCCCAGACGTTTCGCGGTACGAACGGCATCCATCGCGGTGTTGCCACCACCGATGACAGCTACGTTCTTGCCGTACAGAATCGGCGTGTCCGTCTCAGGATTAGAGGCGTCCATCAGGTTCACACGGGTCAGGTACTCGTTACACGACATCACGCCGTTCAGGTTCTCGCCCGGGATATTCATGAATCGCGGCAGACCTGCGCCTGAACCCACAAAGATACCCTTGAACCCTTGCTCTTCGAGTTCCTTGACAGAGATGGTCTTGCCGATGATCGTATCTGTATGGAACTGCACGCCTAACGCACGCAGACCCTCTATCTCTATATCGACTATATGGTTCGGCAAACGGAACTCGGGAATACCGTATTTGAGTACACCGCCTATCTCATGCAGCGCCTCAAAAACGTGTACCTCATATCCGTATTTAGCGGCATCGCCGGCAAAGGTCAGACCCGCAGGGCCACTACCCACAACGGCGATTTTCATCATTCCATCATTGAGCGGCTTTGCCGCGCTCATTCCATCATTATGCGCTTGCGCATTCGCATAGTCTGCGCAGAAACGCTCGAGGTATCCGATTGCTACTGCCGGATGACCCATCTTCAGATGGATGCACTGACTCTCGCATTGTTTCTCCTGCGGACACACACGACCGCACACTGCCGGCAGAGACGAACTCTCTTTGATGACTGCTGCTGCTCCGAGTACATCGCCCGTCTCCAGTTTCTTGATGAAGCCCGGGATATTGATATTCACCGGACAACCCTGTACACAGGTCGGGTTCTTGCAGTTCAGGCAGCGATGACTCTCCGTGATTGCCTGCTCGAACGTTAGACCTTGGTTCACTTCCTCATGCAGACTCTTTACACGCACTTCCGGTCGTAACTCCGGCATCTGAACCCGCGGAATAGCCACACGGTCTTTCGGCTTGCCCTCGAAAGGAATGATGGATTGAGCCGCTTCGCTAAATGGTGACGCACCTTTGGTGCTTAATGATGCATCATTGAGCGGCTTAGCCGCGCTCATTTCATCATTGAGCTCGCTCTGTGAGCGCTCATTATATTTCTCCATCGCCTCCATCTCCTCCGCCTTGAACGCTTTCATGCGGCTCAGCATCTCATCCCAGTCCACACCGTGCGCATCGAACTCAGGTCCATCGACACAGACGAACTTCGTCTTACCGCCTACTGTCACGCGGCAGGCACCGCACATACCGGTTCCATCGACCATGATCGTGTTGAGCGATGCCTCGGTTGGGATAGTATATTTGGCGGTCGTGAGTGCCACGAACTTCATCATGATAGCCGGACCGATGGTGATACATTTATTGACGGTCTCGCGGTTGATGACTTCTTCTACGCCGACGGTTACGACGCCTTGCTTGCCCATTGACCCGTCATCGGTCATCACAATCAACTCGTCCGACCATTGTGCTAACTCATCTTTGAGGATGATCAGGTCTTTGTTGCGGGCAGCAAGGACGGTGATGACCTTGTTTCCGGCTTTCTTGAGCGCCTCAGCAATAGGCAACATCGGAGCTGCGCCCACACCTCCGCAGGCACAAACGACCGTGCCGTAGTTCTCAATACGCGTGGCACGACCCAGAGGACCAACGATGTCATGAAGGTACTCACCCGGGTTCATGGCTAACAATTTGTGCGTCGAGACGCCCACCTGCTGAACGACCAGAGTGATCGTCCCTTTCTCTATATCTGCGCCCGCGATCGTCAGAGGTACACGCTCCGAGTTAGCGTCCACACGAATAATCACGAAATGTCCGGCTCTGCGGCTACGCGCAATGAGCGGAGCTTCAACGATGAGCTCCGCTACATTGGGCGAAAAGAATCTTTTGGAAATGATCTTGTTCATAAAATATATTTACGATTTACAGATTTCCGATTTTCGATTTATTGACGATTCGCCGCTTCGCGGGATTTTCGATTTACGCTACGAACAATCGTCAATTATCCTCAATCGTCAATCAATCGTACCTCGTCAATCGTCCAATCGTCAATTATCAAAAATGTTTTGTTTCTTTTCCTACAATCGAGGAAAGTAAGTTGTTAGCCAAGCGGCTTGCTCCGAAACGGAAACTCTCGTTATTTAGCCATTCCTTACCTAAGATCTCTTTGACCAGCGTGAAGTGTTGTACCGCCTCTTCGGTCGTAGAAACGCCTCCTGCAGGCTTGTAACCCATCTTAACGCCGGTCTTCTCCTGCCATGCCTTGATGGCGTTGCACATCACAAACGTCGCTTCCGGAGTCGCGTTTACTGCAATTTTTCCGGTCGAGGTCTTGATGAAATCGCAACCTGCTGCCATCGAGAGGATGGATGCTTTCCAGATGTTCTCTGCGCTCTTCAACAAACCCGTCTCCAAAATCACTTTCAGGTGCTTGTCACCGCACACGGCTTTCAACTCGCTGATCTCGTCGAAGCACTCCTGGTAGTTGCCCTCCAGAAACTTACCCACACTCAGCACGATATCTATCTCCGTCGCTCCGGCTTTGATAGCCATCGCCGTCTCTGCTACTTTCACCTCAAGGAAGGTCTGAGATGCAGGAAAACCGCCGCTCACACAGGCAATATTGAACTTCGGATCCTTCAATGCCGCGCGTACATATTCTGCCATCGCTGGATAAACGCAGATAGCTGCTACGTTAGGAATACCCGGGAATTTCTCTTCGAATGTATTCACAGCGTTAGCCATGAACTCCACTTTCTCGATGGTATCATCGGCAGAAAGGGTGGTGTAATCAATCTGATGGAGGCACTCTTTCCAAACCTCCACATTATTGTTCTCAGCAAAATGGGCTGCTTCGATTTCTGCTACTTGAGCTTTCACTTGCTCATCGGTAAACGGGCAGGGGTACTGCGCGAATAATTCTTCAAACTTATTCATGTTATCTAACAATTTAACGTTTTTATGAAATAAAAACCATTTTAACTTTTTAACTCTTTAACGTCGTCTGCAAGACGACCAATTATCGTTTCATTCCCGCGAACGGCTTCGCCGACGTCAACGAACATCTCCGTGTTCAGAGGAAGGTACATATCCACGCGCGAACCCAACTTAATGAATCCTAAATGCGTGTTTCGATGTGCCTGATGACCCGGCTTGGCGTAAGTGACGATCCGTCGGGCCATCGCTCCGGCTATCTGACGAAGAGCAATCTGCACTTTGTTCGGCGTCTCGATAACCACCAGACTGCGCTCGTTCTCCGTACTCGATTTGGGCAACCAAGCACCCATATGACGACCTTTCTGATGCTCCGATACCAGCACGGTTCCCTCAATCGGGTACCAGTTTGCATGTACGTTAAAGGGGGACATGAAGATGGATACTTGAAGCTTCTTCTCGTGGAAATACTCGTTCTCCTCCGTCGGCTCGATTACGACCACACGACCGTCTGCCGGCGCAATGATGAAGTTCGGATCATCAATCTTCAACACGCGTACAGGGTTACGGAAAAAATAGGTCACAAACACAAGTAACATGGCTGTGAGAATCAACGTAATGGCAAACACCCAATGGGGCTGCACAAATAAATAAATAGGTACGTTGATGATGAATAGAAGCAGCGCGGTTCCGCAAATCAAACCGCGTCCTTCTCTGTGAATCTTTGGTGTTTTCATATTTTATAAATGTTATTGACGATTTAACGATTTACGATTTAACGATTTATTGACGATTGAGTTTAATTTACGATTGAAAGCGGACATTGGTCAATAATTTTAATTCGTCAATCAATCGTACCTCGTCAATCGTCCAATCGTCAATCTCTATTGCCACATCGCGTAAGGAAATTGAGCTAACATATCGGCAGCTTGATCCAAACCCGTCTGTAATTTCTTTTCCACCATGAACTTGAACATGAATGGAATATCGGCTTTGACGGTCAGTTTGATGCGTGTGTCTGTGGGACTCACTTCTTTGAGTTGGATCCAGAAATTGCCTTCCATCGGAATGCCTTCCAAACCGAACTTGATGGTGTCGTTCTCGATGCGGTCCACAATCGCGATGGTTATTTTCTGGGCTAAGCCATCTACCTTGAGTTTCACGCGGTCGGGTTCGATGAACATCTCCTGAATCTTGTCTTGAGGAATCAGATCCCGTACGCGTTCAAGGCTCCGCATGTCGCTTAGCACCCGATAGATCTGCTGCGCTGAGCAAGGCGCAGAACTGATTTTGCTCTCGTATTTACTTTGACTCATATCAATCCATCAATTTATTTATGTACGATTTAACGACCTTCGTCCTTAGACACCTTCGTAAATCCTTCGTACATGGTACATTTGTCCTTCGTACATTTTAAAATATCATTCCATCATTCAATTCTCTTCCGGTATTTCTTTATCTCCAGCGAGGTCTTGCCGATTCGTTTCTCCAACTCATTGATATCGTGGATAATAATCTGCAAATGTTGTGCACGCTCCAATGCAGCGCGAATTCCTGCATTCCTCGCTCCGTTCTTCCCTCCGTGCGTCAACTCGTACACCTGCTCATCCGTCAACCGTTTCCCTTCTCGGTAGGCGACAACCTCTTTTCCGTCGTCCCTCACCATGATCCGTAGATCATAAATAGGTGTTTTCAATTTGGTTTGATCAATGACGTAGTAACCGCGGTCTTGATATTTCTCGTTTTTCTCGTATTTGAACAGGGCAATCAGAGAATCGGCTTGCGGCAGGAGGGAATCCAATTGATGCTGGTAAAAATCGAGCGAGCGTTGTTGCTCCGCTAACGCAGTGGAGTCCTTCCGATGCTTCTCGGCGTGGTACTCCTCTATTTTGGAGACTCTATGGTACTCCCAATTGATCACGCCAAATGTGAGCCCGAATAGCGCAATCAATCCGGGAATCAACCATTCTTTCTTTATTTTTTCAAAGAACCACATCGTCTATTGATTCTCATTCTTATTAAGGATGATCAACGCGGCAATAACGCCCGGAACCCAACCCAACAGAGTCAGGATAAACACAATGGTAAACGACCCGCAACCACGGTCCACTACCGCCAAAGGCGGAAAGATGAGTGCCAATAAAACTTGCAAACAAGTCATATGTTTTCTTCTTAAAATCCTTATCGGCTGCAAAGGTACTACAAATTTTGCATATATGCAAGCGTTCGGGCATTTTTTTGCCGAATAGAATGAAATTCTATCTATTTTATGCAAAAATAGGGCGGTCATGCTTGCATGAAACTCTCTATTTTTACATAAAATAGGAGGCCGTCAGGCTCGGCAAAAAAATCCCCGCCCTTGCCCATATATCCCGCACAATGCGAACGTACTTTCGGTGGGCCCCTACTAATTATAGTAGGGAGGACCGAAGGTACTACAAATAAAATAGGAGACCTTAGTCTCTTTTCTCAAAAAAAATCCCCGCTCTTGCTCATATATCCGGCAAAATGCGAACGTACTTTCGGCGGGAACCCACCATTAAGGTGGGAGGGCCGAAGGTACAACAAATAAAAAAGTTACTACAAATAAAATAGGAGGCTGTGAAAAAATACAACATTTCCTCCCTTCTTTTCTTCCCTATAAGATGAGACCAGAAAATAGTACATCCGTAATCGGAAACGATAAAAAAGCCTAAAAATCCATTTCTAAACGATATTAAAGTGGGATATTAGTGGGTGATTAGTGGGTTATTAGTGGGTCGTTAGGCATACGTGAAGCTGAGATGGAAGGGAGATCACCTCTGGCAGAATGCCATCTTTTTGTAAAGAAATATACATCATTTTACACCGCAAAAATCGTGCCAAAATAACAAAAAAATATGCAACTATTTGCATATGTCAAAAAAAAGCAGTACCTTTGCAGCCCGAATGAAGAATTAACACAATAATGAAAAAAATTATTTTTACTTTAGCAGCGATGACGCTTATGACTACGGCTTGTACGAACAAGCAACAAACAACCGGTATTCCTCTGGAAAACTTGGACACCACCGCAGTGCCGCAGAATGATTTCTATCAGTATGCTTGCGGAGGGTGGATGGCAAACAACCCCTTAACGCCCGAATACAGCCGTTTCGGCTCCTTTGACAAACTCGCGCTCAATAACTTGGAGCAGGTCAACGGACTCATTCAAGAGCTCGCTCAGGAGAAGCACCAAACAGGCTCGGTAGCGCAGAAAATAGGAGATATGTACAACCTCGCGATGGACACCGCACGCCGCGATCAGGAGGGGATAGCTCCCGTGCAAAAGACCTTGGATGAGATAGCCGCTATCACCTCTCGTGAGCAACTCTCCGTAGCACTCGGCAAAGCCATGGATTACAGCCTCTGGGCACTCTATGTCGAGGCGGACGCAATGAACAGCTCGATGAATATCCTCAACGAGTGTCAGGCTGGTTTCGCCTTGGGCGAGAAAGAGTATTACCTCGATACCGACGAGCAGACTACCGCTATCCGTAACGCCTATGTAGCGTACGTGGAGAAATTGTTCGGGCTCTTCGGATTTGACGATGCAGCGCAGAGAGCGCAAACCGTCCTCCGTATGGAGACACGCCTCGCAACGGCGGCATATAACAACGTCGAATTGCGCGATCCCGTGCGTAATTATAATAAGATGAGTATCGACGAACTGCAAAACCTCGTGCCCCAACTCGATTGGAAAGCGTATTTCCAGGCAATGGAGATAGCGCCGGATAGCCTGTCGGTCGGACAGATCCCGCATTTGCAGGAAGCCGGACGTATGTTGGCGGACGAACCCCTCGAAGACCTCAAGACCCTCTTTACTTGGCAGGTCATCGATGGAGCTGCTTCGTATCTCACTACCGAGATCTACAATGCCAGCTTTGATTTCTACGGACGTGTCCTCTCCGGAAAAGAAGAACCTTCGCCGCTCTGGAAACGTGCCGTCGGTGTGGTCAACGGTACGCTCGGAGAGGCAGTCGGACAGATGTACGTAGCGAAATACTTCCCGGAGGAGAACAAAGCGCGTATGTTAGCCCTCGTCAAGAACCTCCAGAAAGCGCTCGGTATCCGTATCTCTAACCTCACTTGGATGAGCGATGAGACCAAAGCCAAAGCGCTTGAGAAACTGAACGCCATCACCATCAAGATCGGCTATCCCGACACATGGCGCGACTATACGAAACTCGAGGTGAACCCCGCTGAGACGTACTATGCGAACCTCCAGCGGGCCGCTAAGTTCGAGCAGGATTATAGCATGAGTTATCTCGGCAAACCGGTGGACAAAACCAAATGGTACATGACCCCGCAGACCGTCAACGCGTACTATAACCCATCCTCCAACGAGATATGTTTCCCTGCCGGTATTCTCCAATACCCCTTCTTCGACATGAGTGCCGACGATGCCTTCAATTACGGCGCTATCGGTGTGGTTATCGGACATGAGATGACCCACGGATTCGATGATCAGGGATGCCAGTTCGACAAGGACGGTAACATGGTCAACTGGTGGACGGCTGAGGACAAAGCTGCTTTCGACGCTCGCACGAAAGTGATGGAAGAGGCGTTCAATAAGATCGAAGTGGCGCCCGGCGTACACGCTAACGGTGCTTTTACACTCGGAGAGAACATCGCCGACCATGGTGGCTTGCAAGTTAGCTATCTCGCTTTCACCCTCAATGAGGAATCCAAAGCGGAGAAAGATCGTCTCCGGACACGTGACGGCTTCACGCCCGCACAGCGTTTCTTCCTCGCTTATGCGAACGTGTGGGCAGGAAACATCCGTCCGGAGGAGATCCTCAACCGCACGAAATCCGATCCTCACTCACTCGGTCGTTGGCGTGTGAACGGCGCTCTGCCCCAGATTGGCGCGTGGTACGACGCATGGAACGTGACCGAAGAGAGCCCGCTCTATGTAGCGCCGGAGAACAGAGTGTCCATTTGGTAATTGACAAAGAATGAAAAAGATCCTAATACTATCTGTCTTCTGTCTTCTGTGTGCGGTACTCTACGCAGATGATGTACGCAAACCCGACTACCTCCTCGCGGATAACTCCTTCTTCGACCCAACGAAGAAAAAGGCGGCGGAGGCATATCATTTCGGGATGGAATACCGTCTCGAGTTGGCGTATATCCAGAAAAACCAGCGTTCGAATGGTACTTACCCGGGCATGTACCTGAATGGTGCACGCCTCGGGGCTACCTTCACGTTCCTCCTCCCCATCCATTTCAGCCTGCAGACAGGTCTCTTCTATTCCTTCTCGTACGGACGTCATGCGCAGCATTGGCCTTCCTTGGCGGAGGAGCCACAAGTGGAGTATATACAGCATCGTGTGATGGAGCACCAACTCACTATACCCCTGCGCATGTATTATACGGTACCTTTGTGGAAGAAACTCAACCTCTTCTTCTTTACCGGTCCACAACTCCATATAGGTCTCGCGGCGAAGGATCGCCTCACTACGTTCCTCACAGAACCCACCCGCGCGTGGTTAATAGAACAAGGAGTTCCTGTTGAACCCTATGACCGTATGTCCGCTGAGCAATGCCGCGCGAACATCCAATGGGGGGGCGGAGCAGGTATCGAATGGGATCGTTTCCGCTTCCAAGGGGGATATGATTTCGGACTCAATAACCAAATCAAGAAAACAACCGACATCCATCGCTTCATGTCTGAATGGGAATGGCATTTAGGCTTAGCGGTTCGGCTTAATTAAAAATAATAAATCATAAATTATAAATCATAAATTAATTACCAATCGGGGTGCTTTTGCTGAGATTACACCCGTAGCACAACGGAGTTGATCGTGCCTTGTGCTGAGAACTTGGGCAGGTAATGCTGCCAAAGGAAATTATGAAAAAATCATTCTCTTTCAGCCATGCTTGGCTGATCTTCTCGGGCGCTTTGACGCTCATCTCTGCGCAATCAAGTGCGCAGCAAAACGTGGACACACTGTCCACCAGTGATTTCAACCTTCACGAGATCGTGGTGAGCGCACCTGTGATGCAAGTGACCAACAGCAAACAGGAGATCTCTCACGCCGAACTGAACCGTGATAACACGGGGCAGAACCTCCCCTATCTGCTGAGTACCAGCCCTTCTATCGTGGTCACCAGCGATGATGGTCTGGGAGTCGGTTACACCTATTTCCATATCCGAGGAACAGACCAAACGCGTATCAACATGACCATGAACGAAGTACCCCTCAATGATGCCGAGAGCCAAGGGGTCTTCTGGGTCAATCTCACCGACATGGCGAGCGGAGTGAGCAACCTGCAAATCCAGCGTGGTATAGGTACCAGTGCCAATGGGGGCAGTAGTTTTGGGGCAAGCGTCAACCTCCGTACTTTGGATGCTACCATCCCGCAGAGTACCCACCCGGGACCTATCCGCGGAGAAGTGAACTTCAACGGAGGTATGTATAATACCTTCCGCGAGATGGTCAAGATAGATGGTTATTGGGGAGACCGCACTTCCAAACAAGGCGCTTGGCATTTCGGTGGACGTTTCTCCAAAGTGAACTCCGATGGATACATGTACCGTGCCTCATCGGACCTCCTCAGCTATCAAGCCGAACTGGGATGGCAGAATACCAAGACAGCCGTTACTCTTACCGCCTTCGGAGGCAAAGAGAAAACCTATATGGCATGGTACGGAGTGGACTCTATTCATGCCTATGGCGTCAACGGAGCCGACAGAAGGTATAACCCCGCAGGGGAGTATATCGACAAAAACGGCAACATCGCCTATTACGACAACCAGACCGATAATTACCAGCAGCATCATTTCCATCTGCATATAGGGCATCGCTTCAACCTCCACTGGACGCTTTCTGCAACTGCCCATTATACGTACGGAACTGGTTATTATGAAATGCTTAACGCTGATTATGACACGTATGAACCTGTTGATATAACCCAGAAAGGTCTGCGCAATCATTTCTACGGAGGAATCCTGACCGCCAAATATGTGCATGAGAAAGTGGACGTACAGATGGGCGTCGCTCTCAACCAATACCGAGGACTCCAATATGGCAATATAGATACCACCCTCTCTGTGCAACGCACGTTTATTCCCTATTACGAAGGGCATGGCTTGAAAACGGACGGAAACATCTATGCGAAAGCGAATTGGCGCGTTCTGCATAGGGGGCAGGAAAAACTCAGCCTCTATGGAGATCTCCAATACCGGCTCGTCGATTATTCCATCTGGGGGGATAACGAAGAAACCAGTTATCTCGATGCCTTGGACCCTATTGATAAACATCATACATGGCATTTCTTCAACCCCAAAGCCGGTCTCACGTATGATAACAAAGGACATCGCCTCTCGGCTACGTTTGCTTTGGCACATCGTGAACCGACCCGTAATAATTTCGTAGCGAACACAGCGCAGCAGGATCCCAAACCCGAACGTTTGTACGATTATGAATTAGGCTATAGTTGTTCCTCGCGCGGAGTGCTCAAGAGCGGCTATGCTATCCCGTGGACGATCGGTCTCAACCTCTATTTCATGGATTATGATAACCAACTCATTGCTACGGGAGACGTCAGCAGTGTGGGGTATCTCAATACGACGAATGTGAAACGGTCCTATCGCTGCGGAGCGGAGTTCCAGTTCGCGGTCGATTGGACCTCTTGGTTCGCATGGAGAGGAAACCTCACTTGGAGTCGTAACCGCTGGAAAGATTCCAATACATGGCGGACCATCTCTTTCTCGCCCGATTGGACTGCAGGCAACACGTTCTCTTTCCACCATGCAGGCTTCAATGCCGACATCCAAACGCTTGTTGTTAGCAGTCAGTTCCTCGGCAATTACGAAGACATCAATGCCAAACTCAAAGCTTATACGGTCACTAACTTGCAACTCTCTTATGCCCTGCCCATTAAGAACAGCAATATACCTGACATAACGCTCAAAGGACAAATCAATAATCTCTTTGATACGAAATATGTGAATAACGGAGGTACGGACGGCACGTACGTCTGGTACTTCCCGCAAGCCGGTATCAACGTCCATGCCGGCTTCACCCTGAGATGGTAGACTCTTGACTCTTGTCTCTTAACTAAAAAAGTGCTTTTTTCGCGAAAAGTGCTTTTTTTTGTAAAAAAACTTGCGTATATCAATTTTTTGTTGTAATTTTGCACCCGTATTTGTCATCGTACTTCGTGGCATTACATTTTTTGTAATGCTCACGTCGGGAGATGTCCATTAAGTGCGGTGGGATACGGACATTATGAAATAGCGTCTTAAACGCGCTTTGTTTTGACTTACAGAAATCTGGTAAATTTCATATAATAGTTACAAAACATTGCGACACTAAGATGCCTATGGTGTGTATATGCGTGTACGCGAGTTTGCGCGTATTTTAGAAAATATACATGCGGCGTGGGCTACGGTGTTGCTGTTTGTAACGAAAGGCAATACCAGAGCCTCTGTAAGTGGAACGGCAAGATTGCAGTCCCGCTTTTTTATTTGTATATAGCGGAACTTCAATCTTGGAAGCTCCGCTTTTCTTATATGTCTATAAGCTTTGGATAGATTACAAATAGATTAATTACGAGAATACTATCTCTTACTCACATAAATAAAAATCAATAGTTTATGAAACAACTTTATGCAATCATGGTTTGGATGATGCTGCTGACAGGCGGCTTCTCTTCGTGGGCGCATGAAGTGACGTCTGATTCTCTAATCCTTTTATCCGATAGCTTGGAATCGGATACGCTTAATCTTGATCCGGAGTGGTATGTCGCTCCTGTTATTCCCGCTTCTCTACGCGCGCCTATGCGTGCCAATGCGGCTACGTCTTGTACAAGAGTAGAAGCTATTCAAACCTTCAATATCGACTCTGTACTCACCGAAGGTACCTACTATGAGTACGACGCCAAAGGCAATGTGATCAGCACAACCGTTTGGACATATGCCCCGGATGGTACGATGACTGGTAAGAGCAAGAATGAATATGCTTTTGATGCTGCCGATACGCAGACCATGACCGCCGTCTATATCTGGGACGGTGCTGCCAACGACTGGAAGGGTACGGAGAAATACGAGTATGTCTATAAAACGTTCGCCGGAGAGAAGAAGATGATCTCCAACACGTCCTTGGTTTGGCTCAACGGTGCATGGGTGGCAGACCAGCGTTTCACCTACGACTACGACGCTTCCCTCCGCGAGATTTCCTATTTCGAGTACCGCCGCAATACTTCTACCAACGAACTCCAGCCCGTCAAAGGCCGTGAGCAGTCGTGGACTGACGACCTTCAGACGCTTGATATTCTATACACATCTTATGCTAATGGCCAATGGACAGCCGGCACCAAGAAAGAGTGGGCTTTTGACGAGGGTGGCGCGCAAACGATGTATGCTACTTATTCGATGTCAAATGGGGCGTGGGTAGGCTCCTCCAAAGAGACTTGGACTTATGGCGGTCCTTCAGCTCAGCTGACCCTCCATGAGAAATACGGTTGGGCGAATAACGACTGGTCAAAGACCTTGAAAGAAGAAACCGAGTATGCCGGCGCGAATATTATCCGTATAGAGAACTACAGCTATACGAATGGCGTTGCGAGTGGTACGAAGAAAGAGACTTGGGGCTTCGCAAACGGCAAGCAAACCCTCCATCAGGCATATACATGGCTTTCTAATGCTTGGTCGCTAAGCCTCCAGGAGGAGAACGAGTATGACGGTGCTAACCTCATCCGTGTGGAAAACTACATCTATACGAATGGCGTTGCGACGGGTACGAAGAAAGAGGAATATACTTTCAATACGGCCAAAAAGAAAACGCTTTCCGTAATCTACCAATGGGAGAATAATGATTGGGTATATGCTACCAAGGCGGAGGCGGATTACCAAGGCGCAAACCAAACCATGGATGCGCAATATACATGGACTAATGGCGTATGGGTAGGCACTTCCAAACAAGTATGGGGATATACTTCCGGCAAGCAGACTCTGCACGAGACCTACGCATGGGAAACCACCGCATGGACGATCGCTACACAGGAAAATACTACTTACACGAGTGGCAAGATAACCCGGATAGAGAACTACGAATGGGTGAATGGTGTTAAGACGGGCACTCAAAAAGAGGAATATGTCTATACCTCAGGAGTCAAAACAGAAACTATTATTTCCTCTTGGGCAAATAATGACTGGGTATATAGCACCAAGAAAGAGGCAGGCTATAGAGAGGGTAACACCGAAGTATCTGAGGCTAACTATACATGGAATGGAACTTCATGGGTTGGCTCGGGAACCCGAATAATTTCAACCTATAATAGCAAAAATTTCATCACTGAGATTCTTAGACAAGACTGGCCTGAAGGTGCTACCGATTGGGTGAATAGCGCTCGTGCAATAGACACCTTTAATGATGATGGTGTTAATATAATGACCTATGTGACCGCTTGGAATGGCTCTGCTTGGAGGCTATACTCAATGACCCGAACAGATATTATCAAAGATGAAGCAGGTCGGGAATTGCTTAACGCTTCATGGAGCTGCGAAAGTGACTCTATTTGGAAAGGGGTGAAGAAAGATACAGCGGCCTATACTGCTACGGGAAAACCACTTTATTCTGCAAGCTACAAGGCTTGGGCAAATGGAGATTGGGTTCCTTATATGAAGGGAGAATATACTTACGATGATGCAGGACGGCAAGTTTTATATATGCAGTATGATGGAACAAATGGGGTATGGGTAAATAAAGCAAAAACGGAACAAGCATATGATGCCGCAGGAAATCAGATATTGCTTCAAGGTTTTAACTGGTCAAATAACGCCTGGGTGGGTGTCTATAAATATGAATATGCCTTTGATGCGAAGGGTCGCCAAACGATGCAGGCACATTACGAGTGGTCATCTGGTCGATGGTCAGGATTTAGCCGCAGTGAAACAGAATATGATGCTGCAGGAAACGTATCGGCTTCTATTTCTTTCAAATGGAAAAATAATGCTTGGGTAGGAAATTCACGGACAGAGAATGTTTATGATGCAAAAAAACGTGTAGTGGAATATACTCTAAAAAAGTGGCAAAGCAACAAATGGGTTAATAGTCGTCATACTATCTATGTTTATGATAGTTTTGATAGGTTGGTTTCGACCCGTCAATATTGGTGGTATAACAACGAATGGACAATATACGGTATAAATGATGCGACATATGATCCTTCCACAAATGTACTCCGCCGCGAATTATCGGCATCATGGATGGATAATGAACTGGACTCATATTCTGATAACTATTACTATTATGACTGCGATCCGCATTTCTATACGGTGCGTTTCGTTAATTATGATGGTCAGGTACTGGCGAATATGACAGCCCAAGAAGGCGAAACGCCTACCTATGTAGGTCCAAATCCCACGCGTGAAGGTAATGCGGAATATTCTTATACTTTCTCTGGCTGGAATCCTACCTTGGGTCCTGTAACAAGCAATATCACCTATACGGCTACCTTTACCGCAACAAAGAATACCTATACCATCACTTGGAAGAACGAAGATGGTACAGTGCTCCAGAGTGGAGAAGTAGCGTACGGCGAGGCACCTGTCTATACCGGCGAGATGCCATCTCGCCTCAACACCGCCGAGTACACCTATACTTTCGCAGGTTGGTCTCCGGGAATCGGTATCGTAACCGGCGATGCAGAGTACATAGCTACTTACGACAGCGTACGCAACAGCTATACCATAACTTGGCTTAATTCGGATAATTCGCCGTTAAATAGTACTACCGTTGAGTATGGTGAGGCACCTGTCTATACCGGCGAGATGCCATCTCGCCCCAACACGGCTGAAAACACATACACCTTCGCAGGTTGGTCTCCGCAGATTGTGCCTGTAGCAGGTGATGCGGAATACACCGCTACCTATACGGCTACCAAGAATAGTTATACCATCACTTGGAAGAATGAGGATGGTACAGTGCTCCAGAGTGGAGAAGTGGCATACGGCGAGCAGTGCTCCAGAGTGGAGAAGTGGCATACGGCGAGGCACCTGTCTATACCGGCGAGATGCCATCTCGCCCCGGCACGGCGGAATACACCTATACCTTCACCGGCTGGACTCCGCAGATTGTGCCCGTAGCTGGTGATGCGGAATACACGGCGCTCTTTGATAGCATAAAGAATACCTACACCATCACTTGGAAAAACGAAGATGGTAGTGTCATCGAGAGCGAGACGCTTGAATATGGAGCTACGCCCGCGCACGCGAATATATATAAGGAGAATACGGCGGAATATACCTATACCTTCACCGGCTGGACTCCGCAGATTGTGCCCGTAGCTGGTGATGCAGAATACATAGCTACTTACGACAGCGTACGCAACAGTTACACCATCACTTGGAAGAACGAAGATGGTACAGTGCTCCAAAGTGGAGAAGTAGCGTACGGCGAGGCACCTGTCTATACTGGCGAGATGCCATCTCGCCCCAACACCGCCGAGTACACCTACACCTTCGCCGGTTGGGACAAAGAAGTAGTAACCGTTACAGAGGCTGCCACGTACACCGCGACTTATACTACCACCAAGAACAGCTATACCATCACTTGGAAGAACGAGGATGGTACAGTGCTCCAGAGTGGAGAAGTAGCGTATGGCGAGGCACCTGTCTATACTGGCGAGATGCCATCTCGCCCCACCACCGCCGAGTATACCTATACCTTCGCAGGTTGGGACAACGAGATCGCACCCGTTACAGAGGCTGCCACGTACACGGCTACCTTCACGGCAACAAAGAATACCTACACCATCACTTGGAAGAACGAGGATGGTACAGTGCTCCAGAGTGGAGAAGTAGCGTATGGTGAGGCACCTGTCTATACCGGCGAGATGCCATCTCGCCCCAACACCGCCGAGAACACCTACACCTTTGCAGGTTGGGACAAAGAAGTAGTAACCGTTACAGAGGCTGCCACGTACACCGCTACCTATACGGCTACTAAGAAAACATACACCATCACTTGGAAGAAGGAAGGTGGTATTGTGGTGGATAGAGTGGTGGTAGCTTATGGTGAAACGCCAAGTACAAACCGCATTCCGTCTATGCCGTCTGACGAGCGGTATTACTATACTTTCAGTGGTTGGAGCCCCGAGATAGTACCGGCAAACAGCGATGCGGATTATGTGGCTACTTTTACCGCTATACCGATAGAGTTCAGGGTGACCTTTAAGAACTATAATGGGCGAGAATTGCAGAGTATCCAAGTGCCTTATGGCGAAATGCCGGAATATACCGGTGAGATACCTACCAGACCGAGTAATAAACTCTATACCTATACCTTCATCGGCTGGACTCCGGAGATAACCGAGGTAACGGGTAATGCCACTTATACCGCGCTCTTTGAAACCGTTAGCAGAACGCAAGACGTGGAGGAGGTACAAAGTGACAATGTACAAATAGAAAAGGTTTTAAAAAATGGTATCCTTTATATAATGTACAATGGTACAAAGTACAATCTACAAGGACAAAGGGTACAATAAGTAATAGCCGTGCCTCACGGCTCTAAATCGAGGCAAAGCGAAAAAATCGTGCCACCGATAATAGTGGCTAAGAACATTGACATATTGGATTACCGTAAAAATGAGCGACAAAAGTAAAAAAGTTGTTCAAAAACTTGCGTATATCTGAAAAAAGCTGTAATTTTGCAAGCAAAATTGAAGGAAAGGATAAAAGTTATGTCAACATTTACGATTCAAATCCCGGTTGAACAGGTAAGTTGG
Source organism: uncultured Bacteroidales bacterium (assembly GCA_900319005.1). GTDB lineage: Bacteria > Bacteroidota > Bacteroidia > Bacteroidales > Paludibacteraceae > Colicola. The sequence goes on from ONMV01000004.1 coordinate 40,228, forward strand.
TTTGAGCAAATGATTCAAACCATGGGCTGGACGTTTAAAAAAAAAGAGACGTCTTCCCAAGCGTTTACCCAAGAGAGACAAACAATAACACCGGCGATGCGTCGTCGAATTAACAAGGCTCGCAAAGATTTTGCTGAAGGACAAACTACAACATGCAGAACTCCTCAAGAGATGCAGCAATTTTTTGATAGCTTATGATGTATTCGATTGACTATACTAACACGATAGAATTATCTATGACATATATGATGAAAGTATAAGGGTGCTTATTATTCAATGTGAGGAACATTACGACGACAAGTAGCACCTCACACATTAAACATTAAACATTAAACATTAAAAAGCGGTAATCCAATCAAAGCGGATTACCGCTTTTTCGTCGTCTATGATCGACTATACGACCAGTAGACTAGAAGACTATAAACATTGAAAACAAAATAATTAATCGAGGGAAGCGACCCTCATAGTATTAACTAAACAAATTTGAAAAAACCAATTAAAAAACAAACTAATTAACGAGGGTGCAAGCCCTCACAGTATTAACCAAAAACTTCAAACAAAATGAGAAAACTTTATTCTCTCGTGCTATTGGCAGTAGGACTGCTGATCGGCACAAACGCCTGGGGACAGTTTAGTACTGTTCAACTGGTGAATCACACAAATCCTTCGGCATCAAAGGGCTATGCGACCCTGCAGGATGCCATTGATGCCGTAGCACCGGGTGATACGGCTACCATTACTCTGTTGGAGGAACAAAACCTGACAGCTTCTATTGTTATCCCTAATGCTGTAGGTGAGTCTGCACAGACTTTCGCTGCACGTGGAAAAGTAGTAGGCCGTCAGCCGCAACGCATTTGCCTCAACCTTAACGGCAATGACATTGTAGGCGATGGTGCTTTAAATCAATGCTGTATTGCTCTTTTAAAAGGCGTACTACACATTACAGGTGAAGGCGAAATTATAAAACAAGGAACAGAAAAAGGTAGCTATAGCGGTTGGGGACGTGCTGCGATTGCTGTTAGTGGTGCTCCTGGTGATAAAAAGACCCCTGATAATGATCACTCTAAAGATGGTTGGTGGTCAACCCTTATCATTGATGAGAATGTAAAAGTAACAGCTCCGGATAATTTCCAATCCGTAGGTCTTGCGATTATGAATATTGGTGGTTACATTGGTAATTCATTTTACAATAACCAAAATACTCCCGCCTTTATCGGAGTTAGACAAAAAAGTACCACTAATAACCCCACAACAGATGCCGATGATAAATTAGGTTATCAGTGTTATAATTCAACCACAGCTGCCACAATACCTGATGCTATAGATCTTATGTGGTCTCGTAGTAATTTGAATGTTTCCGGAAAAAGCAAAGAGCAAGGTTCTGCATTTGGTGTTCGAGTTGTAGTGAAGGGCGAGATTTATGGTATGAACCGTGGTATCTTTGTATATGGAAACATAAATCAGAAACCGGACGATTTTCCCGTAATTCAATCTGGAGAATCTCATAAAGAGACAAGAACTCGTTACACGATTGGTAATGATCATCCTTATTATTACGAGCACTACTTCCCGTGGATTACAATAGAGAAGACGGCTAAGGTACGCTGTAAGGATTCCGGTACTGATGATCAAGAGTCTGGTGGTATTTATGCAGCTGGTTGGGCTGTTTGGGATATCAGCGGTGAGGTATATGGTCAGAATGGTATGTTCATTAGAAGTGGTGATATCAAACTGAATGATGCGAATGTCTATTCTCGGGATAATTCATATGGTAATGATGGTTGGAGAAATGGCAATGTTGCCGGAAACGGTATCTTTATTACGACGGATCAAGGATATGCCAATGACACTAAAGTAGAGGTGAATGGTGACTCCAGAATTGCTGGTAACGGTGGTGCTGCAATCGTAGAGGTAGTAGCTAGTACAGGGACCACACCGGACGTAAAAAATATCACGATTAATGGCGGTACTATCGAGGGTGGCTCCACAGGTGCTATCATGGTAACTGAAAAAACAGGAGATAATACCGTTGCATACGGTGGTACCAATATTACCGGCGCAACAAAAAAAGGTGGTACTGAATCATCCGTAGCAGCAACAGGTACGTACGCTACTGAAGTTACCGATCCTCAAACTAACAAAACCACTATTGTCATCAGCGATCTTGGAGCAGGTAATTCGGTTGAGACAGTTACTGAAAATCTTGCTCAAACGACGGAAGACTATGTAAAATGGACCGGTACCGCTGATCAGTACATATTGACAGATATGACTTTGGAATACCTTGAAATGAACCCGAGTCCGGCAGTTGCTCAGAAAATTTATGTAGGTGATGCTACTTACCAGGCTACGCTGACTGTAGACCGTGTTGTAATGGGGGCGCTGGCTCAGATCATCGTTGCTCCGGGTTCAAGCTTGGTTGTAAAAGGCGAGGATGGTATCGTTGCTCCGAATGTAAATAACATCGTGCTGAATTCTACCGCTACTAAACAGGCTTACTTCCTCTTTAACCCGAATGTTTCTTCTAACAAGTATCCGAAAGCTACTGTAAAGTTGACTTCTAAGGCATACAAAAAAGGAGAAGACAACTATGCTTGGCAGCGTTTTGCTGTTCCTACTCATTTCTCTAATGACGAGGCAAAGATTCTGCATCGTAATGACATGGAATACGATAAGGTAACATATCCGACCGCTATCTACAAACGTGTTTACTCGCCTGATGGTTGGCAAGTGTTGGCACCTGCTGCTAATGATGCATTCGAGCCGTTTATGTGCTACAACATGACAACTAATGTTGGTACTAAAAACCCTGTATATACTTTCAAATGTGAGTTGGCTGGTAATGTAAATGCAGAGTTGCCTATCGTAGGTGAGAAATGGAACTACTATGGTAATAGTTACACAGCTCCGATTTACTTGGCAAGTATGCTTCCTGATCTCCCTGCTCATATCTCGAAGATCGTATATGTTCACAATGGCGAAGAAGACAAATGGGATGCAGTATCATTAGCCGATGCAGAGGAAGATGAAATGCTTCAATCGCGTATTATGCCAATGCAAGCATTCGTATTCCGCAAACAAGCAGATGCAGCAAGTTCTACTCTTAAATATAAAGAATGGATCTACGATCCGGCTATTGCTGATCCGGCATTGGCACCTGCTCGTCACGCAAATGTTGCTAAAGATTACCAACGTGCATCTATCGTAATGCAGGCAGAGGAAGGTTCACAAGAGATGGTTAAACTCTATCTTGGCTCTAACTTTGACAATGCATATAATGATGGTTACGATGTAGAAAAACTGATGAGCGAGAATCATTTCAATATGTTTATTGCTGCTGAAGAGGGCAATATGGCTCGTTTGGCATCCGACAACATCGAGAACATTGCTATCGATATGCAAACCAAGGAAGCTACATCCTATACAATGAGCTTTAAGAATGTAACTCTTGAGGGTTATGCAATTAAAGACAATGTAACCGGCACAACTGTGGAAATCGCCGAGGGTAATTTCTATCACTTCTCTACTCTTGCTAATGCAAATGTAGAAGGTCGTTTCGAGGTTGTTCCTGTTGCTAAAATGCCGACCGCTATTGAGAATACTGAGGTAAAAGCTAACGCTAAGGGTATCTTTACGCTCACTGGTCAATATCTCGGAGAGGACTTTAATGCCATTCCTGCAGGCATCTACATCGTTAATGGTAAGAAAATGGTTAAATAAGATATCTATGAAGGAAATAATTTATAGTGCTCCTACGGTAGAAGTCATCAATATTCAGGCATTATCATGTTTGATGGAATCCGGTCCAGACACGGACAATCCTAATGCTTCTAGTACGGATTTCGGAGCTCCTAAGAGAGTGTTTTAATGTATAACTTTAAAAACAATAATATTATGAACAAAATTCTTTCAGTGTTTTGCATGTGTGCAATGGCACTTCAGGTTTTTGCCGCACCTAATTATACGGCAAAAGCGAAGATAACTATCACTTCTGCTAATGCAGATGCAAAAACCATTACACTTCGCCAAGCGGCTACTTTCTCGGATGGTTACGATGATGGTTATGATGCAGAAGGTCTTGGTAGCGATCTCTATGTTATTGCCTCAAACAACAGCCACTGGCAGCAATGGGCAACCAATAACTTAGACGGAGCTATAATTGGCTTTAAAAGTGGCATAGACGAGACTTACACGATTACCGTTTCTAATGTTGCTGGTTCTGAGACCCTTTACCTATGGGATTGGGATTTCAAATCGTATGCTTTGACAGAAGGTGCTTCGTACACTTTTGACGCTGAAGCTAACGCAACTATCGAGAATCGTTTCTCTATTCACAAAGTTGTTCCCGTTCAGTTGAAGGGAGAGATGGTTGGTACTGACTGCGGTGCTAACCAAAATGAGTGGTGCGATGAGGCTTTGACAGTAAGTGCAAACAACGAGACTGCCAGCTATTCTCAAAACATCACAGCCGGTTGGTATAACTTCGGTTTGTACATCAATGGTGTCTACAAGAACAACCATGCAGAATTTAGCCGTGATAACAACGAACAAGGCGGCTTCAGTTATGATGACCAGAATTCATGGATGTATGCTGACATTGATGGTGAGTACACCTTCACATGGAACTATGCTACCCAGAAGTTGACCATCACCTTCCCTGCAGCTCCGGCTCCGACTTATGAGACTTCGGTTACTACCAATGCCAAAGGTTTGGCTACCTTCTCGTACGATTCTGACTTGCAGGCTGTTGAGAATGATGTAAAACTCTACAAGGGCGATCTGAATGGTAATGTATTGGATTTGGCTGAAGTGAACTATGTTAAGGCTAACCAAGGTGTTATCGTTTACGGTGCCGCCAACACTACCTATCATTTCAATGTAGGAACTGGAACCTCTGATTTCACCGGTAACGAACTCCTCCCCGCTTCTGCATGGGATTATGCAGCACAGGATGGTTATAGCATCTATGTTTTGAGCGGTAACATGCTGTATCTCTATGAGGGAGATCAAATGAAGCCGAACAAAGCGTTCTTGAAGGTTAACCAGAATCCGATTTCAGGCAATGCTCCCGCTCGTATCTCCATGCGCTTTAATGGAACGCAAGACGTTGAGAACGCTGAAGTTGAGGATGCAAAGGCTGTTAAGTTCGTTGAGAACGGCGAGATCTTCATCCGCCGTGGTAATGAGGTTTACAACCTCCAAGGTCAAATTGTAAAATAACAGGAGGACACGATTATGAAAAAGAATTATATTGCTCCATCCACGGAGATGGAAACATGGGCTTCTATGGGTTTGATGCAAGATCCCGTTATCGGTGTAGCTACCGGTTCAGGTGGTACTCCCACGGTTGACTATGACAATATCGACTAATTATCCGCACGGATAAAAAGAACCCCACGCTATGACGTGAGGAATTAGAAAAAGTTTTTTTGTTGGACGTCCTTCGTTGTGAAACGAGGGACGTCGTTTGTTATATCCCCGATCAGACTATCTTTCCCTTTATACTTTCCCTTGTATAATGATTGTATTCTAATTAATATACAACGTAAAAGAAAAAGCGACTTGTGTGAGTCGCTTTTTCTATTCTTGTTTTATCGTACGCGAAGAGTTTGGCGAACAATGGTAGAACCGAGCCAGGCAACTAAGACAGCCCCTGTGGGAAGCCACGCAGAGAGGTTGGAAAGGATTGAGAATTGGTAATTGACAATTGAGAATTGATAGAGTACAACTACCCAGATAGCAATGGTAGCTATCCCGATGAGCGTTGCGCAAAAGACCCGCAGGTTGAATAAGTTCCGATAGAATAGATAACCCCATATCGGGAGAATAAGGAAAAGCACCGACGGCAACCAATAAGCAGCGATACCAAGCAACAATGCCATCCGAAAACATGGTTCCACAGCATTCCCGTGTCTCGGGATATGATGGACAATCATCACACCTATCCACGCCATAAAGGCAGGAAGGTAGTTGAAAGTTGAGAATTGAAAATTGATAATTGAAAGGTGATTCAATAACCAAGGCAGTGCGCAAACTACCCCTGCCAATAGCCAAAAGACTATCGGCAGGGTGTGATAGAGAATATTTTGTGTGCTGCGCTTCATGTTTATTGACGATTGACAAATGAACACTTTTCCGATTTACGAGTTATTGACGAATTATTTTTTTATTGACGATTTACCATACGATGAACAATCGTAAATTTCTTTCAATTGAACAATCAATCGTACCTCGTCAATCGTCCAATCGTCAATTATTCAATAAATCCTTTCCGGCGAAGGAGGTTATTAGGATCTGCCTCTTTGCCGCGGAACTCGAGATAGAGCTCTTGGGCGTCACGTGTACCACCTTGCTCCAAGAGGTGACGGAAACGCTTAGCCGTCTCCGGCTCGAAGAGGTTGCCTGTCTCCTTGAAGGCGGCAAAGGCGTCCGCATCCAGCACAGCTGCCCATGTATAGCTGTAATAACCGGCTTCGTAACCCGTAGTAAAAATATGGTTGTAGAACGTCGGACGGTAACGGACGATGATCTCGTCAATCATGCCCATCTTGTCAAGGCTCGCTTTCTCAAAAGCGTTGACATCCAGTCCTTCGGCACTCGTCAGCTCGTGGAAATCCATATCGAGGATGGAAGCGGAGAGGAGTTCGGTCGTTATAAAGCCTTGGTTGAACTTACCGGCAGCATTGATCTTCGCAATCAGACTGTCGGGAATCACTTCGCCTGTCAGGTAATGAAAAGCATAGGTCTTGAGCACCTCCGGCTCGTACGCATAGTTCTCCATGAACTGAGACGGCAGTTCCACAAAGTCACGCGGCGTATTGGTGCCGCTCAGGCTCTTATAGTGCGCTTTGGAGAGGAGTCCGTGCAGCGCGTGACCGAACTCATGGAACAGGGTCTCTACATCGTCCATAGAGAGGAGCGACGGATTGCCTGCGGTGGGCTTGTTGAAGTTACCTACATTGATGATCACCGGACGATGATCCACGCCCTCTGCATCAATATACTGCGGCAGGATATTGTTCATCCATGCGCCCGGGCGTTTGCCTGCACGCGGGAAATAATCGGTATAGAGAATGCCGACGAACGTACCGTCCGCCTCCGTTACCTTGAAGACCTCTACCTCTTTGTTATACACCGGCATGTTTTTGAGCGGCTCGAACTGCAGACCATAGAGCTTGGTAGCTACACCAAACGCACCTTTGCGGACGTTGGAAAGCTCGAAATACGGCTTGATCTCTTCCTCGTCGAGGGCATATTTGGCCTTACGCAGTTTCTCTGCGTAGTACCACCAATCCCAAGGTTGAAGGGCTTCGCCGGGCAGATCCTCGTCCAAGAGTTTCTGGAGTTCGGCAGCTTCGCGTTTGGCAGCTTCGAGAGAGGGAGCCCATACGGATTGCAGGAAAGCATCGACGGTCTGATGGTCTTTCGCCATACAATCTGCGAGGATGTAGTCCGCAGCGTTGTCATAACCGAAGAGTTTGGCTTTTTCTATACGCAGTTCCATCTCGCGGATGATGACGGCTTTGTTGTCATTGTCGTTATCGTGGTTGCCACGCGTGGTATAAGCCATCAGCAGCTCTTTGCGCAGCTCGCGGTTCTCGCAGTATTGGAGGACCGGCGTGAAGGAAGTACGCTTGGGTGTAAAGAGCCATTCGCCCGGATGACCGGCAGCGGTCGCTTCCTCAGCGGCAGCAGCCTTAGCACTCTCCGGCAGACCTTTGAGTTCCGCTTCGTCTTTTACGAAATACTGATAGGCGTTAGTCTCGGCTACTACGTTGTTGCCGAACTGGAGGGAGAGCAGACCCAACTCCTGGTTGATCTCTTTGAGACGCTCTTTCTTGTCTTCCGGCAGGTTAGCGCCGTTGTCCGCGAAAGTCTTATACGTCTCGGTAACGAGTCTCATCTGCTCGGAGTTGAGGCCTAACTGGTCACGCTGGTCATAGACGAATTTAACGCGCTGGAAGAGCTTGTCGTTCAGGATGATGCCGTCGCTCAACTCAGAGAGCATTGGGCTCACTTGCTCGGCGATCTCGTTCATTTCATCGTTACCGTCTGCCTCCAACACATTGAAGAACACACCCTGTACGCGGTCCAGCAGAAGACCTGCGCGGTCGAGCGCCACAATCGTGTTCTCGAAGGTCGGTTCCGCTTCGTTATTGATGATAGCCTCAATCTCCGCTTTGTTTTGGCGGATAGCCTCTTCAAAAGCAGGCAGATAGTGCTCTATTTTCACTTGGTCAAATGCCGGTACTCCGTATGGAGTCTTCGGCTGCTCCAACAACGGGTTGGTTTGGTTACATGCTAATAAACTCATAGCGATAAAGCTTAAAAGAAGTAAATTCTTTGTTTTCATCTTTGTTATTTGGGTTTGTTGATAAATATGCGTGCAAAGGTACAATTTTTTTTTGAATTGCGCAAATATTTTTGCGTTAAGGGAACATTTTTTATGTAAAAAATTTGCATATCTCGAAAAAAAGCAGTATCTTTGCGCCAGATTTTGTGATTTTAAAGCAAAATTTTGTGCCGAGAATGTGATTTTAAGGCAGATTTTCACTTCGAAAATGTGATAAAAACCATGCAACTGCTTGAAAGAAAGATAGATACGTATCTATCGGAATGGAAAAACAACCCCAAACGCAAACCTCTCATCGTCAAAGGTGCGCGGCAAATCGGTAAAACGGAGTCCATCAGGGCGTTCGGCAAGGCTAACTATGAGTCGGTGATCGAGATTAACTTTGTGCTGCAAAAGAAGTTCAGAGCGATTTTCGATGATGGCTACGAAGTGGATACAATCATCAAAAACATCTCCCTTTTGGAACCTTCGTGGAAGTTTGTTCCTCATAAGACCTTAATCTTTTTTGACGAGTTGCAGAAATGTCCTGATTGTGCGACATCGCTCAAGTCTTTCTGTCTCGATGGACGCTACGATGTTATTTGCTCGGGTTCGCTGATGGGGATTTATTATGAGGAGATTGAGTCCAATGCCGTGGGATATAAAGAGGATTACGAGATGCACTCCATGGATTTTGAAGAGTTTCTCTGGGCAAAAGGTTACAGCCGCGAACAAGTGGAAGAACTCTATCAGCACATGATTTCGCTGCAAGCCTTCTCTCAGTTGGAGATGGAGACGATGATGGCGCATTTCCGCGACTACATGACGCTTGGAGGCATGCCGGAAGTGGTGAAGATGTATATCGACAACGGGCATTTCGAGGGCACACTTCATCTGCAACGCCAGTTGCTAAAGGACTACGAAGAAGACATTACCAAGTACGCCAAAGAAATGGACAAGGCGAAAATCTTGGCTGTCTATAAGCATATTTCCACCTTCCTCGCCAAGGAAAACAAGAAATACCAGATTTCCAAGGTGGCCAAAGGTGCGCGGAACAGGGAGTATATCGGAGCCGTGGATTGGCTCAAGGAGGCAGGAGTGGTCAATGTGTGTTATTGTCTGAATAATGTAGAACTGCCGCTGAAAGGCAATTATATCCCGGAGAACTATAAACTCTATTATCATGACACCGGCCTGCTGATTGCTTCGCTGGACGAGGAAGCGCAGGAGGATTTGCGCGCGAACAAGAATTTCGGTACATACAAGGGAGCTATTTATGAGAATGTCGTGGGAGAGATGTTGCGCAAGTCCGGCTATGAACAGTTGTATTTCTACCGCCGTGACAATCCTTCTTTGGAGATGGATTTCTTTGTGCGAGACGCCGATTCGTTGATACCGGTGGAGGTGAAAGCCAAAGATGGTGCCACAGCTTCGCTCAATAACCTGATCAAATGGGATTCGTACCCCGATGTGCACTACGGCATCAAGTTCGGATATAAAAACATAGGGTGGAATGGCACCTTTTATACTTTCCCGTATTTCCTTGCGTTTTTACTGAAACGATTCTTAAAAGATCGACATGCCTAATTGACTAATGGAAGGTGGTTGAAAGGAATCAATATATGCAAACAAGCGGGCAACTCGATGAGTCCCCGCTTGTTTAACTTGTACTTTGTACTTCGTTCCTTTGTCACTGTATCCGTACGTTTTTCTCCATGGACTCTTTGATGATCTTACGCATCTCGAGGGACTGGGTGTCGGCTTTTTGGTACCAGTGCGGACGGAAGTCCTTGGCGTACTTACATTTCGCCAATTTGATCTTGAGGTTGTCCAAGGTACCTCCGACGTGTACGCCGAGATAAATAGGAGAGAGGACATTGATATCATAATCGAACGTCATGTCGGTCTTATGCCGTCCGCCGAGAGCGACGGTGTATTTATCCATCTGTACGCATAGCGGATAGACGTCAATCTCATCCTTGTAAAGCGTGATCTCGGCATTGATGGAGTCAATCTTGTTCTCTGTTTTCTTCTTGAAGAGCAGCAGTTTGGAGATCTTCGAGAAGGTTTTTCCATCCAGCACAACGAGGTCTTTTCCGGTTAGTGAAGCAGCTCCTCGGAGCGTACTCATCTTGGGTTTATACTGACTGTTGGTGAAAGTCTCGAGCGCCAGATGGAACTGTGCAGAGCCTTTGAAAGAACTCAGCATAGGAACCATCTGTTCCAAATCCGGAATCATAGATAACAGTTCGTCTATATCCACATCGATCATGTGATAATCGAAACCGACAAAGATATGGTTGCGTCTCGGGGTTTTATAGATGGCGGTCAGCTGTAACTTAGCCGCACGGCAGACAAAACCCATCTCGTCGAGGATGACTTCTCCGTTCTTGATATACAAACCTCCTTTGAGGTCTTTGGCTACCTGATTGAAGATTTCCACTTCGCGCATATGGGTCATCAGCGCTAAATTGACGTCTGTGGGAACCAAGAAAGGTTCCTTTAGACCGCCTTCGGCTGTAGGACCGCTATCGCTGTTAGACCGCTCACTTTCGTTCGCTGAAGGACCGCCTTCGGCTGAAGGAGCCTCTTCCTCGCTACCTTTGTCGGCGGAGAACCATGCCATCAGTTGGTTGGCATCGCAGTGGTCGGAGACGACGTCTAATTCACCTTCGAGGATCGACTCATGGCGGAACCATTTGCCTATATCGCGCACGTTACCTTTGAGGTTGAGGTCAGACTTGCCCAATTCGATGCGGGAGTTTTGGATGGACATCTCGCGGTTGGAATAAGCGAACTCGATGGACGGAATCTTGACCGTCTCCGGCAAGCGATCCGGCATGTTCAGTTCGCCGTTCTTGAGGTTGATCTCCAGTCTCGGGTTCCATTGCAGGAGAATATTCTCTCCTTTGGGGTTATAGCGCGAGGCAGCTTTGAGGGCGAGTGTACCTGTTTTGGCGCTCAGCTCGTTACCAATATTAGCCTGAAGGGCTTGTGTGTTCAGTTTGGCGCGCAGTACAGGAGTGGATTTATCTTTGCGCCCACCGCTGATAGACGCCTCTAACTGCGAGGGTTTGAGATCAAAGTGAATATCCTTGAAGTACCCTTTCAGCGCTTGGTAATCGAGTGTTGTTTTGAGCACCGGTATGACGGTCGTGTCCTTGGTGTTATACTCGGCGTACGCGGTCATCTTAGGAGCGGCAATCATCACCTCCATCGAGTCCATCGAAGCCTCTATTGGTTTCTCGGTTTGCAGTCCCACTGCAGCATAAAGCACCGGATCGGAGGAGAGGACATTGCCTGTTTCCAATTGACAATTGATACTTGACAGTTGACAATTGAGGGGCATAGCCATCGCAAAATCCACCTTCTCGGTATTGAGATCGATGCGTGCCCATTTGACTTTGGGCTGCGAAGGATTGGGATTAGGCATCTGTATCAATGCGTGGGTCTTAGGCAGATTGGCTACCATCGAGTCCATCGCATAATGGATATCCGTCAACGTGAGGTCTGCGTTGATGTGTCCTTTCTCCAGACGCATGTTTGTCAGGTCGCTCAGGCGCATTCTCAGATCGGCTTTACCTTTGGTACGTCCTTGCAGGGTCATCTCTTTGGGCAAGAAATACGCAAAGTCCGGTAAGTTAGCGTCGATATTCATCGCCAGATTCATCTGCATGTCACCCAACACATCGTCCAATTGAGAATTGTTAATTGAGAATTGTGAATTGCGTGTCGCAGCATACAATTTATGAATAACAGCATTGGATTTCTCTCCTATATTGAGGTTAATGTCTGCCTCTGCATCCAGCATGACCTCCTTCAGTTCGTAAGGCAGCGGTTTATAAGCACCTGTTCCGTCCTTGAGACGTACGTGCGCCTGTACGCGAGGTAATAAGGTGTCGGAATATTGTCCTTTGACATCAGCCTCCAATTGGATCGTTCCGGCGAGAGAGAGGTCAGCGAGCGCTTGGGTGAACTGCGCAGGAACGAGTGCCAACAGGGACTCGATATCCCATTTGCCGGTAGTGAGCGTGAGATCCATGTTATACTCCCCGGAGGAGAAACAGGGTGTTCCTACCTCGCCGTCCAATGAGAGCTCGAACTCATTGATCTGCAGCTCTGTACCATTGATGATGACCCGTTCGGTACCTTGCGCCATGAGAGCTGGTAAGTGCAGCCGGAGACGCAGGTCGTTAGCGTACGTTTCGCCTTTGAGAGCCGCGCATATATGCTCCGCCTGCAGGTCCAACCGTGCGCCATCCATATCGTTTTTGCGGATAGCTTCCAATGAGATGGAAGCGTTCTGCAATGACGCGCTGATGGTGTCTTTTTCATCGACGAACGATAAGTTGGAAGCCTTAATGGTGAGAGCATCCTCCCATGCTAAAGATTTGAGTTGCCACCCTGCCGTCGTGTCTTCGGGTGTCTCTTCGCTTTGCGGTAACGCTAATACATCAAAGTTGGTCAGACCGTCTGAGGCAATGTAGATATTCGCTTTAGCATCGTTAAGGCGACATTTCTGGATGTAAATATCTCCATTGATAGCGTCCAGTATTTTGAGTGACACAACCAATTCCGGAACAGCGAGCACGGTGTCCGACTGCGCGCCGGTAACAGGATTGATGATCACTACATCTTTGACGGACGCCCCGAAATACGGGAACGTGGAGAAGAAAGTGAGGTCCACTTCTCCGATCTCATGGTCGCATACCACGTACTTGTCCGCGAGTTGGCGGGCGATAGGGGTCAGACGTTCCGGCGTGAAAATCAGATAGATAGCGGTCAGTGCCACTACTATCACCGTCATCACAATACCGAACAGCGTCCAACCGATGATTTTCAATGCTCGTTTCATTAGTTAGGTTGTTTAGTGTAATAACGTTTATCCTTCGGGTATTCTTTGGGGTGATAGACCAACCTGGTTGAGGTCAACTCTATGAGGGTATATACCTTGGGTAGTTTTTCCCAGTCGTATTCTGATTTATGGATTTCCAATAGTTGGTCGCCTTCAATTTTGTACATGAACCAACCATTACCATATGGATGACTTGTGCGGTCACTTTCCTGCACATCTTCTCCTTCATCCCATTCCCATCCCCAGTAGTAACCGTTATAATCACTTATGGTAACTTGGTCGGTGGAAAAACGCCAGTATTCTTGTTTGCCGTCAGTACGCCATTTGCCCTGCAAATCTTTTATAAAAAACTCTTTCTGTTTGTTCATGTTTTCGCAGCTACTGAAAGCTATTCCTATCAGCGCCATGAGCGCCAAAAAATAGAATTTTTTCATTGTTCTTATGCTTTTTTGATGTTAATAGATACGTTATAGCCGTCCATCTCAATTAATTGACAATTGACAGTTGATAATTGACAATTCAGGTCTAACTTGGTAGCGAGCACTTGTGATGCGATGTAATTGCCGCAATGGAGCACTGCGTTGTGGATCTCCGGACGGTCCTCAAGTTCGATCTCAATGCGGTCGGTGATCTCAAGGCCAGAGGATTTACGCAGGTTCTGAATGCGGTTGATCAGCTCGCGCGCGATACCTTCTTCTATCAGTTCGTCCGTCAACTCGATGTCCAAAGCGATAGTAAGGATTCCGTTGTTGGCTACTAACCAGCCCGGCATGTCTTCCGTCAAAATTTCCACATCCTCGGGCACTATCGTGTAGTCGAAAGTCGAAAGTCGAAAGTCGAAAGCACCTTCTTTTTCCATTTGGGCGATGTCGTCTTGCGACATAGCGTTGATAGCCGCAGCAAGGGCTTTCATGTTCGCGCCGACTTTCTTACCGAGCACTTTGAAGTTCGGTTTGATTTTCTTGACGAGATGGATTTCCGATTGCTCGGCAGGAACGACAATCAGTTCCTTGACGTTGACCTCTGATTTGATGAGGTCTGAAACGTGCATTAATGCACGTTGCGATTCTTGATCCGGCGTCGGGATGACGGCTTTCTGCAGCGGCTGACGCACGTTCTTCTCGGCGCGTTTGCGGAGAGAGAGGATAGTAGAAGTCGCTTGCTGGGCGAGATACATCTGACGCTCAAGGGTCTTGTTGATGAGCGCTTCGTCGGCTTTCGGCCACGTGCTGAGGTGTACCGTTTCGCCCGTGAGGTCACGATAGAGACGGTCGGCATAGAACGGTGCGTTCGGAGCCATGAGTTGCGCTACCGTTGTCAGACAGAGATATAAAGTCTCATAGGCTGCTTGTTTGTCGGCATTCATCTCGCCTCCCCAGAAACGTTTGCGGTTGAGGCGCACGTACCAGTTGGAGAGATCGTCCTGCACGAAATCGGAGATCGCACGTCCGGCTCGGGTGGGTTCGTAGGCCTCATAGGCTTCGGTGACCTCTTTGATGAGGGAGTTGAGTTTGGAAAGGATCCATTTGTCGATCTCAGTGTGGCACGCTTTCTTTTCCAAACTATGCAATCCAAATTGCCATCCATCCACATTGGCATAGAGGGCAAAGAATCCGTATGTGTTATAAAGGGTTCCAAAGAACTTACGGCGGACCTCATCAACTCCTTCGGGATCGAACTTGAGGTTCTCCCAGGGCGAAGAGTTGGTGAGCATGTACCAACGGACGGGGTCTGCTCCGTATGTATCGAGTGCGCCGAAGGGATCGACGGCGTTGCCGAGACGTTTGGACATCTTATTGCCGTTCTTATCAAGGACAAGACCATTGGAGATGACGTTTTTGTAGGCTACCGTTCCTTCAATCATAGTGTGGATCGCATGGAGTGTGAAGAACCATCCGCGTGTTTGGTCCACTCCTTCAGAGATGAAGTCGGCAGTACGCGGTGCGTTGGCATTCTCGAAGGGATAGTGGTTCTGTGCGTACGGCATAGCGCCCGAGTCAAACCACACGTCGATGAGGTCGAGCTCACGTTTCATGGGCTTGCCGGACGGAGAAACGAGGATGATCGAATCCACGTACGGACGGTGAAGATCAATGACCGAAGGATCGTAGTTGGCTTTGGAATAATCGCCCACTTTGTGGTTCGGCCAAGGGTTCGCTTTCATGAAGCCTGCCTTCACAGATTTCTCGATTTCATCGAATAATTCTGCGATGGAACCGATGCATATTTCCTCTGTTCCGTCTTCGGTACGCCAAATCGGCAGCGGTGTTCCCCAGTAACGTGAACGGGAGAGGTTCCAGTCGTTGAGGTTATTGAGCCACTGACCGAAACGACCTGTTCCGGTGGATTCGGGCTGCCAGTTGATGGTCTTGTTGAGGGCAATCATCTCATCGCGGGCTTTGGTCGATTTGATGAACCAGCTGTCCAACGGATAATAGAGGACAGGTTTGTCGGTTCGCCAGCAATGGGGGTACGAGTGAACATGTTTCTCCGTGCGGAGAAGACGTCCGTCGGCTTTCATCTCGAGACAGAGGTGAAGGTCGAGGGATTCGGCTTTAGCAGCTGCTGTCTCATCGTACTTTCCTTCGATGGTGAACTGCGGGTCATAGGCGTTCTTGACCCATCGTCCGGCATAACGTCGGTAGAGTTCGTCGTTGACATTCGCTTTATACCACTCCTCGTCGAGGTCTTCCACGCGCCAATATTTACCGGTGAAATCGACCATCGGCCGCGGTCCGTTGTTCTTAGTCTGCATGTAGAGACCGGGAACACCTGCGGCGTCCGCTACTTTCTTATCGTCCGCTCCGAAAGTGGGGGCGATGTGTACGATACCGGTACCGTCTTCGGTAGTAACGTAGTCTCCGGGGATGACGCGGAATGCTCCTTCGCCCGGGTTCACCCACGGGAAGAGCGGCTCGTATTCGAGTCCGACGAGGTCAGCGCCTTTGTAGCGGGCTACGATCTTCGGCTCTACGGGTTTGCCTTCTTCGTCTGTTCCGCAGAGGTCTTTCTGATAAGCCGAGAGACGAGCTTCCGCGAGGATAATATGGTCGCCTGCGGGCGTTTCCACTTCTACGTAGTCAATCTTCGGTCCTACGCAAAGCGCCGTGTTGGAAGGAAGTGTCCAAGGCGTGGTCGTCCAAGCAATAATGTAACGACCATCTTTGAGTTTGAACCTCGCCGTGCAGGTCAGATCCTTGACATCACGATAACAACCGGGCTGGTTGAGCTCGTGGGACGAAAGACCCGTTCCGGCAGCCGGAGAATAAGGCTGAATGGTATAACCCTTATAGAGGTAACCTTTTTTATAGAGCTCTTTGAGAAGATACCAAAGGGTCTCGATGTACTTGTTGTCGTACGTGATATAGGGGTTGTCGAGATCGACCCAATAACCCATCTGTTTGGTGAGCGAAGTCCATTCGGCGGTGTATTTCATTACCTCGCGGCGACAAGCGGCATTGTATTCATCGACGGAAATCTTCTTGCCGATATCTTCCTTGGTGATACCGAGCATTTTCTCAACGCCTAATTCTACGGGTAGACCGTGGGTGTCCCAACCGGCTTTACGGCGTACTTGGAAACCCTGCATGGTCTTGAAACGGCAGAACGTATCTTTGATGGTACGCGCCATGACGTGGTGAATACCGGGTTTGCCGTTCGCCGAAGGAGGACCTTCGAAGAACAAGAACTGCGGGTGTCCCTCGCGGGTAGTTACACTTTTCTCAAACAGGTTTTCTGCTTCCCATTGTTCCAGCACTTCTTTACTAAGTGCCGGTAGATTCAATCCTTTATATTCGTTAAATTTTTTCATATCTGCTTTATTCTTTCACTCCTTCATTCATGATTTCCGGTGCTACCATTCTCAGGAATTTATCCGGTAAAGCCAAGCGGTTCGGCCCTACAGAATGACCATATTTATTTCGTTTAAAATCTCCGTTTTCTTCTTTGCGTTCCTGACCATCGATAAACTTCGTGATCAAGTACGTATATAATTTCTGCCAATCCGCCACGAGGTTCTCCGCTTGCGCGCAAGAATAAGAAGTAAGGAATGCGCGTGCTTCGTCATCGCTGAGTTGTGCAGCTTGTTCGTCCACTCCGGCAATCTGGGTATTGAATTTATCATCCCATTTCAGTTGTGTCTCGCGTATATGCGGGTACATGCGGCTGTACTTGGTGTACGCCCAGTTAGCGACCATGTTAAAGGTCCACCAAGCGCTGGTGGAGGAGAAGGTATAGCTGTCTCCGTTTCCTTCAGCGAAACATTCCGGGATATGGTTGATACAACTGTACATCGGTGCATAGCAGGAACAAGCGGCGTCATCTACTCCGAACCAGAAGATACCGTACGGGCTGTATGAACGCATTTGTGAGACGAAAGACCAAGCGGTTTGCTGGGTAGCTGTCGGACGTTCGTACCAGTACTGCAGCGTGTCCGCTTCATGACCGGCTTCGCTGTTTGACAGTTTGAAGCCGAGGCCGCCGTAACGGAGTTTGCTGTTCCAAGGTCCGGCATCGGTGCCTTGGGTGATGTCAAGCGGTGTACCTTTGTACTCATCGCGCATACATTCTTTGATGTCTTGTACGGACACTTTGCGCTCCGGAACGAACCAAAGCGGCATGTGTTCGCCTTCGTACTGTCCTTTGGTGTCGCGGAAGGTCTTGCCGGTAGCGTAGTCGAAATAGCGATCCATGCCCGATACGAAATGGTTGAAGAACGACCAAACGCGTGCTTCGCAGACATAGAGCCCGCTAAAATCGAAGGGGTTATATGCGGCTTGGAAAGAGAAGTCTTTGTCTTCACCTTTGAAGAACTCTTTTTCGCGTGCAAAAGCGATGAGGTCTTTATCCCACATCCAATCGCCATGACAGATGCAGTTCAGTTTCTTCTGGAGGCGTTTCTGCTCTTTGGTTAGTTTGACTTTTCCTTGGGGCAGGGTAGTGATACGAGCTTGGTTGGCATGTCCGCTGATAGCGTCATCCGGGATACGGACGGCTACCCAGTTAGCGCCTTTCTTTCCGGGACCTTTGCCAATCAGATCCATAATCCAGATCTCGTTGGGGTCACCGATGGAGAAGGATTCTCCTTCTGAGGCGTAGCCATATTCGTTCACGAGTGCGATCATGCACTCGATCGCTTCGCGTGCTGTCTTGGAACGCTCCAGCGCGATATAGATGAGGCTTCCGTAGTCCACGCCGACGGTGTCCCAGAGGGCTTCGCGTCCGCCCCAAGTGGTCTCCCCGATGGTGACTTGGTGTTCGTTCGTGTTGCCCACTACCGAATAAGTGTGTGCAATCTGAGGGATTTGTCCTAAGGGTCTTCCGGTGTCCCAGTCCTCGACATTGCGCATGGCACCTTCGGGGTGATCGGCTGCGGGAACAAAATGCAGGAAACCGAACATACCATATGAATCTGCCGCGTACGAGATGATCGTACTGCCGTCTGATGAGGCATTCTTACCAACGAGGAAGTTGGTACAAGCGGACGTTTCCAAAGGAAACGAGACCGCCATTATCATGGCTGAAAGACCGGCTACCAGTAGTCTGAAAGACCGCTTTGCTGAAAGACCGCTCACGGTGTTCGCTGAAAGGTTTGTCATAATAAACGGGGGTTTTGGAGTTCATCTATTCGGATATTCTTTTTCTTTAAAGCTATTTCATAAGCTTTGTGGTAGTATTTGAAGAAATGCTTCCATTCGGCTTTCTTGGCGATAGCTGCTGCGGCTTTGCGAGCGAGTGCTTTGTCCTCACCGCATAGACGGTCATACCGCAGCAAGGCATCGGCGATGCGGTCCGCTACCTGATCAAAATTGGAGTCATTCCGCTCAACGACCACAACGCCGTATTGGTCTTTCTGCTGCTCTGCCCAAACTCCGAAGCCTGCGAGCGAAGTGGTGATGGTAGGAACATGGAAAGCGCAGGACTCGAGCGGTGTATAACCCCACGGCTCATAGTAAGAGGGGAAAACGGTCACGTCGAGGCCCAACAGCAGGTCGTAGTATTTCATGCCAAAGAGGGGATCTTGTCCGTCGAGATAATAGGGCACAAAGACTATGCTCACCTTGCCTTTTCGAACCGGAGCACGGTCGAGATACGGAATCATGATAAAGGCAACCACTTCTTTTTCCGGTTGGTCGCTATGATAGATTTTCTGTGCGAGTTTATCCAGTGCGGCAGCGAAGACATCGATGCCTTTGTTTTTCCATTCCTGCCGTCCGGAGATACCAACGAGTAATGCGTTTTTAGGAACGACACCTCCCAGTTGTTCGCTTGCTACCCGATGCAGGGCAGCGCGAGCTATCTCACGTTTGGTATCAAAATCCTTCCCCTTTGGAACGTACGTGGGTTCAAAGCCGTTCGGTGTGACGATGTCCACGGGTTTATCAAGGAGTTGTTTGCACTCGCGGGCGGTGATGTCGCTGACGGTTGTGAAACAATCGGCATGGTGGGCAGCTTGTTTCTCGACGGAATGCTTGGAAACCATGTTCAGTTCATATGCCATCTGGTCTCCGTTATAATTCTCGAAATAATCGTATAGCGGTTTTCCGTTTCCGGCGATGGATCGTCCAATGCTGGTAGCGTGGGTAGTGAAGAGCGTAGCAATCTGCGGACAGTGATCCTGGATATAGAATATCGAGAAAGCGGTCTGCCATTCATTGGCGTGCATGCAGAACTGGGGTACCTGTACGGCAGGGTTGATGCTGATGTTCTCTTTCTCCAAGAGCCAATTATAGAGGCTCTCCATAACCATTCCTGCAGCGTAGCCGAAGAGGCAGGACTCGTCGTAGTCGCCATAAGCGGCATGGCTCTGCACTTGGAACTTATCCCATGCCCATGCGTAAATCTCGTTTTTCTTGGGCCAAAGGGCATCGAATTGCAGGAGGATAGCTATCGGTTGTCCCGGAACATCCCATCGTCCGATACGGATGGGGATGGAAACCTCACCCCGACCCTCTCCCAAAGAGAAGGAGGAAGGATTCCATTCGGAAAGTAAACTTTTGTCTTCTTTGAAATAGATGTCACTATGATTGCCGAAGTCAGGACCGAAGAAGAATACTTTATCGGGGTGTTCGGCTTGCATGGAAGCTGCGCGTGTGCTGAGGACGGCATAGATGCCGCCTACGCGGTTGCATACTTCCCATGAGGTTTCAAAAATGTAATCCGGTTGCATTTATTGTTTGAGTAATTTATCTATTTTTTGTATGTTCGTTTGTAAATCGTCATCGGCGTTTAGCCAATTAATCTCTTTGTCTCTTCTGAACCAAGTCATTTGCCTTTTGGCATAATGGCGTGTGTTCTGCTGAATGAGTTCGATGGCGCGGTCCAAGTCGTACTCCCCGTCGAAATGAGCGAATAGTTCTTTGTAACCGACTGTTTGCAGGCTGTTGAGGTGCCTCTTTGGGTACACGCTTCGTGCTTCTTCGACCAGACCGTTCGCTATCATTAGCTTCACGCGCTCGTTTATGCGCGCGTACAAAATTTCGCGCGGGCGCTCGAGAGCTATTTTGATAATACGGAACGGTCTTTCCTTGCAAATGTTGGTTCGCAGCGAGGAATAGGGTTTGCCTGTCGTAAGGCATAGTTCCACGCAATGTGCCAGCCGTGCGGGGTTCGCTTGGTCCACTATCTGCCAGTATTCGGGATCGAGGCGTTGCACTTCGTTCTGTAGCCAAGTCAGTCCGTTTAGTTGGAACCGGGTCTGCACTTCCGAGCGAATCTGTTCCGGAACGGAGGGAAGGTCATCCAATCCTTTGCAAACCGCGTCGGCGTATAACATCGAACCTCCGGTCATAAGGACTACAGGATGTGTGGTGAATAGTTCGTCCAAGAGCACCAGAGCGTCCCTTTCGTATTGTCCGGCATTGTAGTTCTCTTCCAGATCGCGCGTAGCAACGAAGTAGTGTTTGACGCGTGCCTGCTCTTCAGCAGTCGGGGCAGCGGTACCGACAGGTATGCCTCGGAAGATTTGCCGGCTGTCACAATTGAGAATGGGGCAATGATAGTGTTCTGCCACTTGCAGGGACAATTCAGTTTTACCGACGCCAGTAGGACCCAAGAGCAAAACCAAGGTTTTGCGATTTACCATTTGGTCATTTACCATTTGGTTATTTAAAACATTGTGCCGTCATCGAAACTGAGGTCCTGGAATCCTTCCATGTCGATGTCGTTCATGTCATACTCGTCTTTGAACTCATCATCGAACATGAAATCATCGTCTTTTCCTTTAGCTCCGATGCCCGATAAGGGGTCTTCAGATTTGAGCTGTTTCGGTGCTTTACCGGTTGATTCGACACACTCCACGCCGTTCATTGTGCCAGCTTTGATCTCCTTCAGGCTACCAAAGAAATAGCGCTCGAACATAGGGTCGAAGATATAAATGAGGCGTTGCCCTTGTTCGCTAATGAGGTCGGAGAGGCGTGTATCGCTCATGACCATGTTATCGTACTCGAAGTTGGACTCCATCTCAACGAGTGTCACTTCCTGTCCTTTTTCCCACTCGTCGTTGCAGAGGAAGAAAGAGGTCATCTGGTCGTCGGGGTAACCGACACTTTTTAAAATAGCTTCGTGCAGTTGGAGGAAGGTAGCATCTGCGTCTGCTTCAAACACACGGCGGAAAGCCGGGTCTCCTTCTTCGCACGAAAAAGTGAATCTGTATATCATATTATTGTCTATTTGTTATTCGTTATAATTGGCTCATGACCACTTCTCCCACTGCCTGGAGGGTAGAAAGGCTGATGTTGGACATGTCGTCGTTTCGTGTATGCCACCAAGACGCGAATCCTGTAGCGTTACGGATGTCATAATGTATGATGTCCACGCAGGGGATTCCCGCTATGTAGTTGACGTAGTAATGGTCATCGGTGATGGGATAGGATTGCTGTTGGCTGAAGAGCGCTCCGTAACCCAGTTGTTCGGCATCTTTCCATATTTTCTGCTGGTAGTTCCGTGCGTACTGGGTGGAGTACAGTTCGCGAGGGAAGGAAGCGTCCGGTGCTCCCACCATGTCGAGGACGATGCCGAAGGAATAGACCGCTTCGCTGACAGAAGACAGACCGCCTTCAGCTGACAGACCGCTCGCTTTGCTCGCTGACAGATTTTTGGCATAGTTGGTTGCCCATAGTTGGGAACCGAGACACCAAGTATCTTCCCTCTCTATACCGGTATAGAAACGTGGCGTTCCCATGTCCTCGCAATCGAAGAGGACGATGTCCACGGGTGTGCGGAGGGTTGAATCGGCGATGAGGTCGCCTAACTGGCGAGCTACTTCGAGGAGTACTCCCACACCGCTGGCACCATCGTTAGCTCCCGGAACGTTGTAATAACGGTCGGCATAATCATCTTCTTCATCACACCACGGGCGTGTGTCATAGTGTGCGCCCAGAAGAATACGCGGACGGGAAGCTATCTCCGGTGTGGAGAAATGCGCAATGATATTATATATCTGCTGCATGTTTCCCCTGTAATCGGGCATCTCGCCTCGCTGGAGTTCCACTTTAGCACCTTTAGCGCGCAGTTGTTGAATGAGCCAGACGGCACAGTCGTTATGTGCTTTGCTATTAGGGACACGCGGTCCGAACGCCATTTGTCCTTCTATATAGGCATAGGCGGAGTCGGAGTTGAAAGCAGGACGAGCGATGGTCTCCTGTTTCTTGCCGCAAGCGGTAAAGAGGCATATGATGCCTATTGTCAAGAATAGTTTTTTGTACATTGTGTTTAGTCCTGTATACCTCATTTCATGTTTGCTTCGCTGACGGAAGTGTGGTTTTGTATAGCCAAGATCGTGTTGGCGATGGAAGTAGCGAGCGATACGATATGCAGTTTATAGCAGCGTGCGGGATCGATAGGGAGGGAGTCGGTACAAATGAGTTCTTCCAAGGCGGAGTTCTCTATTCGTTTGCATGCCTCTCCGCTCAGCACGCCGTGTGTTACTACGGCACGAATACTCCTTGCTCCGCCTTCTTTCATCACTTCGGCAGCTTTGCAGAGCGTGCCGGCTGTATCGGCAATATCATCACAGATGACGACATCTTTTCCGTACACGTCACCGAGGACACGCATCTCCGATACTTTATTGAAGTCCGGGCGGTATTTATAGCAGATGACCATCGGCACTTCGTGGTCGGTCATGGTGTGCAGTTTTTTCGCGAAATTGGAAGCTCTTTTAGAACCGCCGACATCCGGCGAAGCGACAATCAGATTCTTGAGATTGAGGTCGGCGATGTACGGAGCGAGGACGTTCGAGCCGTAGATATGATCGACGGGGATATCGAAGAATCCCTGGATCTGCTCTGCGTGCAGGTCAACTGTGATGACGCGGTCCGCTCCTGCGGCTTGCAGCATGTTAGCCACGAGTTTGGCACCGATAGAGACACGTGGTTTATCCTTGCGGTCCTGACGCGCCCATCCGAAATAGGGTACAACGGCGATCACTTTGTACGCGCTTGCCCGCTTGGCGGCATCGATCATGAGGAGCAGCTCCATGAGGTTGTCGCTGGAAGGACAGGTGGGTTGTACCAGATAAACGGATTGTCCTCGAACGGACTCTTCGAAATACGTACAGAACTCTCCATCAGAGAACCGATCAATGTGTAATTGCCCTAATTGGCATCCCAGTTCGTCACAAATCCCTTTTGCCAACGCTCCTCCTTTGGAGCCGGCAAATACTTTGAATTGTCTTGGATTTTCCATATCCTTTATTTTCTACTTTTGTCTTTAGTCTTGCGTAATGGTGTGTTCGGTTGTGCCATCATCTGTTCGAAGACAGGTGATTCGCAGCGCAGTTGTCCATTAGACAGGCGTATGATGTCCTCGCGAACACGTGCCATACCTGCTTCCTGGTCACGATTCCAAACCAGATTACGCTGGCGCATACATTGTGCGATATACACTTCGAGTGAATCGCGTTCTTGTCCGGGCGCTAAAGTGGCGGCATAGCCGATCATATCTTGGACGATGCGCCCATAATTGCGCATTTTAATAGGCTCAGAGGCCCTTCTTAATTGTAAAGCCATGTCATTTACTATTTGATCATTCACCATTTGGTCATTTATTTCTTGCGGATGAGGTATATCATGGTGGGGTAGTGGTCTCCATAACCGTTTTGCCAAACACCACCTTTGGTGGTACGAAGCGGAGTACCCTTGTCTTTGCCTTCCTGCACGGTGAGGAAAGGTTTATTGAAGATCTGCGGTTTCCAATAGGTCCATTTACCGTGTTCGAGTTTCTCATTCATGAGAGGTTCGGAGATGATGATCTGGTCGAAGAGGTTCCACGAGCCGTTGTAGGCGAGGGAGCCGGTACCTTTGTCGAGGATCTGCCACATGGTGTTGAAGAATCCCTGCGGATCTACCTCTTCGCGGTATTTGCGCGCTTTGAGAACCTCTTTGCAGCTGTGGTTATAGGGATCATCGTTCAAGTCTCCCATGATGATGATTTTGGCTTTTGGTTCTTTGAGGTAGATGGAGTCGCAGATACTCTTACAAAGCATAGCGGCTGTGTCACGTCCCGGTCGGGAAGATAGTTCACCTCCGTAACGGCTGGGCCAGTGGTTGACGATGATATGTATTTTCTCCGGACGTCCTTCTCCCAAGAGGTAACCCGAGACGCAGAGTTGGAGACGCGTTTTGATCACTCCTCCGTCTGCATAGTGCGCTTTGAGTTCGTATCCGTTGACGCGGGAGGGTTTGAAGAGAAGGGTGTCGTATAGGAATCCCACATCCACACCACGGCGATCGGGACCCTCTTTGAGGATCGGTTTGAGGCGACGTCCGTACTTGCTGTTTGCTTCCGCACAGAGGTCATAGAGACATCCGATGTTCTCCACCTCTGCGACGCCGATACAAGCCGCTCCTCGCGGGTCATAATCGGTACCGAGTTGTGAAACGGCATACGCCATGTTCTTTACCTTGTTCTCGTACTTGTAGCTCGTCCATTTCATACCTCCGTCGGGCAGGTACTCGTAGTCATTCTTGCCCTCATCGTGAATGGTGTCGAAGAGGTTTTCCAAGTTGTAGAACGCGATGCAGCGGACGAATTGTCCTTCGTTCGCTTCGGTCGTTGCTTGATTTTGCGCGTTGGTTGCGCCGGCAATCATCAGCAGCATAGCCGCCCATAAAAACGTGTGTTTCATAATATGTTTTTTAGTGTTTATGTATGCGTTATTCACAAATCGGCTGCAAAGGTACAAAAAAAAAATGACATACACAAGAGTGTATGGTACTTTTTCGCTTTTTTATTTCGATTTGAGGGTTCTTGGTAAGTTTTTTTTGTACGGCTTTTATCATCCAAGTCCACACTCTGACGAGTAAAAGCACTCGCAGGCACGCCAAGTGGAAACTGTTCAATTTTACGTGTACGTTTTCGAAAGTGAATGTAAATCTATTTTGAGTTATATTTTGGCATGATTTTTGTGGTTGATAATGTGATTTCTTTTCTATGTCTTTTTGGCAGTCTGCCAAAGGCAGTTCTTTCTTTTATCTGAGCTCGATGTATGCTCGATGTCAGCCTATCCACCCACTAATAGCGCACTAATCACCCACTAATCACCCACTCTAAGATCGGTGAAACCATGTAAAAATCAGGTAGCAATCCGTGTTTAATCGGGTTGCTACCCATTGGTATTTCGTTCCCTTTTGTGTGAGAATGAGGGGTTAGAAATGTTCTGTTTTTCAAAAGGCAGGGAAAGGGGATGGGGTGTCTTTTTGAAAAACGATGCAAAGGTGTTGTTGGTTCTTCTCGAAAAACGATGCAAAGGTACAACAAAAAATCGGAATATGCAAATTTTTTTGGTAAGAAAATGTCATTTTAGCGGCGAACGGTGAGCGTTTGGGTAAGATGGTTTAGTGGGTGTGGGTGGAGAAGTAGTTTGTGCGGATGAGTTTATCGGAGAGGACTGACGCTTCGTGCGGCGTGATGGGGCGAGGGGAGGAATAGGGTGTGGAAGGGTTGTGGGTGGTTGGAAGAGGTGTGGAAGGGGAGGATAAGAGATCGATGCCTAAACCATGCCAGAAATAGTTTTGGTTGATGGCGTGCAGGAGGGTGGGGAAAATGTCCATCTGGTATGCTGTTTCTATTTCTATTTTTTTTGTGATAGCGGGTGAAGCGATGATGAGCGGACATGTTCCGCGCGTGTCGGTTACGGGAAAATGATTATGGTCAGCGGTAATGACGAGAGTGCTGTTTTGCATGATAGAAGCGGTATCCGCCCAAGAAAGGAAACGTCCGAGTTGTCGGTCGAAATAATGTACGCATTGGAGGTAGCTTTGTTCCGCGGGAGCGTATGAATCCGGCAGTGTGAGCTTGGGTTGTACGGATTTGAAGGGAGCGTGTGTGTTGATGGTGATAGCGAGGACGCAAGTAGGTGTATCCGCGGTACACAGTTCTTCCCGGGTCCATTGGAAGACCATGCTGTCGTTCCCATGGAAGAAGAATTTGGGTTCACGGAGTCGCCGGTAACCGTAGGAGCGTGTAGTGACGCGTTGGTTCCAGACTCCTTGGTAGGGGTTGACGATGACGCTATTCGGATAAAAATGCGCGTAGTTGGGATAGGTGTTATCTCCGTGGCTCATACAGGCTATTCCGTTGCGAAGTGGTAAGAGTCCTGTTTGAGTGATGAGTTGTCCGTCTCCACTTCGTCCGTATTGTTGCTGCGAATAGAGATTCCGGCAGTACAGGACAGGGTGCTCGCAGATATAGCGGCGGATATTTGGTGTAACGTACTCTCCGTGTATGTCGGTAGCTTCCAGGGCCCAAGATTCGAGGCTTTCGACGAGTACAAAGACGAGATGAGCAGATGGAAGCGTGCTCTGTTGCGGGTTTGTGCAGACTTGGGAAAGGATGGTTTTTTCCCGTTCTGTGAAAGGGAGAACGGACTGCAGATGAAGTACACTCTCTTTGACACCTCCGTAGAGAACGAATGCCAAGTGTCCGAGTGGACTATGCGTGCGAAGGAAGGCGTTTTCCTCTTCGTTTGCAGACCATTTGTCGGCGTCCGCATAGATGTCCGGTCGGTTGGTGAATCTTGCGCAGGCGCTAAGGATGAACAAGACTACCGTTATGAGAAGGATTGTCCAGCAGGTTTTGGTCGGAATTGAGTCCTTTTTGATCTCTTTGCGGAATAAGATGAGGAAGAATGAAAGTGCGAAGGTGATGGCAGGGAAGAGGAAATGCTGCCATTCGATGAAGGATAAGATGGAGGTTTCAAATCCTCTCAGTTCGGTAGCAAAGAGGATGACAGACCATTGGATGAAGAAGTTGTTGGCGGCAAAATACCAGCAATTTGCCAAGAGCCATAAGTCTGTGAATATGAGTATGATAATGCTTGTAAGGATGCCTCTTTTGGCGAGTATAGGGAGGGAAAGAAACATAGCTGCCGATACACAAGCGGCATAAGCAGCTATGAACTCTCCGGTCGTTATTCCTTTGTCCAAATCGACCAAGAAGCGATAGATGACGAACTTGGTGAATGAGGCAATGGAGATGAGGACAAAAGGAAGGATTTTATTGTCTGATGAACGGTCCAAAGGAATAATCAGAGTAGTCTAAATCGTTGGGGATGAAGTAAACGGTGTTTTGTCCGTACCAATCGACGGTTAGATCCATTTGTTCCCCCTGTCCGTAAAAAATGCCGGCATATCCGCTGACTACTTTGATCCGAATGACATCTTCGTAGATGTATTTCCAGTTAATAATACAGATGTTCTTTTCCGCCGGATAGCGTGTATCCCAAACGGTCAATTTGCCTGTGTAGTCGGCTTTGATTTCCAGCATGATAACTGTAGTGTTGTTGTAATAGTATTCCCCTTCGAGATTGCATTTCCAAGTGCCGACAAGTGAGGGAGCGGTTTGCGAACCTCCACCACCGTCAATGTTTCCACCACCATCAATGTTTCCACCACCATTGAGGGAATTGTTCTTTTTGTCACATGCGATAAACGCAACAGAGATAATAAGGGCTGTGAAACAGCCAATTAAGATGAATGCAAACTTTTTCATTGTGTATGTGAGTTAAAAGTTAATTTCGGGGCAAAGGTACAACAAAAAATCGGAATGTGCAAATTTTTGGCATGAAAATGTAAATAAATTTGCATATTTGCAAAAAAAGCAGTACCTTTGCAGGCGCAAAGGTTTTTTTAATCCGAATTATTTAATCAAATTTAATCTTAATTAACACATTTATTATGTCGAGTGTAAACAAAGTAATTCTTATCGGCAACGTGGGAGCAGATCCTGAAGTACGTTATTTAGATCGCGGCGTTGCTATCGCAAATTTTAATCTCGCAACTACAGAGCGCGGTTATGTGATGCAAAACGGTACTCAAGTGCCGGATGTAACGGAATGGCATTCCATCGTGTTGTGGCGGAACCTTGCAGAATGGGCACAGCAGAACCTCAAGAAGAGCATGAAAGTGTATGTAGAGGGTAAGTTGAAGACTCGTGCGTGGGAGAAAGACGGACAGATTCGTCGTAAGACAGAGGTGATTGCAGAGAATGTGCAGATTCTTTATCGTCCGGAGATTTATAGAAATCAGCAGTCGGCCGTTACTAATCAGCCGTCCGAAGAGGCTTCAGAGAACTTCAATGATGAGGCACAAGCAGCTCCGGAGAGCCAAGAGCAGGGCGGATTCTTCAACGGATTGTTTCGGAACTAAGAAATGACCAATAAGGAGCGGTACATAGAATGGGTGAGTCAGCAGGAGTACGTGCCGATTTACATGATGCCATGGTGGATGGATGCTGTCTGCGCGGGTAAGATGTGGGATGTACTGCTGGCGGAAGATGAACAGGGTCAGATCCTTGGGGCGATGCCGTATCTGTTGCGCAGGCGCGCGTGGTTCAAATATATAATTATGCCTCAAGAGACGCCGATCGGTGGTATCTGGGTGACAGCAGACACGACTGCAGACAAATGGAAGACAGCCGAGGTGTGCCGTCAGATCAAAGAGCAGTTGGATGGTATGCATCTGGCGTATTACTACCAGAAATACATGCCGGGCAGTCTATGCGTTGACGCGATGCGCGGATTGGGTTTCAAGACTCAAGAGCGAGTGACGTACCGTGTGGATGATTTGAGCGATTTGGAGACACTGGTGGGTTCGTTCAGTAAGAACAAAAGACGTCAGTTGCAGAAAGCACAGGTTTTGCATGTGGAGCGCGGGATGAATCCCGAGGATTTTTACCGGTTCCACACGCGTTGCCTTCTTGCGCGCAAACGTCAGATCAGTTACACGCGTGAGTTCCTGTTGGTGTTGGAGCGCAAGGCGAGACGTTTGGGTCAATGCGAGTTCATCAGTATATGCAACGCGGATGGGCAGCCTTATGCGGCGGCATTTTTGGTATGGGACCAGCACTATCTGTATTATCTGATTCCTGCTTATGACCCTGCCTTCAATGATTCCGGCGCGAGTGCGTTGCTGGCGTTGGAGGCGATGAAGTTGGCTCGTGAGAAACATGTTCATTTTGATTTCGAGGGGTCGATGGAAAAAGGGATAGCGGAACATTACCGTCAGTTCGGTTCCTCGCCGACGAAGTACTACTCCGTGGAGAAATACTACAAACCGATATTCCGGCTGGCTATCTGGTGGCAGAAAGTACGGGAAATGGGAATGTGGTGAAAATTGAAAATTGAAAATTGAAAGTTCTTTTTCTTACACCCTGGTATCCGTCTGAGAAAGACGCGATGAGTGGCCTCTTCGTGCAGAAACACGTGGAGGCTGTTCGTGCGCAGGGGGTGGATGTGCGGGTGATCTTTTCGCAGGGATGGTGCGACTTATGGCATCAATGGAAAGTGTTGCGTCGCGAAGGATGGATGCCGGATGTGGTGCAACTGAATGTTATTCAGAAACAAGGTTTGCTGGCACTTTGGTTGAAAAAGAAATATGGTATTCCGTATGTGATCGTGGAGCATTGGAGCGGTTATCTGCCTGAAAACGGGATGTTTATGGCTATGTCGTGGTTGCAGCGGAAGGTTTATCAATACGTTGCGCGAAAAGCAGAGATGATCTTGACGGTGAGCGATCGTCAGGCAGAAGCGATGCGAGCCTGCGGGATAGAAAATGAACGATGGGGACGGATCGATAATGTGGTGGATGAGGAATTCTTTAACCGCCCCCCAACCCTTCCCCGAAGGGAGGGAGTGAAGACCTTTCTGCATGTGAGTTGTTTTGACGAGCGTGCAAAGAATGTGAAGGGGTTGCTGAGGGCTGCAAAGATGCTGAGCGAGAAACGGAAAGACTGGAAGTTAGTGCTGGTTGGTACGGGTGTTGATTATGAGGAAGTTAGAGAATATGCCGGCAGTTTGGAGATACCTGATGGTTTGTTGGAATGGACAGGCGAGTTGACGCCTCGGGAGGTAGCGGAAAGGATGCATGAGGCAGATGCTTTTGTGCTGAGCAGTCGTTATGAAACTTACGGTGTGGTTCTGGCAGAGGCGTTAGCAGCGGGTTTGCCGATTTTGAGTACTCCCGTTGGAATAGCTCCGGAAGTGGCGGACATGCTTGTTCCGCAAGAGATTGCACAAAACAAAGCCGGTAAGTTCGCGGAGTTTTTGGAAGCCATTTGCTTTGAGCCGTTAGAAGTCCGCCATCATAAGGCAGGGCGTTTTGCGTCAGAGACAATAGGAAAGAGACTCATTGAGGTATATGATAGCTGTTTGCATCGCGACATATAATAATGAGGCATATATCGCGCGGGCGATAGAGAGTGTGTTGTGCCAGAAATGCGATGAGTCGGTGCGTGTCTATATCGGCGATGATGCATCAACGGATGGAACGCAGGCTGTTTGTGAACGTTTTGTAGCTACCGACGCGCGCATCGTTTATATCCGGCGGAAGCAAAACATGGGGCTGGTATCGAACACGATAGACCTATATCGCCGGATTCTGGCGGACGGAGCTGAATATATCGCGATGTTGGACGGCGATGATTATTGGACCGATTCGCATAAGTTGCAACTCCAGACTGAGTATTTGCGAAAACACACAGAGGTGGGTTTGGTACATACGGCAGAGCAAACGCAAGGAGACGAGGCGATTCCTGAGGGGGATCTGAGCGAGAGGTATGGTCTGAGCGGCGCTAAGCAGACTAATTGCACCGTTCTTTTTCGGGCAGAACTATTGCAGAAAGCGGATTTGGACGAATTGGAGCAGCAGGATTTTCCGGTATTGGACTACCCGTTATATGGTATTTTTTCGCAGTACACTAAGTTCGGATATTTAGGTGTTCGAACGGCAGTGTGGCGTGTTCATTCGTCGGTGTCCAATCCGCAGAGCTTGAAGGGGCAGTTGCAGTATAAGCGAGAACGTCTCCGAATGTGGTATTGGTTGGATAAAAAGTACTCAGGACGGTTCCATTTTCGGTGGTATAAGGCAATTTTATGGTATATAAGGCAAATTTTTTACATTTTATTTGCATAAATAAAAAAAAAGTTGTACCTTTGTAGCCGATTTCGATTCAACGAACCAAAAAACACAGCATATGCAAGTTAAAAAATCAGAAAAAGCCAGTTTGGAGAAGGACAAACTCGTCTATGTATTGATGGGTTTGGTTTTCGTGCTCAGCCTCGTTTATGTGGCGCTTGAGTGGACTGAGCGCGAGGTCACCAAGTATGAGGTGACGGACACGGAATTCCTCTTTGAGGAAGAAGTAGACATTCAGCAGACGAGTCAAGAGACTCCTCCTCCCCCTCCCCCTCCTGCCGTACAGGAAGTGGAAGTGCTGAACGTAGTAGAGGATAACGTCGAGACCGAGTCTATCGAGGTGAACACCGAGGATGACAAGGAACAAGAGGTAGTTATCGCAGCTCCGGTAGAGGCTCCGGTTGAGGAAGAGGAAGAAGAAGTAGTCTTCGTGGTTGTTGAGTCGATGCCTGAGTTCCCGGGTGGTCAGCAAGCGTTATTCAAGTATCTGAGCGAGAACGTTAAGTATCCTGTTATTGCTCAGGAGAACGGTATTCAGGGCCGTGTAATCTGCCAGTTCGTGGTAAACAAAGACGGTTCGATTGTTGATGTAGAGGTTGTTCGTTCGGGTGGCGATGCTTCTCTGGATAAGGAGGCAGTTCGCGTCATCAAGTCGATGCCGAAATGGAAACCCGGTAAGCAGCGTGGAAAAGCCGTTCGCGTGAAATATACTGTGCCTGTTAACTTCAAGTTGCAGTAAAATTGACGATTGGAAAGTGTTCATCTGTAAATCGTCAATGGAGTTATCCTACAGAGATATAACGTATTGTAAGAATGTCGGTGCTAAGCGTGCCGACATTCTTCGTAAAGAGCTTGGTGTGAACACTGCGCTCGATATGTTGCGTCAGTATCCGTACAAGTATATCGACCGAAGCAGGTTTTATAAGATTGCGGAGTTGGAGGACGAGGATACATATGTGCAGATTGTGGGTGAAGTGACCGAATGGCACACGATAGGCATCGGAAAGTCCCAGCGTTTAAGCGCTACATTCAATGATGGAACCCATCAGTGTGAGCTGGTGTGGTTTCAGGGGGTTAAGTACGTGAAGTTGCAGCGGGGGGTGAAGTATCTGCTTTTCGGTAAACCTTCGCGGTTCAATCACCTATTCAATTTTGTTCATCCGGAGTTGACACCTTGGAATAAAGTGACATCTGAGATGACACAGGGTCTGGAGCCGTATTACAACACGACTGAGACGATGAAGAAGCATGGCTTGAACTCGAAAGTGATACGTTCAATCGTGGCGGAGTTGTTGCCGGACTTGAAGATGGGTGTGCCCGATACGATCGGCGCGGATGTGTTGCAGAAATACCGGTTGATGAGTCTGTCGGAGGCTTTGGTCAATGTGCATTTCCCCAAGGATACGTTAGCGATGCAGAATGCCCGGGCGAGGTTGAAGTTCGAGGAGCTGTTTTATGTGCAATTGCAGATTCTGAGGCAGATGAAGCGTCGCGAGCAGTATCCGGGTTTTGCGATGCCGATAGTTGGTAGTCGTTTTCACGCGTTGTATCGGTCCTTGCCATTCGAGCTGACAGGTGCACAGAAAAGGGTGATTCATGAGATCCACGATGACCTCAAGTCCGGTCATCAGATGAACCGTTTGCTGCAAGGCGATGTGGGTTCGGGTAAGACTTTAGTAGCGTTGTTATGCTGTCTGTTGGCAGTTGATAACGGTTATCAGGCATGTATCATGGCTCCGACGGAAATCCTTGCAAATCAGCATTATGAGACGCTGAAAGCATTTTTAGCTCCGCTTAATAATGTACAAAGTAACGATGTACAAGGTACAAAGGATAGCCATGTAAGTATCG
Source organism: uncultured Bacteroidales bacterium (assembly GCA_900319005.1). Classification (GTDB taxonomy): domain Bacteria; phylum Bacteroidota; class Bacteroidia; order Bacteroidales; family Paludibacteraceae; genus Colicola. Next base: position 73,679 of record ONMV01000004.1, read on the forward strand.
CTTTATTAACGGGTTCGACGACGGCGAAGAACCGTGTGCCGATTCATAACGGGCTGATGAACGGTACGATCCATATATTAATAGGAACGCACGCGTTGTTGGAGGATGCCGTTCAGTGGCAGAACCTCGGCTTTGTGGTAATTGACGAGCAGCATCGTTTCGGCGTGGCGCAGCGGGCGAAGTTATGGACTAAGAATCAGCTCCCTCCGCATATTCTGGTGATGACGGCAACACCTATTCCGCGTACTTTAGCGATGACCGTTTATGGGGATTTGCAGGTCAGTATCATTGATGAGTTGCCGCCCGGACGTAAGCCTGTTCAGACGATTCATTATGATATCAAGCGTCGTGCGCAGGTCTATTCGTTCATGAAAAACCAGATCGAGGCGGGCAGGCAGATTTACGTTGTTTATCCGCTTATCAAGGAGAATGAGAAGATGGATCTGATGGATCTGGAGAACGGTTTTAATGAGCTGTGCGAGGCTTTGCCGGGGTATAAGATCTCGATGGTTCACGGTCAGATGAAGGCGGCGGACAAGGATCTTCAGATGCAGCGTTTTGCGAGTGGAGAGACGCAGATTCTGGTGGCGACGACGGTGATCGAGGTGGGCGTTAATGTGCCGAATGCGACTGTGATGATGATTCAGAATGCCGAGCGGTTTGGTCTGAGTCAGTTGCATCAGTTGCGCGGCAGAGTGGGGCGCGGCGGGAATCAGAGTTATTGTATCTTGCTGACAGACAATGAGATAAGTGCAGATACCCGCAAGCGAATGAATATCATGGTGGAGACTAACGACGGTTTCCGCATCGCGGAGGCGGATTTGCAGCTGCGCGGTCCGGGTGATATGCAGGGGACGTTACAGTCCGGCACGCCGTTTGAGTTGCACATAGCTAATCTGGCGACAGACGGAAGAATGGTTGCCTTGACGCGTGAGGCGGCGAAGGAGATTCTTGATAAGGATCCTCTGCTTGAGGACGAGATGAACCGGATTTATAAGCGTCAATTAGATATTCTCCGCGTCACGCAGAGCTATAACTGGGGAGAAATCAGTTAGATGTACGAAGGACAGATGTACGATGTACGATGTATGGTGGGTATTTGTCAATAAAAAAAAGAGTCCGAAAAGGACTCTTTTTATTACATATCGTCGTGAGCGTGCAACGACTGCACATATTTCGCATGTGCCATCTTGATTCGCTTCAGCTCACTCGGTTTGTCGAATTGCTGACGACGACGGAGCTCTTTTACGACACCCGTCTTATCGAATTTGCGTTTGAATTTCTCTACCAATTCCGCCACCTGGGCTCGCGCTTGCATTGACACTTGCGTGACTGCGCGTTTCACGCTTGTATAACGCTACGTGTCATGCTACGCTTTTCGGTCTGCAAACGCTTCGCTGGTTTACATCCCGATTTTTTTGTTTTTAGCTTATTCGACTGAAAAAGCGTGCAAAAATACTGCTTTTTTTTGAATTGAGCAAATTTTTAGGCGTTTTTTTTGCGTAAATACGTATTTTTTTGTAATTTTGCACCCAAAATGGTCAATTATGAGTGAATTTTTTTGTAGAAGTGAGGTTTTGTTAGGCGAAGAAGTGATGAGCGAATTGCGCCGTGTACGTGTCATTCTTTTTGGGGTTGGCGGTGTCGGTTCGTGGTGTGCTGAGGCACTTATTCGAACCGGATTGCAGCATCTGACAATCGTGGATGGCGATGTGGTTCAGGAGTCGAATATCAATCGTCAGTTGCCTGCTACGCGTGAGACGATCGGTCAACCGAAAGTGGAAGCGCTGAAGGCTCGTTTGCTGACTATTAACCCCGAAGCGGAGATTGAGGCGATTTATTCCATGTACCAGCCCTCCCCCTGCCCCTCTTTAAAAGTAGGGGATAATAACAAGTTCTTCCCTACAGGGGAAGATTTTGGAGAGGCTCTTTCGGAGTACGACTACGTGATAGATGCGATAGACGATGTAGCCGCCAAGACAGACCTTATATTAAAATGCACGCGCACGCGAGGGGTGAAGATCTTCAGTTCGATGGGTGCAGCTTTGCGTTTTGATCCGACACAGGTGACTACGGGTGAGTTGATGTCTATTCATGGTGATGCTTTAGCGAAAGCAGTGCGCGCGCGGATGAAACGGTTGAACAGGAGACCCTACAGGAAAGTGAAATGCGTCTATTCTGCCGAACAAGCGCAAAAATGCGAAGCACGCGGTTCGTTGATGCCAGTAACGGCTGTTTTTGGATGCACTTTGGCTTCGATGGTTATAGACGACATACGCAAAGGAGTACAGAAAAACGCTGAATAAGGCGTTTTTTTTTGCATATATCAAAAAAAAGCAGTACTTTTGTACCCGATTTAGATTATGGGACTTTTATTTTTGTTTTTATTCGGCGCAATGAGTGTCAGTTTTCTGTGCTCCGTTCTGGAGTCAGTTCTGATGTCTACATCGCTTAGTTATATCAACCTCCGCGAAGAAGAAGGTTATGCTCCAGCCAAGCTGATGAGCGCCTATAAGGAGGATACGAGTCGTCCTTTGGCGGCTATTCTTTCGTTAAACACGATAGCAAATACGATCGGAGCTGCCGGGGTGGGAATGCAGGCATCGTCTATCAGTGACAGCAAATGGTTCGGTTTGACGGTTTCGCTGGTGATGACCTTATGTATCCTGATTTTCTCTGAGATAGTTCCGAAGGTGATCGGAACGACTTATTGGCGTCAGTTAATGGGTTTTGCCGCACGTACTATTCGTCTGTTAATCATCCTTTTATATCCTTTGGTGTTGCTTGTGGAGTTGATTACCCGTGCATTTCCGGAGAATGAGGACGAGCCATCTGTGAGCCGTGAAGAGGTGCTTTCGATGGTGAATGTAGGTGAAGAAGAAGGCGTAGTGGATGAGGATGAGAATAAGATTTTCTCGAACCTGATGCGTTTGGATTCGATCCATGCGTATGATGTGATGACACCGCGTGTGGTAGCGAAGATTGCTCCGGAGAACATGACGCTGCGAGCTTATTACGACAATGACGAGTACGACCATTTCTCGCGTATTCCGCTCTATAAACCTGAGGCGCCGGAGTATATCACAGGCTATGTGCTGCGCAATGAGGCATTGGAAGAGTTAGCGGAAGATCATTTCCGCAAGACGCTCGGAGGTTTGAAACGTTCATTGCCTGCTTTTGACCAGGATCTGACTTTGGGTGTGATCTTCGATTCGATGCTCAAGCAGAAAAGTCAAATCGCACAAATCATCGATGAATACGGCTGTTTTGTAGGTATTTTGACGCTTGAAGATATTATTGAGACGATCTTCGGTCTGGAGATCATCGACGAGAACGATACGGTCATTGACATGCAGCAATATGCTCGTGAGCGTTGGGAACAGCGACAGAAGAAGTATAAAAAAGTACTAAGCGACAAGGTACAAAGTGACGAAGTATCCGATTCGAAGGAGTCATCCAATGAATAGAAAGAGCGACATACGGATATTGAATAAGCGGGCGAAATTCGAGTATATCATCTTGGATCGCTATACTGCCGGTATTCAGTTGTTTGGTACCGAAATCAAATCCATCCGCGAGGGAAAAGCTTCGCTGGTTGATTCGTGGTGTGCGATTGAGCATGGAGAGATCTTCGTCAAACAGATGCACATTGCGGAGTACCGTTTTGGCAGTTATGCTAACCATGAAGCCAAGCGGGATCGCAAATTACTGCTGCAACGCCGCGAGATCCGCAAGTTGGAGAAAGCGACAAAAGATACGGGAAAGACCATTATCCCGTTAGCGCTGTTTATCAACGAGAAAGGGTTGGCGAAGATGGAAATTGCACTCTGTCAGGGCAAGCACACGTACGACAAGCGTCAGTCCTTGCGCGAGGCGGATGACAAACGTGAGGTAGCCAAAGTGATGAAAGAAGCGCGGTTATCGTAAGGGATAGTTCTTGCGCAGTGTCTCAAACTGCTCAGGATGCGCTTTTAAAGAATGTGTGATAGCAGCGAGCCAAGGCTCGTTGTTTTTGTTTTGGGCAGTCGTGGTCACGTGATCTTGTGATCCGATAATCTTGATTTGTGGTAAACCAAACATCTCTGCTATTTCGTTCAGGCACATTCGGGTTGCGTTTCGTTTGCCCTCTACTGAATAGCCGGCTATATGCATGGAAGCGCGCAATGCCTGTTTAACCACTTCCGGATGGATGTCCGGTTCGTTCTCCCATGTGTCCAGAATGAACGGGTGTCCGCTATGCAGCAGAGCTGCTTCGTCCACGACACCTCCTCGCGCTGCGTTGATGATCAAAGCATTGGGTTTGCATTTCGCCAGAAACGCTTCATCGCAGAGGTGGTAGGTTGTTTGGTCGATGGGGACATGGAAGGTGATGATATCACATTTTTGTGCGATCCCGTCGAGGGGGATGCCTATTCCTTTAGGCGGATCATTGAGGAGCACTTTCATTCCTCGTCGCTCTGCCATTTGCGCTACAAGACTTCCTACATGTCCTACGCCGACAATTCCGATCGTCGTCTCCTTTGTACTTTGTACTTCATCGATGGCTTCCTCAATGTAGTCGCAGACGGCCTGTGCGTTGCAACCCGGACAAGCCATCCAGCGGATACCTTGCGCCTCGCAATAAGCGGTGTCAATATGGTCAAAGCCGATAGTAGCGGTACAAACAAGACGAACAGACGAACCGGAGAGCAGTTTTTCGTCCACCTTGGTGCGCGTTCGGACTACCAGAATATCTGCGTTGCGGATGGAAGAAGTGTTGATTTCTTCCGGTTTCAACGGAATAATCTCCACTTGAGGCCATTCTTTTCGAACGGCTTCAAGCAGAAACGGAATATATGCGTCGCAAACAATGCGCATACTTAATATTTGATATTGTCAATCAGACGAACAGGTCCGCAATAAACAGTGATGCAGCCGATGGCATGGTTAAAGGTATCGGTCGGCAAGAGGGTGGTTTGATCGACAATCTCGTAGTACTCCACTTCCAAACCCGGAACGGCATTGAGGGTGTCAATAACGCGTTGTTGTACCTCAGTTACCGAGGCTGATTTAGCCCATTCGAGCGACTTAAAAAGAGTCTTGGAGATAGCGAGAGCTGTCTGTTTCTCCTCCGCAGACATGCGTTCATTGCGGCTTGAGAGCGCCAAACCTGAATCCTCGCGCACAATCGGGCAATCGATGATTTGCAGCGGACCGAATGTGCCTGCCAGCGAACTGCGCTCTACCATATGATGGATGATCGCCAATTGTTGGAAATCTTTCTCTCCGAAATATCCTTTGTCGGGTTGGGTGAGGTAGAACAGGCGGCTCACTACTTGTACGACACCGTTGAAATGTCCGGGGCGCATTTTGCCTTCCATGACCTTGTCTAAACCGGCAAAGTCAAACTCAAAAGTCGTGTTCATCTCCTCCGCCGAATACATCTCTTCCGGGGTGGGTGCGAAGACGTAGTCCGCTCCGATTGATTCCAGCAGTTTTGCATCGCGCTCTATGTTACGCGGATACTTGGCGAGATCCTCCTTGTTGTTAAACTGGGTCGGGTTTACAAAAACGGACACGATGCAGATGTCGTTTTCCTCTACCGCACGTTTGACCAGGCTGGCATGACCGTTATGCAGCGCTCCCATGGTGGGCACTAAGCCGATTGTTTTGTTTTCCTGCTTGCAAGCCTTAACAACGGCTTGTAAAGCACTCTTTGTGGTAATAATTTGCATATAAATAGCTATTTATTTCAAAAAAACGTGCAAAGTTAAAGAATTTTTTCTTATTTTGCAAGCAAAAACGATTAAAAATGCACTTTTTTTTGCATATATCAATTTTTTTTTGTAACTTTGCACCGAAAAGCAAAGAATGTATGCCTATGAAAGAGCCGAAACGTATCCTGTTTATCTCTCAAGAGATAACCCCTTACCTGGCAGAAGAGACGCCAATTAGGCTGCTCAATCGTCAATTACCGGAGTACTTCCAGTCTCATGGATATGAGACGCGTACGTTCATGCCCAAGTTCGGCGAGATCAATGAGCGTCGTAATCAGTTGCATGAAGTGATTCGTCTTTCTGGTATGAACCTGATCATCGAGGAGTCTGATCACCCGTTGTTGATCAAGGTAGCTTCGATTCAGTCGGCTCGTATTCAGATCTATTTCATAGACAATGACGATTTATTCCATCGTCGCAAGGGCGTAATGGACGAATCCGGAAATGAATATGCGGACAATGACGACCGTGTTATTTTCTATGCGCGCGGAGTGATTGAGACGGTGAAGAAATTGCGTTGGACACCAAACATCATCTTATGCTCCGGTTGGATGAGTGCGTTGGCTCCTTTATATCTGAAGAAGGCGTTCAGCGATGAGCCGTTCTTTGCTAATTCGAAGATTGTATTGATGTTGGACGACAACGAGTATCAGAAACCTTTCCCGACACGTTTTGCGGATAAGTTACGTATAGAAGGAATCGCGAATACGGACGTTCGTTCGATAGCCGGTTTCCCGGTGGGTTACGAAGAGTTGATGCGTCTGGCGATCGATTTCTCGGACGCTATTGTGTTTGCTTCTCAGCGGGTAAACCAGCGTTTGATGAACTATGCCGAGACGAAGGGCAAACCTATACTGCCCTATGGGGCGACCGAGGATTTGACGGAGCAGTGCAAACGTCATTGGGATTTCTACCAGACTTTATTGGAGGAGCATGAATAGAAGGTTTGCTTTCATGAGTATTTTGGTCGCCTTGGTGTGCTGTTGGACGGCATGCCGGGACGATGTGACCAGCGCTGGTAGCGGTGTGCTGGATAAGGATGATGCGATTGTGGTGTATGTTGATACTTTTCCTTTGGCGTCGATGATAGATAGTTGCAAGGCCATCGTTTCTCAAGCCGATTCGTTCTTGTTAGGCGAGATGGAGACCGATTATGGTACCTTGCGCGGCTCGGTGTTGACCCAGTTGGCATGTCCGGATGGTTACTCATATCCGAAGAATGCGGAGGTGGACTCCATGTTCCTGTTTGTTTATTATGACTCTTGGACGGGTGATCCGAACGCAGCGTTGGCGGTGGATGCTTATCAGATGGATAAGGCGACCTTCAACTACTCAACCGTTTATCCGACGGATCTGAATATAGATGATTATTGCACGCGGGAGAAACCCATTTTGACCAATCGCCGCATCGTGGTCGCAACCGAGAAATTGGATTCAATCAAGAATAGCGATGGGGTCTATATTCCGATGTTGAAAATGCGGGTCAATGAGGAGTTCCAGAACTATTTCTGGTCCATCCGGTCGTTCGAGAATCAGGATACTTTCAACAAGCAATTTATGGGTTTGTTGCTGGAGAGTTCTTTCGGATCCTCTACGATGCTGAATATTTCCACGATTGCGTTAGGCGTGTATTACCATTTCTCTTATTCCAAAGCGGGCAGGGACACGACTGTGAATGATATGAAAGCATTCTACGCCAACTCAGAGGTGCGAACGGTCAACCAGTTGACGTATGAGGACAAGCATTTGACTATCGAGAACCTGAAAAAAGATTCCGACACCTATAACTATATTATTTCGCCAGCGTGTGCGTATACGCGATTAGTCTTTCCTCTGGGGAGAATCACTGATTCGATCATGAGTCATATGATTGGAGAAATCAACGGCGAGGAAGACACCTTGCGACGTCCTTATGTCAACAAGGCGGAGGTGCGAATTGATGTGACGAATGTATATAAGGGTTCAGAATCGCAAAAACAACGTAATGATTGGTTACAACCGGCATCGTATATGCTGCTCATCAAAGAGAGCAGTATGGAGCGATTCTTTGCCAATAAGGAGTTGCCGTCAGATACATGTGCGTTGCTCAGTCCATTGATTCAAGGAAAGGATGCAACAGGTGAGTCAATCTATTACTACAACTACGATCTGTCTGATTTTATTACCAACCAATTGCGCCAAGATACGCATATTGATCAGTTGCAGATGATGCTGGTACCTGTCAGCCTGAACGCCGTTAGCGGAAACGCTGTTACCAATTATTCCTCTGTTCGTCAACAGGAGACGATGTCTGTCACACAGATTGAATCTGCCAAGAACGGAACCGATTTCGAGATTGTCTATAGTGGTTTCACGCTACCTGTAGAGCATTAAAAAACGCGGTGTCAAACCGCGTTTTTTAATCTTATCAGTTTTTCCCTTCTCAGTTTCTGCTCTGCGTATAAGCGTGTGACGGTGAACGTCTCCGTGTGCCCGATTTGTTTATGGCTCGGCAGTTCGAACATCAGATCCGTCATCACTGCTTCCATCAGACCGCGCAGCCCACGTGCGCCTAATTTGTTTTCCATCGCTTTATCCACGATATAATCCAACGCCTCATCTTCAAAACGGAGATCCACACCATCCATAGCCATCAGTTTCTTGTACTGCTTGGTCAGGGCGTTCTTCGGCTCTGTAAGGATGTTACGCAATGCCTCCCGATCCAGCGGTTGAAGGTATGTCAATACAGGCAAACGACCGATGATCTCAGGAATCAGTCCATAGGCTCTGAGGTCCTGCGGAGCAATATATTGCAGCAGATTGTTCTTGTCCACCTGTGCTACTTTCTCTTGCGCGGCAAAACCGACCACCTGTGTGTTCATTCGTTGGGAGATCTTACGCTCTATGCCATCGAAAGCCCCACCGCAGATAAAGAGGATGTTTCGCGTGTCGAGGTGGATATACTCCTGATCGGGGTGCTTGCGTCCCCCTTGAGGCGGCACGTTCATCACCGAGCCCTCCAGCATTTTCAGCAGACTCTGTTGCACTCCTTCTCCGCTCACATCGCGTGTGATAGAGGGGTTCTCCGACTTACGGGCAATCTTATCGATCTCATCAATGAAGACGATGCCTCGCTCTGCTTTCTTTACATCATAGTCGGAGTTCTGCAGTAGACGTACGAGGATGGATTCCACATCTTCTCCTACGTAACCTGCTTGCGTCAGAGATGTTGCATCGCCGATAGCGAAGGGCACTTTGAGCATCTTAGCTATCGTACGTGCCAGAAGGGTCTTACCGGTACCGGTTGAACCAACCAGCAGAATATTGCTCTTCTCAATCTCCACATCATCGTTTGAATCTTCCTGCAATAAACGTTTATAGTGATTATAAACAGCCACAGAGAGGTTTCGTTTTGCGTTGTCCTGACCGATGACGTATTGATCCAGAAAATCCTTTATGCCTTGTGGCGTAGGAAGTGTTTCCAGACGAAGGGAGTTGTCTTTGGACTTGGTCGCGGTAGGTATATTCGCAACCATCCGATGGCCCGATTCGATACATTCATTACAAATCAGCACATCTTCGTTGATACCGGAGAACATCGCCGGCATGACTCGTCCGCAGAAACTACACGCGTTATTATTATTTTTCTTACCCATTAGTCTTACTCTTTATGGATATAGAGTTTGTCGATCATGCCGTAGGCGAGAGCCTCTTTGGAGGTCATCCAGTGGTCTCGGTCGGCATCTTGACGAATCAGCTCTATTGATTGTCCGGAATGTTCCGAGATGATCTGATAGAGTTCGTCTTTGAGTTTGAGAATCTCTTTGGCAGTGATCTCTATATCGCTTGCCTGACCTTGAATACCTCCAAGGGGTTGATGGATCATCACACGGCTATGCGGCAATGCAGCACGCATTCCTTGTTCGCCGGCTACCAAGAGCACTGCGCCCATCGATGCCGCCAAACCCGTACAGATCGTCGAGACACGTGCCTTGACAAACTGCATGGTGTCGTAGATACCGAGTCCGGCATAAACCGAACCGCCCGGTGTATTCAGATACAGATTGATATCGCGCTCGCTGTCAACTGAGTCCAGATAGAGCAGCTGGGCCTGAATGACGTTTGCCGTGTAGTCATTGATCTCCGTTCCGAGAAAAATAACACGGTCCATCATCAGACGGCTGAAGACGTCCATCTGCGTCATGTTCAATTGACGCTCCTCTAAGATAGTAGGTGAGATATATCCGCTGCTCGCGCGGGTCTCATCCATGCTGCGAGACATAACATTCTCAACATGCATGGAGTTAAGACCCTGCGAAACTGCGAATTTCAGAAAATCATTACTCATGATTTACCATTTACTGATTATTTCTTCAATTCTGCTTTTTTCTCCGCGCGTTTAGCTTGTGCCATCTGGATGTCATAAGCGATCGGCGAAGCGATGAACACAGACGAGTAAGTACCTACGATCACACCCATGAGGAGCGCGAATACGAAGCCTTGGATCGTCTCACCGCCGAATGCGAAGATAGCCAACAATACTACGAACGTACTCATAGAGGTCGAGAACGTACGGCTGAGCGTGTTGTTCAAAGCGTCGTTGATGTTCACGTGGCGATCACGCTTCGGATAGAGCGTGTTGTACTCACGTACACGGTCGAAGATGACCACGGTATCGTTGATAGAATAACCGATGACGGTCAGGATAGCAGCGATGAAAGCTTGGTCAATCTCCATGGAGAACGGCATGATCTTCCAGAGGATAGCATACAGACCGAGGATGATCACGGTATCGTGCGCCAAAGCAGCGATAGCACCTACGGAATAAGCGAAGTTGCGGAATCGGAGCAGGATATAGAGGAAGATCACTGCCAATGCAGCGAGCACAGCCCAAACAGCGCTGGTCTTGATATCATCTGCAATAGCAGGACCTACTTTCTGGCTCTGCATGATACCTACCTCTGCGTTCGACTCGGTGGAGCGGAAATCATCGAAGGTGATATTGTCGCTCAAGAACGGCTTGCAGCCCTCGTACAACAGTGCCTCAATCGCCTCGTCAGCCTCTGCAGTCTCCTCGTGGATACGGTAGTTGGTGGAGATACGTACTTGGTTAGCGTCGTTACCGTAGGTGATCACATTCAGCGAGAAGAGTTCGCCGTCCTCCAGCGTAGCGCTGAAAGTCTTATCAAGGCTCTCGCGTACATCCTGGGTGTTGATATTCCGGTCGAAACGGACAACATAGTTACGTCCTCCTGAGAAATCAATACCGAGGTTCAGTTTACCGAAGATATGCGGCTCCAGACCCAGAATAGCGAAGATAACCAATGCGCCCGACAGGCAGTAAGCCCATTTGCGCGCAGCCACGAAATCGAAATGTATATTCTGGAGGAAGTTCTTCATCAGTTTGGTGGTGAAGCTCAGTTCCTTGGCGTTGTCGCGGTTAGCATAATCTTCGAGCAACAGACGGGTGATGAACACAGCGGTCAGGAACGAAGAGATGATACCGATCATGTAGGTAACAGCGAAGCCCTTGATAGGACCGGTACCGAAGATAGCCAAGATAGCACCGGTTAGGAACGAAGTCACGTTCGCATCCACGATAGCACTGATGGCACCCTTGAAACCGTCCTCAATTGCTTTGCGCATACCTTTACCGGCACGAAGCTCTTCACGGATACGCTCATAAATCAGCACGTTACCATCGACCGCACAACCCATCGTCAGGACGATACCCGCAATACCCGGCAGCGTCAGTACAGCGCTGAACGAAGAGAGAATACCTACCAACAGGAATACGTTGCAAAACAACGCAGCGTCGGCAATCAGACCCGGGATCCAACCGTAGTAGAAGATCATGTAGATCAGGATGAGGCAGAAACCGAGAACGAATGACCAGAGACCCGACTGAATAGCCTCACGACCCAAAGACGGACCTACCACGCTCTCCTCGATGATACGAGCCGGAGCCGGCATCTTACCGGACTTCAAGGTGTTTGCCAAGTCTTTTGCCTCTTCTACAGTGAAGTTACCGGTGATCTGGCTGTTACCGCCGGCAATCTCGCTCTGTACGGTCGGGAACGAATATACATAACCGTCAAGCACGATAGCTACCGATTTGCCGATGTTATCTTTGGTCAGACGCTGCCAGGTCTTAGCGCCCTCAGCGTTCATAGACATAGATACGTTTGCATATGTGCTGATCTGCGAGAAGTCTGCGCGAGCATCTGTGATGACGTCACCTTCGAGCGAAGCACGACCGTCACGCTGTGCCTTGAGAGCTACAAGCTGATAGTAAGCGTTTGCTTCGTCAATAGCTTTAACCGTCCAGTAGAAACGTGCGTCACGCGGCAGAACGGCTTTTGCAATCTGAGAGTTCAGCATGGCGTTCACTTTCGCGGTATCAACATAATGAACGGTACCGATTACCGGACCGCGGTAAGCCTGTCCGGCTTGGTTGATAGACGGGTTGAGGATAGCGAACAAGGGGTTGGTCTTCTTGTACTCAGCAATCTGAGCAGCCTGATCGGTCTCTGCAGCGGTAGTAGAATCACCTAACAACTCAGCCAACTCATCTCCCTCTGCATTTGTACTTTGTACTTTGTCACTTTGTACCTCCTCAGTCTCTTCCTGTGCACCTTGTGCGTCGTCGCTTTGTACTTCAGTTGCAGCGAACTCACGGTTGATCTGCGCTAACATCGGCAGCAATTCGGAAGCCTCGTAGGTCTCCCAGAACTCCAGGTTAGCGGAACCTTGAAGGAGTTTACGAACGCGCTCCGGCTCTTTGATACCCGGGAGCTCAATCAGAATACGACCCGGTTGAGCCAGTTTCTGGATGTTCGGCTGAACAACACCGAAACGGTCGATACGCGTACGGAGAACATTGAACGAGTTCTGAATAGCACCGTCCACTTCCTCGCGGATTACTTTCTCCACCTCTGCGTTCGTCGAGGTTAACGTCACTTTGTCCTTCAATTCGAAGGTCGAGAAGATAGATGCCAACTGACCTTGCGGATCTACTTCTTTGAATGACTCGATAAAGAGCGTTACGAAATCTGCACCGCTTGATTTTTGTTTTTGTTTTGCGAGGGCTAATGCCTCTTTGTAGTTCGGGGTCTCATTGTGTCCAGAAAGAGCATCCAAGATGTCCGGAACGGAAACCTCCATCGTTACGTTCATACCGCCCTTCAAGTCCAAACCGAGATTGATCTCTTTCTCACGGCACTCTTTGAGCGTGTAACCGAACCATACTTTTTTCGCAGCAATCGAATCCAAGTACTGGTACTCTTTTACTGCATCACCGGCTGCGAACTCTTTGGCGGCCTTGTCATAATGGCTCGTCACCAAAGAGAACGACAGGTAGAAGGCGCATACCAACGCAAGGCACACAGCCAAAATTCTAACAAGTCCTTTGTTTTGCATAATTGTTTTTGTATTTATTTATAATTAATAATATGCTTTAATTTCCGTGTGTACATAGCGCGCGTCTTCGCGCACGACACACAAAAAGTGCGCAAAGGTACAAAAAATATTTAACATACGCAAGAAAAATCAAAAAAATTTGCTTATTTAAAAAAAAAGCAGTACTTTTGCAGCCGAAATTAGTACAATTATGAGTCAATTCTTTGATTATGGGGAGTTAAACGCCCTGTATCGCCGTTTGGCGTACACTGTGGTGGCGATCATGGCATCGATGCTGCTTTTTATGCATCCTGTGTTCAATTTTCAGGACGATAAAGGTATCATTTATGTCCGCAGTTTTTCGATGAACCAAAAGACCTTTTATGTGACGCAAACAGACCTCAAAACGGGAGTAGGTGAGATTACGGCTACTACTTCTGTCAAATGGTTTTATCTGTGTAATAAAGCTATGTTATGGGGCTGCATTCTGAGTCTTTTGACCTTCTTTAGCACGCGTTTGCGTCTGACAGTAACCTATATTACTGCTGTCGTAGCGGGGTTCTATTATGTGTTGGTGGTGTATTACGCGCTCAAATTGGCAGATTTGCATTACACAACGCTTTATCCGAACTACATGATTGTGCTGCCTGCGGTGGTCTGCGCAATGATGATCTTGGTTTCAAAGAATATCATCAAGACCCAGGTGGATCGGATAGACCGGGAGATGGAGACATATGATGTAGAATAAAAAATCAGGCGTCCTTTCTGAGGGCGCCTGATTTTTATTGTATCCGCTATGATTGGCTGATTTTCTTATAGTTGCGGACCTGCTGCAACGAGAGCCTTGCCGGCTTCGTTCGACGTATATTTGTCGAAGTTCTTGATGAAGCGAGCTGCGAGGTCTTTTGCTTTAACTTCCCACTCTGCTGCATCTTTGTAGGTGTCACGCGGATCAAGGATAGCAGGATCAACGCCCGGCAGAGCGGTCGGTACTTCGAAGTTGAAGTACGGGATCTTCTTCGTCGGAGCAGTCAGGATGTCGCCACCGAGGATTGCGTCGATGATACCACGGGTGTCGCGGATAGAGATACGTTTGCCCGTTCCGTTCCAACCGGTGTTAACGAGGTATGCTTTCGCACCGGATTTCTCCATTTTCTTCACGAGTTCCTCTGCGTATTTGGTCGGGTGGAGCTCCAAGAATGCCTGTCCGAAGCAAGCGGAGAAGGTCGGAGTCGGCTCGGTGATACCGCGCTCGGTTCCTGCCAACTTAGCGGTGAAGCCGGAGAGGAAGTAGTACTTGGTCTGCTCCGGAGTCAGGATCGAAACAGGAGGCAGTACGCCGAAGGCGTCAGCGCTCAGGAAGATCACGTTCTTCGCTGCAGGACCTGCACTGATTGGACGAACGATCTTCTCGATGTGGTTGATCGGGTAGGAAACACGGGTGTTCTCGGTTACGCTCTTGTCTGCGAAATCGATCTTGCCGTTCTCGTCAACCGTTACGTTCTCCAGAAGGGCATTGCGCTTGATAGCGTTGTAGATGTCCGGCTCGCTCTCTTTGTCAAGGTTGATAACCTTTGCATAGCAACCGCCCTCGAGGTTGAATACGCCCTCATCGTCCCATCCGTGCTCGTCGTCACCGATCAACAGACGTTTCGGGTCAGTACTCAATGTGGTCTTACCCGTTCCCGACAGACCGAAGAAGATAGCGGTGTTCTTGCCCTCCATATCGGTGTTAGCCGAGCAGTGCATCGAAGCGATGCCACGGAGCGGCAGATAGTAGTTCTGCATCGAGAACATACCTTTCTTCATCTCACCGCCATACCAAGTGTTGATGATCACCTGCTCACGGCTCGTAGTGTTGAAAGCTACGCAAGTCTCGCTGTTCAGACCGAGCTCTTTGTAGTTCTCTACTTTTGCTTTGGAAGCATTGTAGATCACGAAGTTCGGCTCGAAGTTCTCCAACTCCTCTGCGGTCGGCTGGATGAACATGTTCTTAACGAAGTGTGCCTGCCATGCTACCTCAACGATGAAACGAACAGCCAGACGGGTCTCTTTGTTAGCGCCGCAGAAAGCGTCCACTACATAGAGGTTCTTGTTGCTCAACTCCTTGATAGCCAGCTCTTTTACCTTTGCCCAAACGTCCTCGGACATTGGGTGGTTGTCGTTCTTGTAACCCTCGGTGGTCCACCATACATTGTTGTGGCTCTGAGCATCGTCCACGATGTATTTGTCTTTAGGAGAACGACCGGTGTAGATACCTGTCATTACGTTTACTGCGCCGAGTTCGGTCTCCTGACCTTTGTCATAACCGGTCAACTCCGGCTTCGTCTCCTCTGCGAACAGATACTCGTAGGAAGGGTTGTGGGCGATTACAGTTGCGCCCTGAATACCATACTTGGTAAGATCTAATTCTTTCATTTTTGCAAAAATATTTAGTTGTTTATCTTAACAATACAACGATTTAACGGCTTAACAATTCAACGGTTTAACTACTTAACGGTTTAATGTTTACAATTAAGCCCTATTAAATCGGGTACAAAGGTACAACAATTTTTGCAAATGTGCAAATATTGCTCGCATTTTTTAAGAATTTTCTTAAAATTGTGCACTTAGTTTGTCATATAACCTCTCCATCCTGTTCCCTTCTCTCCCTCTTTCTTTCACTCTCCCTCCATTCTCTCTCCATTCGTCTTTCGCACATCATTGCGCGAACTATCTTTCGCTTACTGACCGCTACCTGATTTGTCAAAGGTTTCCCCGAGGTTTTTCCGAGGTTTTTCCGAGATCCCAATATATGCCGAATATATGCTATACCCGACATCACCCTAACATAAACCTGATATAATTTAAAGAAATAAACGATTCTCGTGTCATTTTTGCCTCACGTCATCGCTCTTTTTGTGTGCTGCGTGCACTTCCTGCCTCTTTTTTGCGATTAGATTCCGGAGAAGCGGTTCTTCTTTCCATAGACGACGAGTCGGTCGAGCGCAACGAGTACGGCTGGAACGAGTGTGAGTGTGAGGACAATCGCCATGAAAGCACCGACGGCAATGCAACCAACAATATTACTGATCATTACATCGTCCACGAAGACCGCCATAGCCCCGGGACCGATGACCATGATGAGTCCGGAGGTGAGGATTGTACGGATGGAACCTCTGTACGCCGCGCAGACGGCATCAACAGGTAACATGGTCTTGCGACCTTCGCGATAGTAATTGGCAAAGAGGATACCATAATCGATGGTAGCGCCCATGAGGATCGCTTGTACGATGAGGTATGCCAGATAAAGCATTTGCCCAGAGACCAGTCCTGCCACTACGACATTGACATAGACCGCGGTCATGACGGCGAGAATGAGGATAGTAGGCACAATAACGGATCGGAAAGTGAGTGCGACGATGAGGAAGATGGCTGCGATAGTGAGCAACGTAACCATATTCATTTCATAATCAAATCCTGCCCGCATCTCTGCGTACATGACCGATTCGCCCACATAATAATGTGCGTGGGGCATTCGCGTGTCCGCGAGAGCAGTGAGCGTATCTACGAAATCATACGTCTCCTTAGATTCTTTAGGAAGCGACGTGAAGACGACGAGCAAGGAATGGTTTTCCTTGCGCAACTGACCGAGTCCGTCTTTCATCTGAGCCTTGATAGAAGCAGTCTGCGATGCAACGGAGTCCGGTATCATATCTGCGAGTCTCGGGTCATGAACGAGCGTGTCGCAGAGATAGATGAGGAGTGGTTCAAAGCCCATTCTGAGGGTGTCACATCGGCTGTTAACGGACGAATAGAAATCATAAAGGAGCGACATCTGTGCCGGAGTGACGGGAGCGGAATGGACATTCGACAATTTCATCAGTCGTGCCAGTTTGGATGCCATCTGTTCAGCGGAGTACGTTTGTCCGCCAAAGACCAGTTCGGTGAAGAGCTCCGCCTGCAAATCCGCCCGCGAAGGTCCTTTATGTGCGACTGCAGGTTCTTCTTTCTTAGGCTCTGAAAGAGCAGCGCGTGTCGTATCGGTACTATGTAGCGTGCGTTGCATATCCACAACGGAACTGACAATCGCCTCTGCGTTCAGTTCAGAAGGTTGTTTAGCTGTCTGCGGTTCTTCTTTTTGGGGAGGATTAGAGATTGCTATCAGTTCGTCATCGGTGAAATCGTCTATCCCAAAAGCTTTCAGAAGGATATTCAGATCCGTCGGTGTGAGCGAGGCGTTGTTGTCCGCGAGATCCATGAGGTGTGCGCGCTGGTTGAGAAGCGTACGTTGTTCTTCGGAGATCATTCCCGCCAATCCTTTACGTTGGAACAGATCGTCCACGAGGAGATGCACATACTGGAGAGGCGTGAGCTTGCGCACTTTGCCGGGGGCATACGCATAGACGAGCTTGGTTTGGAGCGGAGTGGATCCTATGAAGACCGCCATCTCGTTGACCGCCATCGGCAGTCGAATAGCGGCGGTGTCCGTGAGTTTATGCATTTCAACTGAAGCAGCTGAAGTCCGAGTAGCATTCAGTCGCTCCATAAACGGCACGATAGCTATTTTATTGAGTTCCATCGACGGGATGGTGAGAGAATCGATATCCGTAATGGGGGATAGTTGGTCCTCCAGAGGAGCGATCGTCTCACGTACAATGACGAAGGTATCTTCTTCTAT
Organism: uncultured Bacteroidales bacterium; assembly: GCA_900319005.1. Taxonomy (GTDB): domain Bacteria; phylum Bacteroidota; class Bacteroidia; order Bacteroidales; family Paludibacteraceae; genus Colicola. Next base: position 91,472 of record ONMV01000004.1, read on the forward strand.
TTCGACCGGTGTAACGGGTTTGACGGGCTTGGGAACTGGAGCGGGCTCGGGTACATCGAGCATGGATTGTAGTGCCTCTATTTGCGCTTTCATGTCGTCATCCAGATAAGCAGAGAAGAGCGGATTGGAAACTACATGAGTATTGAGGAATCGTGCCAAATCAGGGAATGCCATCGGAGCTTGTACCGAATCGCGCGAACGAAGGTAATAAAGCATTTGCATCGTCTGCGGTGTGAGCATATTCAGCGCCTCAGGTGGCACGGTTGTACCCTCTGGCATAAAGTCCTTGAAATCAGTGATTATTGATCTCACATGGTTTGCCATCTCCGCAGGAGTGAGAGGCAGACTCATTAGTGTGGGATAAGAGATGACGGTATGGATACCGGGCTGCTCCAGAAGAATGTCCACGAGTCCGCAGACCGAGTCTTCGTCTTGTGTGTCATAAACGAGCACAAAGGGGTTGGGGGAGGGGAAAAACTCCTCTATCTTCGACTCCGATTCGGCAGAGAAGAAGATGGTTGTCTTGCCGGATAGATACCATGAGCCGAAGAAGAGAATGAGCGCTCCGACTGCCATCGGAAGTTTATGTCGGGAGATGAATCTCGCCATTCGGTCGGTATCAGGTACATAAGCTTTCTTCGCCGTGAAATTGATGGTACGTCGGAAAAGTAGCATGAGTGCCGGCATTGCTGTAAATGTACAGATTAGCGAGCAAACGACACCCTTAGCGAGCACGATACCCATATCGGCACCAATTTTTAGGCGCATGAAACAGAGCATCAGTAATCCCACTACGGTAGTGAAAGCGGATGAGAGGATAGACGGAGCTGCTTTGATAATAGCTCGGTTGGCGGCTAATCCTGCAGTCTGTTTATCGGTATGCTCGTCCTGTTCCTGTCGATAGCGGTTAAGCAGCACGATGCAGTAGTCCAGAGAGAGGACAGCCTGTAGGATCGAGCCGATGAAGTTAGTCGTGATTGAGACAGAGGGCAGAAGTGCGTTCGTTCCCATATTCAAGGCAATCGCGAGCCCGGCTGTGATAAGAATCACAAAGGGTTCGAACCAGGACTGCGCCATGAGGAAGAGAATGAGCATAATCATCACTGCCGCAATGACGATGACCGAGACAGGCGGCGTGGCACCATCTTGGCTGGTCTCTACAACGCAGTTTCCACCGAACCGGGTGCTGATCTGTTTGCCCAGAGCTTTCTGGTCCATGGATTTGGGAACGTCCAGATCGAAGACGGTATGGGTGCTATCAGCACTATAGCGATACGTGACGCTATGCACATTCGGGTAGTTCTCCAGCAGTGTGCGGATACCTGGCACTTCGTTCGGGTGCACTCCCTCAAACATCACATGTACATCCGCACCGGACATCTGCGCCGAAGAACCGAACTCAGAGGTGATTATCTCCAAGCCGCTTTTCATCTGCGAGTTGTCCGGGAGGTACTTGGTCATGTCGGCGTTGACGTTCACATGGAACATCATTACCACACTAATCGCCGCCATGAGTACCGTGAGTGCGAATAATATGTAATGAAAACTACGTCTCAATTATCAATTGTCAATTATCAACTATCAATTAAAACTGTCCCATTTGCAGGAATGCGACCTCTTTTGGGGTGAGGAAACGCCATTTGCCGCGACCTACGTTTTTCTTTGTCAATCCGGCGAAGGAAACACGATCGAGGTTGACTACCTTGTATCCCACTTTCTCGAAGATTCGGCGTACCACGCGGTTTTGGCCGGAGTGAATCTCCAGACCAATATGTTTGCGGTCTTCTTTGGGGAATTCCAATGCATCCGGAACAATACGCTCATCATCCAGAATGACACCATTACGAATAACAGCTTCATCCACCTCATCAAGTTCACGATCAAGGGTGACCGCATAGATTTTCTTCTTGTGGAATTTCGGATGAGTCAGTTTAGCTGCCAAATCGCCATCGTTGGTGAGCAGCAGAACGCCGGTTGTGTTTCTATCCAGTCGTCCGACCGGGTAGATACGCTCAGGGCAGGCGTTTCGAACGATGTCAATGACGGTGTGACGTTCCTGCGGATCATCTGTAGTCGTGACCGTATTCTTCGGTTTGTTGAGCAAAATATAGACTTTTCGTTCGCGGCGAACGGGCTGGTCATGGAAGCGTATATCATCGGTAGGCAGCACTTTGACACCGAGGTTGTCAACGGTGACACCATTGACGGTGATGACTCCGGCTTGAATGAAATCGTCGGCTTCACGACGTGAACAGATACCTGCGTTAGCGAGGAATTTATTCAAACGAACCGGCTTGGTCGGGTCTTCGTGTAGCTCACGATAGGTCTGCTGTTTGCGATTGGAATACAGTCCGTTGTTGCGTTTAGGACGATTAGCGAATGGACGATTAGGACGCTCTTTGCGCTCACCGGTGAACGGACGTCTGTCCGTATCGTGGTTAAAGCGAGGGCGGGCATCCTCATTGCGATTGATACGAGGACGATGTTCGTCAGATGAATTAAAATGTGGACGAGAATCGTCAGAACGATTAAAACGAGGACGTGCCGAAACGGGTTCACTCTCTCGATGGAAACGGGGACGCGGTTTGCGTTCTCCGTTGTTAGGATTGTTGTCAAACATGTTTTTACTAAACATTAAACTTAAATTTAACTATTTCAACTGTGGCTCTCCCGAGTCACGTACGTGCTCACGCACGCGAAAAATTAATAAGGAGAAAAGGCAAAAGGGGGCGAACCACCTTTCACCTTTCACTTTTCAGTTTTCCTTTTGATCAAGCTTCTGCTTGCTCGATAGCCAGTTTGCCACGATAGTATCCACAGGAGGGACATACAGTGTGGTAGATGTGAAGTGCACCGCAGTTCGGGCATGTAGCCAATGTAGGCGCTTTCACTACGTCATGAGTACGACGTTTTGCTTGTCTGGTGTGGCTTTGTCTTCTTTTAGGATGTGCCATATTACTTTACAATTTTAAGATTTCAAATTTCAAATTACTAATTTATAAATTATCAATCTCGGGATCCGGTTCGTCACAAAGGTGATCATGGAGGAGAAGTTCCATTTGCTGGTTGCACTCACCCGGTTGGTGACTGTGAACGATCGGAATATTGATACTTACTATTTCATAGGCGAGCCATGAGAGATCTATCATTTGGCCATTTACCATTTGGTCATTTGGTTCATCTTCGGAGAAGATCTCTTGCTCGTCATTTATTTCAATGGGCATTGGGTCGAGGCAGCGGTCACAGACAACAAATACAGTTCCTTGAACTGCAATATTGAGTGTATAGTCCTCCTCGCGGAGATTAAGCGTCACTTTAGCAGCCACTTCTCCGCTCAGTATTTCTGTCTTCTCAAGGGAAGCGAAGAAATCATTATTGAGCTGAATATCAAATGAATGTGTGCCTGTTGAAAGGCGCGAAAGATTGATAATATAATGGCTCTGCTCACTCATATGCGCAAAATCGGGTGCAAAATTACTGCTTTTTTTTGATATATGCAAGTTTTTGCGCATTTTTTTTTGTTTTGCCACATTAATCGAAGCTCAGGTATGGTGTTATTCGTTGCAGGTCTTCCTCGCTTAATTCGTGTAGCGGAAGGAGGTCCTCTGCGGAATGAAGAGTTTTACGTTCCCGTCTCATTGTGTAGATAGCCTTTGCCTGATGGTATCGAATATAGGGATGTTTTTGCAGTCGTTCAACTGAACAGGTATTGACGTGGATACGTTGTATAGCAGTCGTGTCCGCAGTGAAAGAGTTGAGGAGAGTATCGAGGTGACATTTAGCGAATGGCTCGTCCGAGAGTTGGGAGGGGGAGTAATATCCTCCCAGTTGTTCACGATAGCGGATGATCTGTCGGGCGGTGTATATTCCTATCCCGCGAATCAGCATCAGGTCTGTGGTATCACAATGATTGAGGTCCAGAATGGTGTCCTTTTTGATGCGCTTGGTATAATGCCATCCCACTGAATCCCGCCAAAGAGAGTCAGCAATGCGGAAGGAGTCATATTGGTGCTGACGTGTTCGTTTCCATTCGGCGCGTCGTATAGAGTCCGCTACGCGGAAGGAGTCATACCTCTGTTCGCGTTCTGCAGCCCATTGAGCATAACGTACCGAGTCGGCTCTTTTCATGGAGTCTTTTCGTTCTTCCCATGTACGATATCGTTTGGGAGCAGGCGTTTCTGATGGGGTGGAGAATGGCCATACAGATGCTATTATCCAAGCAAGAAGAGCGATACCAAATAGTATAGAAGCACCTATGCATTGTTCGCGGGAGAGAATCATTTTTTTGAGGGCTATTTACAATATACGATTAATGACGGAGTCGGCAGTACCATCGGCGAGGTGGGTAGTGACGGAGTCTCCGGGCTTTAATTCGTGTACGCTTTTGACGACCTTGCCGTTCTTGGTGAGCAACGAATAGCCCATGAGGAATATCCTTTCGGGGTTACAGGCGGCGAGTCGCTGCTCAAGTAGTTCAACATAATGTTTCCGGATGAGAATCTGTCGGTCAGCAGTGCGTTGAAGACGCAGAAAGAGGTCGGTGATATGTGCCTTTTGGTTATCCATGCGGTGGATAAGCCATTCAGCGACAGCGGTGGGTGTCTTGAGGGCTTCATGTGCCACCATATCGAGTACGGAGATGTCCCGTGTATGACCGATACCGGATAGGATAGGTAATTCGAATTGTGCGCAGACTGCACATAGTTCGTAGTTATCAAAGCATCCGAGATCGGACGAGGCGCCTCCTCCGCGGATGATTACGACTGCGTCGTATGTTGGAGGGGTTGAAGGTTTGAGTCCTTTCGACTGTGTTTGCAGAGTGGAGATTTCTTCAAGGGCGGCAAGAATAGATTGGACTGCGTGGTCGCCTTGCATGGTTGCACCGAACAGTTTCGTTTGGAAGGCATAACCGCTGTTATCCAATTGGTGCTTGAAATCTTCATACCCTGCGGCATGCGGCGATGAGATGACGGCTATTCGTCGGATCAGCGAAGGGAGGGGGATCAATTGTTGTGCATCAAGAAGCCCGTCGGCTCGCAGTCGGTTGATGGTCTGTTGGCGTTGGAGAGCGATGTCTCCGAGTGTGTAGGAGGGGTCGATGCCGATGATGGAGAGACTGAGTCCGTACACGGCGTGCCATTGAATTTGCACTTCCACAAGAACAGCCATGCCGGCTTGAAGAACTTTGCCTGTCTCGGATTCGAAATATGCGGTGAGCATCTCTTGTGTACCCGACCAACAAGTAGCCCGCATCTTAGCGGTGCCTCCGTCAATAAGCTCCAGGTAAAGATGCCCATTCTTACGATAGATACTATTCACCTCCGCTTTCACCCAATATGAACCCGCCAGACAGTTATCCAGCGCGTCGCCTATCAAAACGCAGAGTTCGGTGAGAGTTAGTGTCGCCATGGATCGCAGATAATACACCGTTCTTTTCCCGGGAAACCAAAGAGAACGGTAAAGCGGAAACCGATATACAGGTTTCTCAACCAATATTGCGCGGCATCTTTCGTCGAGAAAACATGATCCATCCGATACGTGGGGAAATCATATAAGGTTGCATCCGGAATGCCGTAATATACATTTTGGGTGTTTGGACAAATATTCAGGATTCCGAAATCCACGAAGGCACCGAACCGCAGACGGCAGTCCAACCGGTCATTGGGCATGATACGATAACTGTGCGGGTTCTGAAGAGTCGTATATTCATAACCCATCTCTACGTGCGCCATCACGTCCAGTTTGAGTTTGAGAGCGTCTCCCTTTCGCTCAATAGGCACTTGGTAACGTAGACCGTGGTTCGCCATCTGCCCCCATACACCTACCAAGTCATCATACAATGCAGTGGTCGTGCCATGCATTTTCTGCGTAGTATTGCCCCAGAACGCATAGTTGAAATGTACACCGGCAAGGAAATATCCAATACCAATCGGGCTGAGGATATAATGTCCTACATATACAGGAATCTGACCATACAATTGTTGCGCCATATCCGTGCGTTCTTGGAACTGATGTCGTAATGTGAAAGTACGAGGAGTGACGCTTTGCCATGTCCCAACCAGACCGGGATGGTAGATAGCGGTGTCTGCAATCGAAGTGGATACACGTTGGTAATTGATACCAATACCGGCTTGTACCAAAAAACCACTGTATTGATATTCATAGATTATATGGAAACCAATAGACCCGCCTCCCGGAGTGATTCGCGCTGTGGGCATAGGTGAAACGAAAGAGCTCCATCCGCCCTCCAGGGACATACCTAAGAGATGGTGAGAACCGGTATATTGCGAGGCATGCAGACCCGACAAGACATCAGTCTTGCTGCTCACCTCTTTGTTGGTGAAACCGGTCATTCCTGCCAAACTATATTCCCATCGCTCTGCGGCTGAGAATCGTCTTTGCGCCCGTACTAAAGACGGACACAGGCAGAGGATCAGAAGGATGTAGCACAGTTTTCGCATTGTTCTCTAACCATTATCTTCATTGCTCTATAGGGCTCTTCAGGTGTGTCGTACGACCATAACTGAATGATGTACATACCGGGATCGGAAGGTACTTCTACCTCTGTCACATCTGCTTTGAAGACACCTTGCGATACCAGTCGTCCGCTACTTGAACTGATACGGTAAGTACCATCTTTGCGGGAAAGGATAGAAACGAAGGGATGACCGGGCACTACGCAGGTTGGGGTGACAGAGAGATACCCCATTGTAGGTGCATATTCGGGTACTACACTGATCTGCTCAATTGTGATCGGGCAGGTAGGAATAGATTCCGTTTCGCCTTCTCGCGTCAGTTGTACGTAATACTCTGCACCCAATGTCAAACCGGAAGGTATGTGCAGATATGGTTGTGTCTGCCCAATCAGTTTGGTGTCTCCTTGGTACCATTGATAAGCCGACCATCTGTATCCTCCGTTATGCCGTTCGTTCAAGATACCAATCACATCTCCGTATCGCTGTTCAATAATCCATTTGGGATAATGCATGATAAATGTGGAGTCATGATAGCAGTCCTGCTCTTTATGGAGACATTTTCCATTATCAAGTACCAGACGTACAGCGTATTTATCGGGTTTGGGATATGTAGTCGGATCATCCTTGTCGCTATAGGGGATAGGCACCGTAATCACCATCGGATTGGTGTATTGGTCAATGGGTACATCTATCATATCTTCAAATCCCATACTTCTGCCTGTTTCATCAAAGTAAAGCGAGTATGCTATCGGCTTGCGGTTGGTATAGGTATAGTATAGCTCAAACGCTGTTTGATTTTGACACATCGGATCTTCCGCCCAAATGGTAGGTATGGTAGGCGGAATGAGTTCGATATGATGATAGATGAAATGATGACATCCCCATTCGTTCAGGGTAGTATCTACATAATCTCCTGCCTCGGTATAGAAATGTCCTGTCTCCGTAACAAACAATGTATCACCATAGCAGATTGTATCGAAATGTTCCTCGCGCGTCGTATCCATCACAATGAGGTACAGATGGAAGACAGAGTCGCAGTCAACCCTCGTTAACAACGAGTCGTATACCAATGTGTCTCCAATGGCTGCATGTTCGATGAAATGATCTCGCCATGTATAAGTCTCGTTTGCGCAGATCGTATCATATGTTTCTTTGAAATACTTCGGATAGACGCTCAGCCTCAACTCGTATATACTATCGCAGTTATTGGTTTTCGTGTAGAGATGATCACGTACGATCGTGTCTCCCGATGCAAGCGGTACAACGGTTATATCGCGGAACTGATACGTTTCATTCTCGCATATGGTGTCATAAACGATATGTCGGTAAGCAGGCAACACATGGGCACGGAGAATATAGAGCGAGTCGCAACCTTTGATCGTCTTCAGACTGTCGATATAGGTTGTGTCGTACGGCAGCACGAAAGTGTCGGTGTCGAATTCATAGGTGTATCGTTTCCATGCGTGGTTCAACTCATCCGAGTAGAATGTGTCACCCGAACAGATGGATGCATGCATGAAATACATAAAGGTGTCGCAGATGGTGAGGTGATAGCGATAGATCAGACTATCGCAACCTCCGTCATGACTCTTGAAGATGACTTCTGCATACGGATCAGGACGTACGTTTCCTGGTTTCCATACCTCAGTCTCGAATATGGCATATTCTTCTCCGGAGGCATAATGGAGGGTATCTCGATGCACGAAAGTCTCTGACTCGCATATTGTACGACTGATAGAGATGAGGCTTACAGGTTTGACAAGGAATTCCAGAACAAAGACAGAGTCTCCGCCTGCAATTGTCTTGAGTGAATCATAATAGATACCGCTGGATGAATATTCATTACCTCGCCAAGGTACATTGTCTCCCCAGCATCCTTTGCCTTTCGCTACAAAACGATAGGTTGGCAAGATGGTCAGTTGGAGTGTAACAATAGAATCACATCCTCCGTCAGCTGAGAGTAATGTATGCTCTAAAATTGTGTCCTTGGGAAGATAATAGGTGATGAGTGTGTCTTCTTCCAAAACAGGCTTATGCGGTTTGAAAGGTACATAATCCCGATAATACGAACCGCGGGTATCCGTGAAATCATAGTAGTGTTTGTCCTCATTATCATACACGGTATCAGTCAACTGAGTATGGAAAATCTTGTGTACATGCAGCGTGAGATAGTAAATACTGTCGCAATGGTTTTGCGTTTCATATTGTACCGTGTCATGATATATTCCGGGTACGAAGATGAGTGTGTCTCCGCTGTCCATATCCGGTGCTTTATCGCCTGTATAGCGTTTTTTCTGCCATTCAGCACGTTCGTTCTCGCAAATATGGAGTTCATTATGGTACTCATAAACTGAATCAACTCGCAAATGCAGGACAAAGAGACTGTCACATCCCATTCTGCCCTTATGACATTGCGCACACGTGCTCGTGCGTAATGAATCAATATAGGTATATACTACACCGCCGGGCACATTGGTCGGGATAGAATCTGCCGTAATATATTTACCGCGTTGTACGTCCCATATAGTGTCGTGATCCTCCCAGTGATAGAAAGGTTTCTGTCCTTCCAGCGGTTGACAGGTGAATGCCTCTTGTTCGTCCAAATAGGTCTTATAGACCTGAATACGATGTTGCACGACAGAGTCACAACCGATAGCAGTCTTGACGGTGTGCAATGTGTCCACTTCAATAAATTCTGCATCCTCAGGTACTGCTATACCACCAACACCTTCCGGACGAAGCGGAGACTTGATACCATATATAACAAGGTCGAAAATCTGAATGGTATCTTTATCGCACATGAACCGCGGGGTGATATCTACCGGCATTGAATAGACAGTATCAATATGTAAGGTCAGATGCCAAACCGAGTCACAACCATAGGTGGTATGGAACATGACGTCATACTTATAATCACCGATGTGTTCCGTCGGAATAATTTCTATCTTATGTCCGTTTGCATCTATAATTGAGTCCTGATCGCCGTTAAGCCATTCGTAGGGTTCAAACTGGCATACGGAAACGGTAGTGTCTTTATAGAAAATCGGATCAACGTGCAAATGGAGCATCCAAATACTATCGCAAAGGAAACTATCTGTCTGAAGGCTGTCAATATAGTAATAATCACCGGGAAGGCGAATCGGAATCTCGGTTGCCTTTACTTTCTTGCCTGTTTGGACATCGAATAGGTCATGACTCTCGTGCCCCTCATCCCAGGTGAAGAGGTTGACTGTGTCTTGACAAAGCCCAATCGTAGTGTCCATGTAATGTTTTGGAGCACGGTATAGCTTGAGATAGAAGACGGAGTCATCGTTCAGTATGGTCTTATATGGATCTTTATAGATGAGCGTTTGGTACTCTTGCGGCAGATTAGCAGCATAGATAGTCATACGCTCAAATGGTTCTTTTTCGCCCTGTTCGTTAATTCGCATGTACTCGGGGCGTGTCTCTTCCCATACGAACCGGTCATCATTCCCGCAGGCGAACGCTTCAATCGTATCACGATAGACGGTACCCATATGGATAATCAACTGTCGGGTACTATCGCAAAATGTTTCATTCACAGCGGTTGTCTGGAATGGAATAGTGACTGTCGTTTCCGGTTCTGTTACCAATATATCGTATTCTTTGGTGGTCTTTGGTCCTCCATAGCGTTTCCCGTTCACTTCCCAAAAATAGACATCCTCCTGGGTCATCTTAACCGGATCGATGATGAAATAGGTAGGAAGAACGGTTAACTCCAAGGCATAGATACTGTCACAACGGCTGTCATCCACGAAATAGAAATGCCCCACTGAATCTTGCGGAATGGTATCGACGGTGAGGTAACCGTCATTGGATGTCCATGACAACGTCCGGTTTACTGTATCGCGGCAAACGGTCATTTTAACCAAGTCATAAATCGGTGTTTCGGCTTGACTATACACTAAATGCAGATGGTAAATCGAGTCTGCCCCATAACGCGTATAACAACTGTCATAGTAATCGCCGCCTTTGGTGTAGGTGATGTCATTGTGGTGTCCCTTCCATTGGAAATCACGTTGAATGGCAGTATGGGTACTCCAATCGTAACTCAGTCGGCACCATACTATTTCTTCTTCAAAACGGTACACTTTCGGAATAATCAGTTTGAGGGAGTTGATAGAGTCGCAGCCTTGCGGGTTGCCATTATTACACTCTTTACAAGTCTTCGTGCGAAGCGTGTCCCCGAATTCACCGATCCATGCTTGTCTCCTGTCACTCCAATACATGCCGCGTGAATACTTGGTAATCAGCGAGTCTCGTGTAATACCGTCCCGTTCGATCTTCCAAACATAGGTTGAGTCGGGGTTTTTCTTGAAATCCAGGGTGTCCGTTACATGCAGGTCGTAACTGGGATGCATAATAACATGCAATTCATAAATTGAGTCACAACCGCGGAATGAGAATCCCTGGATGTCTTTGTATTTGTTCTTTAGCTCACCTTTTTGGCAGTCGCACGAGTCGGTCTTCAGGTTAATATAAAAGACCGAAGTGTCTTGTGTAACACGCTGCGGTTTGGGACCCAATCCTTCCGTGTATTCCTTACCGTAATATGTGTGTCCGTGATATAATGTGTCTTGGTTTGAGCATAGATGAATCGTATCTACGAATCGGAAGGTGTCGCATACGAACAACTCCAGCGTCACGATTGAGTCACATCCAAACTGGGATTGGTATTGACGGGTGAAGGTGTATTTGCCCGTATTTACAAACCATTGCCACTCCGGAATATCCGTAGTGGTAGCTTTAGTAGCAACGAACTTGGTCTCCTGTTTCTCGCCTGCTTTGTATTTGGTCAGGTCGCCCTGTGTGTAGAGACTATCGTTGAAGAACTGCAGTGTGTCCCCCATACAGATTGCGCGCCAGGTTGTATCATTGAAGATACGGGTGACACGGGTTACGGAGCGCAGGGTGTCCAAATCCTCATTCTCGCAAATGATAGGGGAACGATGTAAAATAATTTCCAATTCATAATCAATGAACTGATGTCGTTTCTTTATGTCCTCTTCTTCGGGTAAGATGAATTGGTATTTGTGCTTATGTTTTGTAGCGGAGACGGAGTTGTCTTCGAATGGGAAGAAATCATCACTCACCATCTCCCGTTTGCCGTCCGTTACATCGTACAAGTTCCATGTGATACCGGTAACGGGTTTTTCTTCAGGCGTCTCTATCGTCCAATAAACGGTACTACTGTCGCAGACAATGGCGGTATCCAACCGTCCTTTACCCTCTGTCCATTCATTCCATTGACGTTGATACCAACCATGACCGTCCAGAGAGTCCATATCGTAACTCTTCGGAGACATTAATGCTTGCTCATTATTAATAAATAATGAATCACCATACGGGTCAGGTGTGTAACCGAGTGTGTAGAAATAAGGCTGTGCATGCGTCAAAGCATAAACCATGCCCACAAATCCATCACCGGTCGTTTCTACATGATGATAGGCATTTGTGTTTCCCACTTCAACATGTGCATAAGACATGGAAGTATTCGCCACGAATGGTTTGAATGATACTGTTGATCCATCAACCGTCACCTTCCCGACATCGGAGGTCTTGGTGACTAGATAGATATAAAATTCTTGCGGTGGGGTCTTTCCTAATACTTTCTCGGGGTCTAATTCGTGCGTAAAGAAGTTCATTGACTTGGCGCGATGGCTCCAAGATGGCATCATGGCGTTTGCTGAGTTACCCCATAGTATTTTAACGGATCTCCCGTCTATGGTCACATTCTCATCGTTGTCATGTGCACTGGATGTATAAGAATAAAGAATAACAGGATGGTCACTGGTGATGACAAACTCATTGGCATCTACGCCTACAATATAATCTTCGTCAATAGATGTGGATTGCCCCTTCTGCGCTAATGTTAGAGTAGAGCCCGCGGTGTTATTTTCCGTCTTGACGGTGATATTTGTGTTGTCATAAGCAGCGGTAATTCGGAAATAATTTATTTTTGTGCGCTCCAATTTTGTTATATAGAACTCTGTACCCCATTGTGCAATAGGCAGACTCTGCTCTGTAGCAAAGTTGCGGGCTTTCGTCACACTGATAGGAATACTGGTCTGTTGGTTACCGTTAAATACAGCTATCGGTTTGTCGGCACAAATGAAACTGCCGCTAAGGTCCAATACATAATCTCCGAAACCTTCTTTTTTCGTTTTGGATGCTACCATATAGGCATCGCCTTTGTTGAGCGTAACAGTATATGGTGTTGCTGGATAAGGAAGCTGACCGGTAAAAGTAGTGTCCGAAGGGGAGTATTGAACGGTTGTCCCGTCTTCCGTAGCCACGATTGCAAACTCAGAGGAGAAGTTGTCTTGGGGACTATTTTGTATATAATACTCCTTGCCTAAAGACCGCGTAGGCAGTATAAGCGAAGCCTCGCGATAGGAGTCTGCTATATCACCGGTTCGGTTATATGTAAAACATGAGAAGAATTTGTCCTTGTCTTTTTGAGCCGCATAGACGTGAACTCCCTTGTAGCCTTCTTGGCGGTTCTCACTTTTGAACAAATATATTGTTTTCGCATAAGTCTCTTTATCTATCGTATAAATCTGCGTTTCGCCTGCGTTTAGATTAAGCGTGGTCACATTCGTTGTGCCTACATCAATCATAACGCTCATGGCTTCGCGTGCAGAGATAATCACCTGCATTTCGAACGGTTTGTTCTTGTTCTCAGGATTGGTGGCGTCGAACATTCCATTGTTCATGAAAGTCAGCCAGAAGTCATTGCCTTCCGTTGTGTTGAACTCCGCTTTGCCTCCCAACCAGTCCTTGTCTTGACTTATCAGACTCGTTCCTGCCGCTATCCCTTCAGACAGCAGCAATATAGCAAGCAATAATATGTTCCGTAATTCCTTCACTCTTTCACTCCTCTCCCGAGTGTATCGAACATTGCTCCTTCGCGGATGATAATAATCCGATCGTCGCGCAGTACTTTCTTGCAATGGACATCGCTTCTCTGTACATCCGCTATTCCCATCTCTTCGTTACCCGTCAACCGGCCGCTATAGGTGAAATTATAGGTATTCAGGTTTTCACAGGTGATATATCCCGAGATGGAATATACACCGTTCTCCTCGCTAATCACCATCTGTCCTTCCGTCGCGTACGAATAATCGGAATAATCTTCGCCGTATTGAAAGAACGATTCGGTGGTCATGTTGCCTTCTTTAGTGGAATAGGTACCTGTGATAGCATCTTTAACCGGCGTATTGATATCCAGCGTGAGATAGATGTTCTCGTTCGTCTTGTCCCATAAATAGAGCGAATAGACGTATTTGTTCTTCTCCGACTCGTCTGCATCAAAATCCAACTGCGCCGTATCATAATCCAGGAAGAATGTCTCGCCTTCTTTTGCATTGCCTACGGGGTCTGGGTTCGACTCGAAATATACTTTCACCTCGTAGCAACTCAGGTTTTTCTCGCAATGGATAGTTACGCTCATATCATTCACTTCGCGAATGACGAGAACAGGGTCTCCGGCTTGTTCCATATCCGGATCGCTCAGATAGGAAAGGACACCTTGCGAACTGGTGGCGCTGAAATCCTTGCGAACATTACCTTTGATGGAAATACCTTTGATGATATCCGTTGCGGTGAAGGTCAGATCCTCACCGGCCATACAACCGAAATAAGCCGCCTCATCTTTTGTGGCGCGCAATATCGAACCCTGCGAACAATGCACCAGTATATTGCCGTCAATGAACGCGTATTCTTTATGATAGAACTGGGTGTCCTGTACATGCACGGTCTCCGGCTCGAAATAATAGTAATTCCAATCGAGGTCATCCTCCGTCGGTAATTTTTGCTCTTCCGGTACATCGATCGTGATTTCACCGTCACCGATAAGAATTTTCTTGATTTGGCGTTGTCCCTGTCCCGTCACGGTGAAAACGACTTGTTTCGTAGCACCCGTCCAAGTGTCTGTTTTCCAATCGGTTGCAGTAGTAGCGTCTCCGCCGGAAGCCAATTGGCCGGTACTATAGGAAAGCCCCGCGTAAGCCTTATTGCTCGCGTTCGTCTTTGCAAAAACCATTTGAATTCGGGTGAGGTCGATGTTCGCGTCCTCTGAATTGATCGTGATCGTGTTACCGGTGTACAGACGCATATCGGAAGGCGTTACGCCATCCCATGACTCTTTGAATGCCGGAGCGGTTGAACCCGCTCCCTTGTCCAGCATGACAATGATACCGTCCTTCTCTTGAATAACATCATCAGCCGAGGTAAACGTAAACTCCGTTTGTGCCCACGCGCTGAGTGTGAGAAGGGCGCTTGCTATGACAGATAAATACTTCTTCATCTTCCCATGTTTTCAAAATCGGCCGCAAAGGTACAAAAAAAAAATGACATACACAAGTGTGTATGCACTTTTTGTTCGAAAAAAAGCAAAAATCATGCCTTTCGCGGGATACAGAGCATCAAACCGAGCAATAATAAATAGTAGATACCTACCATTATTAAACTGGCGTGAGCTTGTACAGTGCATCCCGGAAGACTCTCTATCCATTCTACCGAGTGGTTCATTGTCCAAGCCAGTATATGTGTCGCTTTACCCACCCATATTCCAAGGCTGCTACCACCTAACGCGATAGTAGCTAATCCGCATGGCACCAACAAAGTAGCCAAGGGTAATACCATAAGATTGGTCAGCAGGAAATAGGTGCTCGCCTGATGAAAATAATAGATGGTGATACCTAAGGTGCCCAATTGGGCGGCAAGAGAGACGATGAGGATTCCGATAAAATAGGCGAGCATTTTGCCCCAAACGGATTGTTTGATATGTCGATATCCCGCTATTCCGATATTTCGAGGGTCCATAAACACCACTATCGCAGCAGTAGCTGCAAAACTTAGTTGGAAACTGACACTCCAAAGATCGGAGGGTTTGGCAAGGAGAATAAGCACTGCCGCTGCAGCGATGGTATTGAGCGAAAAAGACTGCCTGTAAATCATGCGCCCAAATTCGAAAAGAGTCACCATCAATACCGCCCGTACGACGCTGGGTGTCATACCTGTCAACCATGCATAAGCCCACATGAAAATGATGATAATGAGGCTGATAACACGTCTTCCCCATTTGTTTTCGTATAGCGGTCTATACCGTCCTCCGAGCGTGAGGAGGGCTACTAATAAAGCATAGATAATACCCGTGTGCAGTCCGCTTACCGCGAGTACATGTGCTGCGCCTGAGGCTTGAAAATGTTGCCTCAAGGTCTTGTCTAATCCTTCTTTGTATCCTAAGGTCAGGGCTCCGACGGTAGCTAATTCATCTCCGCTTAAACCGGCATCCGAAAGGCGCTGATATAGAGCTGTTTGAGTTTGGTTTGGTCGCGTCTTCTGCCAAGGTTGGCGAAGCGGGTAAAAGCGGTTGCATATAAGTATTGCCATCACCAGAGGTAATAACAATACAATCATTGGGTATGCTCTAATTCTTTGAATCACGCAATACGAATGTCTATTGTACTTTCTTCATGGTGCGTATAGCTTCTTCGGGGTCTTTGGCGCCGAAAACGGCACTGCCTGCAACGAGTACGTCTGCGCCTGCGGCGAACAATTCTGCCGCGTTCCCGGTGTTTACTCCTCCGTCAATTTCGATGAGCGTATTCAGACCGCGCTTGTCAATTTCGGATCGGATGAACCGGATCTTATCCATCGTTTCGGGTATGAATTTCTGTCCTCCAAAGCCCGCAAAAACGCTCATTAGAAGCACCATGTCCACTTTGTCCAAATATGGTACCAGACGTTTGACATCTATGTCCGGGTTGATAGTCAAACAAGTGCGAACTCCTTTCGCTTTGATGAGATTGAGAACGGGAATAGGGTCATCCACCGCCTCAAGGTGAAAACCAACTGACCATGCTCCGGCGTCACAGAAACGCTCTACGTATTTCTCGGGATGTACAATCATCAGATGCACGTCCAGGGGTTTGCTGCAATATTTCCTGAAAGGCACCATCAGCGGAAAACCGAAGGATATATTCGGAACAAAAGTGCCGTCCATGACGTCAATGTGCAACCAATCCGCCTCGGAACGGTTAATCATCTCTAAATCATCTGCCAAATGTCCGAAATCGGCAGAAAGAACAGAAGGAGCAATCAGTTTCATTGTTTATGATTTAAGATTTTGATTTACGAGTTTATAACCTTTGTACCGCGCCGCTATTATCTCATAATCAGCAGTCTTTAGGAAAGCACGTAAGTGGTTGATATACACCCCTAAAGAGCGTGCGGTAAAGGCGTTGTCTTCTTTCCAGAGCGCACTGAGAATCTTATGCTTGTCCACCACCTCTCCTTCCTGCCTGCAGAGCATCAAGAGGAGGTCGCTTTCACGCGAAGACATATGTTTTCCGTCAAAAGTCTGATGGGTGGCATCAAAGACTTTTCCGTTCAGTTCGAAAACGCGTTGTTTGTTTTCTTCGAATGCCTTGATTCTGCGCATAATAGCTTCGATGCGACAGATCAGAATATCCATCGAAAATGGCTTCGTTTGATAGTCATCACAGCCTAATTGGAAAGCTCTCATCTGGTCCTCACGGTCAGTCCGTGTAGTTAAAATAATGAGCGGTATATCCGGCAAGCGGTTACGTATCTCTTTGAGCAACTCATACCCGTTCATTCCGATTCCCTGCAATTCTGTCAGCACTCCGTCGAAATGCTCCGATGACAAGACGTTTAATCCTGTCTTTCCGTCGCTCACGCGTTGCGCTTTGTAGCCTCGACTGTCCAAATAGTCGCATAGAACGGTAGAGAGGCTGATGTCGCTGTCTATAACCAGTATTCTCGATGTCATGATACTCAAATTCGTTGCAAAGGTACATAAAAAAAATGACATATGCAAATAAAAAATGCGCAACAAAATGTATATTATATATTAATATATAATATAGTATATGTACATAAATTTTGAGCCATTTTTAGGCTTGTTTTTGCGCTTACCTCATGGTGACGCATGTCAAGCCACCCAGTAACTGCACACTTATAACCCACTAATCACCCACTTGAACATGCTTTTTAGACCGACTGACTATTAGTCGTCATGCCACTTAATACTAAAAACGGTCGCCACGGGGGTGACGACCGAAATGAGAGAAGGGGGAATGGAATCGCACTAAGATTGGCGGATGGAAACTATCATGTTATTGTAGTATCCACTGCTTAGTTTTGGTATTATAAATAATCAATTTTTGGGCTGTTCCATAATCATTCTCGACTAGAATACCCATTTTAACCCAACCATCGCTATCCTGATACATTCCGTAATAGAATGTGTGGGTTGTTGTTGAAGCAGAATATGTGGCATCTTCCATCCATTTTTTTACTGTCGGCTCATAAATTTTCGCAGTCACCTTTGTCGGTTTACCGCATCCACTGGACGTGCTATATGACCACTTAATAATTATTTTGTTAGTAGATGCATTTGCGGTATTGCTAGTGATAGATGGGGGACAAGGAGATATTGCATCCTTATCGTACGAAGCTGTTGCATATGAACTCTTATCACTTTCCTTGCCGCTAGCATTTACTGCAGTTACTTTATAATAATTTGTACCATTCAATGGATTTGAATCATTATATGAATTATAATTGCTCGTTCCAATTTTTGAATACGATCCAGAAGCTGAAGATGCTCGATAAATATTATATTTAGATGCCCCACTAACCGCAGTCCATGAGATATAGATATTCGGAACCATTGTTGAACCATTATTAGTTGCGCTCACATTCGTAGGAGCAGATAGTGTCTCTGAGGAAGTAGAGGAGAAACTACATGAACAATAATCACTAAATTCACTTGTTTTACCATTACTATCTTTAGCCTTTACCTTATAGTAATTCATGCCATTTAAAGGGCTATTGTCCGTATAGGATGTATTGCTCGTAGTAGTTTGAAGAGAATAAGAACCAGAAGCAGAAGACGCACGATAAACACTATATTGATAAGCATTTGACACAGAATTCCAAGAAACGCTAATCGAGGTTGCTCCCTTTACTGCATTCAGTCCTGTTGGAGCAGATATTGTCGGATTTGATGGATCTGGATCGGGATCCGGATCCGGATTAGAACCACCATTGTCAAAATAACAATATGCTACATTACTTTGCTTGGTATCTTCACCAAAATAATGTATAGCCAGCACATAGTAGTAATTATCTCCGTTGAGAGGATTTTCATCCAAATATGAACTACCATCATATACGGTATAGATATCACTAAAGTCTCCTTGTTCAGATGCGGAGCGATATATCAAATAAGTATACTCATCTGATAATCCTGCCCACGATAGAGCAACTCCTTCTGATGTTTTAGTGGCAGATAAATAGAAACCATCCGCTAAATCGCCTTTTTTACAACCGATTACAACGAGGCAAATCATAAATACCACCATAGCTCCGATGGTCCATAACTTTTTGTTTTTCATAAAAATACCCTAGTATGTGTCGGGCACAACAATTAGATTTATTACCTACTCACTTTTGGCTTTTCGGCTTCCTCCATTGATATTATTATGATATCATGTACATACACAAAAAGCGTAGACCTCGTGTTGCTTACTTACACACGAGGCCTTCGCATTGCCCAAACAGTCAAATAAGCAACAGGAAACCTACGCCGATATGACGAACCGTTTGTCATAAACGACAAAACGGGGTATGGTCATACCCATAGGCATCTACTGTTCACTTTGATTTTGACTGTTTTTTCGAAAGTTGCGAAGTTTCGTGTGTCAAATACAAAACGCCAATAAACGCTATTCAATATGTCTGAAAATCCACCCTTATTGAAGAGACATAACCCTCCAGCGTAGATTTTTCGACTGCAAAATTACATAAATTTTCTTATATGTGCAAATAAATGATAAAAAAAATAGAATTTTTTGCATATATGCAAGTTTTTTTGTAATTTTGCACCGTAAAATTGTTTTTAACACGATGAGTAAAGTACTTTTGATATCAACTGGCGGTACTATCACGATGGTTCGCGATAAGGTGTCCGGAGCACTTGTGCCTGCGGATATTGAGACCTTCAAGGCGTATATGCCTGAATTATTCGCGGGTACTATAAAGGTGGAGATAGAGGCTTTCTCGCCCCTTTTGGATTCATCGGACGTTAATCCCGCGGGTTGGCTGCATATGGCGCAGATGGTCTATGACCATTATGAGGAATATGATGGTTTTGTTATCTTGCATGGTACCGATACGATGAGCTATTCGGCGTCGGCACTCTCGTTCATGCTGGAAAACCTGTCTAAACCGGTTGTCTTCACGGGTTCGCAGTTACCGGTGGGAGTCTTGCGAAGCGATGCGAAGGAGAATCTGTTAACCGCCATAGAGATTGCTGCGGCGAAGGATGAAGAGGGGAATGCCATCGTGCCGGAAGTGACTATTTATTTCGAGGATCGTCTCTTCCGCGCGAACCGTACTACGAAGCGCAACGCCGAGCATTTCTCTGCGTTTAATAGTTATAACTATCCGGCACTGGCAAAAGCAGGCGTGCATATTACCTATCAGCCTCATTTAGTGCATTATAGTGATCCTAAATCACCGCTCGTTTTGCATACGCAGTTCGACCAAAATGTGGCGGTTTTGAAACTTTTCCCCGGTATTCAGCAACCTGTAGTACGCGCGCTCTTGCGTACGCGTGGTTTAAAAGGAGTGGTGCTTGAGACGTTCGGCGCGGGTAATGCACCTACAGACAAATGGCTCTATCGCGAACTCAAGGCAGCGGTGGATAGAGGCATTATCATCGTCAATAAGACACAATGCAATACCGGATCTGTGGAGATGGGACTGTACGCGGTTTCTCTCAATTTGATGAAAGCAGGTGTGATCTCCGGTTACGACATCACAACCGAGGCCCTGCTGACGAAAATGATGCTTGTCTTTGGCGAAGATCCCGAGCATGCAAAAGAACTTCTCTCCAAAGATTTCTGCGGCGAAATGACGGTGGAATAAATGACTAAATAATTGAACATATGGTAAATGACAAAATGGTAAATGGCCTTGAGCCCAAAGGTTTGTGGAGCAGTTTCTACAGCCTAACCCAAATCCCTCGTCCGAGCGGTAAACGCAAAGAGATAGCGGATTTTCTGGTAAACTATGGTAAATCGCTTGGCTTGGAGACCCTCCAGGACGAGATAGGCAACGTGCTCATCCGTAAGCCGGCTACTCCGGGTTATGAGAACCACCCGGGTGTGATCCTCCAAGGGCATATGGACATGGTGCCGCAGAAGAACAGCGATAAGGTTTTTGATTTTGAGAAAGATGCCATCCAGGCGTATGTAGAGGATAACGGCGAGTGGGTAACCGCAGATGGTACCACGCTGGGCGCCGATAATGGTATCGGTGTGGCAACGGCGATGGCAATCTTAGCGGACAAAAACGTCGTTCATCCGCCCCTTGAGGCGTTCTTCACCATCGATGAGGAAACCGGTATGTACGGCGCGAACGACCTCAAGTCGGGTTGGCTCAAAGGTAAATACCTGCTCAACCTGGATTCCGAGTCTGAAGGTGAGTTGTATGTGGGTTGTGCCGGAGGTATCGATGTGGAGTCCACATTTACTTACGAACCCGTAGAGACCGAGGAAGGCGACATTGCCCTTAAAGTGACGGTAAAGGGTTGCAAAGGTGGTCACTCGGGTTGTGATATCCATTTGCAGCGCGCGAACGCTATCAAACTGCTCTTCCGCTTCTTGAAGGATGCCGTGTCTAATTTCGAGGCGCGTCTGGCATGTGTGGAGGGCGGAAACATGCGAAACGCTATTCCGCGCGAGGCATCGGCGGTGATTACTATTCCTGCGGATAGCTATCAGGACTTGCAGGATCTGGTGGATCGTTATGAGGATCTCTGGCTCAAGGAGTACGATGGTATCGAACCCGACATGCATTTTGGCATGGAGGAAGTAGAGTGCCCGAAAACGGAGATGCCGGAGGATATACAGGACTTCCTGATCCATGCTGTTACCCTCTGTCCGCACGGTGTTTATCGTGTCATCCCGGAGATGCCCGACATCGTCGAGACCTCTAACAACCTCGCTATCATCGAGACCAACGAACAAATGGTAAATGACAAAATGGTCAATACCGTCAAGGTTATTTGCCTCACCCGTTCGAATGTGGAGAGCCGCAAAGAGGAATTGGCATCGGTCATCCATTCGGCGTTCTCGCTCGCGGGAGCAGAGGTCAAGTTCGACGGTGCATACCCGGGTTGGCAGCCGAATTTCAAGAGCACGCTGCTCGCTACGATGAAAGAGACATACGAGAAAGAGTTTGGTACCTCTCCACGTATCGTGACTATCCACGCCGGATTGGAGTGCGGTATCATCGGCAGCAAGTACGACGGAATGGAGATGATCTCGTTTGGCCCGACTATTGAGCATCCGCATAGTCCCGACGAGCGCGTGAATATAGCTACCGTGCAGAAATTCTACCGCTATGTCTTAGCGGCGCTCAAAGCCCTGTAATCCGCCAATCTTGTCGGATATAAGCAATAGAGGTTCTCATTTGTTGAGAACCTCTATTGCTTTTTTAGTTATTTCATCGTCGCGTTCGAAGAGCGGGAAAAAGCCTTCGTCGCCTAAAATATTTCGTACGATATAGGCATTGAGCAGTCGGTTTAACAGCGGTTTGGATTTCTCTATCTGTTCCTCATTCGGTGCTACGTCTTTGGAAGCAGCGAATGCCACAAATTCCTTAATCAGGTTTTGTTTCTTCAGATAATTCTCCAGACTCTGCCAATCTTTGAACCGGTTCAGCTCTTTGCGGTGCTGGTCCGTGTATTGATATGCGAACTGATAGGTGAACGCCAAATTGACCACTTTGTTGTAATAGGGTGTATTGAGGGTGGTGTCTCGTCCGACAAATACGTCCGGCATGATACCTCCTCCTCCATGCACGATGCGGCCGTTCTTGGTGCGATAAACTGTAGTGTCGTTATAGTGAACCGAGTCGGCAGAGTAGAACTCGCCACGTTCGAAACGCTCCACCAGTTCTTTCTCATAATCTTTCTGATCGCCGAGGGTGTAGGGCTTCTGGATGCACCTTCCGCTCGGTGTATGATAACGGGCTACCGTCAATCGCACGGCACTGCCGTCTTCAAAAGGCATTTGTTGTTGTACCAGTCCTTTTCCGAACGAACGGCGTCCAATGATAGTAGCGCGGTCATTATCCTGCATTGCGCCGGCGAAGATCTCGCTTGCTGAAGCTGAAAAATCATCAATGAGGACAGCCAAAGGCACCTCTTTGAATCGTCCGGTACCATCTGCTTTCGCTTCGTAACGCGGGTAGGCACGTCCCTCCGAATAGACGATCAACTCGCCGCGGTGCAGGAACTCGTTTGCCATGCGGATAGCTTGGTCCATGTATCCGCCGCTGTTCTCCCGGAGATCCACGATATAGCGGTCTGCCCCTTTCGCTTTCAACTCTGCCAAAGCAGTAATGAACTCTTTATACGTCGTCTCGCCGAACTTGTTCACACGCACAAAACCAATTTTCTTGCCGCTCTGCTCAATAATAAACTTCGCGTCCACACTGGTGACAGGAATATCTCCGCGCGTGATGGTGTAGAAGAGTGTCTCGCTGGCTCCCGGGCGCACGACTCCAAGTTTGACGTTCGTCCCTTTGGGACCGCGAAGGGTCTTCATCACTTTCTCGTTGTTCATCTTTTTGCCTACAAACACCGAGTCATCCACGCTGACGATCTTATCGCCCGCCAACACCCCGACCCCTTCGCTCGGACCGCCGGCAATGACGGCTACGATGCGTACGGTGTCTTGCTGGATCGTAAACTGCACACCGATACCCGAGAACGAACCTGCCAGTTCGGAGTTAACCATCTCCAGATCCTCTTTCGGGATATATGCACTATGGGGATCCAGTTTCTGCACCAGTTCCGCCATCACTTCGTCCGTGATGCTGTCCATGTTGATCTCATCAACGTAGGTGTGCTCCATCAACTGAAGCAAGCGGTCCACTTTGCTTAGCTCTAATTGCAGTTGACCATTTTGAAAAATAACCCGTTGTGCGTTAGCCTGCTGGCTAAGAGACATACCGATTACGATGCCTAAGGCAACGCCAATGACGGTTAATATGGGAAGAAGATATTTTTTCATTTACGATTTACAAATTTACCATGAACACTTTTCCGATTTATTTACGATTGAATTAAATTGTACAATTGACCAAATCGTCAATCAGTCGTACCTCGTCAATCGTTCAATCGTCAATCTTTCAAAAACTCCACTTCAATGCCTGCTCTTTTAAGCAGTTCTACACCATCCATGATGCGGTATTCCTCGCCGTAAACCACGCGTTTGATACCCGACTGGATGATCAGTTTGGAGCATTCCAGACACGGACTGGCAGTCACGTAGAGCGTAGCACCATCCGAACTGTTGTTCGATCGTGCCACTTTGGTCAGCGCATTCGCTTCCGCGTGCAGCACATAGGGTTTGGAGACGTTGTTCTCGTCCTCGCAGATGTTCTCAAATCCGGATGGTGTGCCGTTATACCCGTCTGAGATGATCATCTGGTCCTTCACCAAAAGCGCGCCTACCTTGCGACGAACGCAATAACTGTTCTCCGCCCACGTCCGCGCCATGCGCATGTATAAATAATCGCGTCTCTGTTGCTTATCCATATCTCTAAACTCTAAACTTTCATCAATTCCTCCGCGAATTGCTTGACGTTGATCCCGTCAAACGTGCCGCTGGACATCATCAGCAATGCCGTATTCTGACTTTTGACGGCTGATAACTGATTTCTGACAGCTTCCTGCAGCGCTTCGCTCTCGGTAAAGACTTCTACATTTTTCGTGCCAAACGCCTCGCGCACTTCGTCGGCGGTGATAGGAGTGAGACGCTTATGCTCGATGACTTTCGGGTTGAAATAGACGTACGCGATGTCTGCTTCCTTCATGCAATCTTTGTATTGCGGCAGGAAATCCGCCATCAGCGAGGAGAAAGTGTGAAGTTCCATACAGGCAATCAGTTTCTTCTCGGGATACCGTTCACGCACGGCATTGATGGTCGCTTTGAGTTTCGACGGGCTGTGCGCAAAATCTTTGTATGCCACCGAGGTCTCGGTCTCGCAAATCTTCTCCAATCGGTTGGAGGCACCTGTGAAGGTGCTTATCTCGCGGTAGAAATCGTCTGGCGCAATGCCAATGCAATGACAGGCGAGCATCGCTGCCTGCAAGTTCTGCATGTTATGTCTGCCGAAAACTTGCATCTCCACATTCCCATCGTAGGCGTCGTAAGGAATAATTGCTAATTTTGATTTTTGAATTTTTAATTCCTCCGCCAGCATTCTCAGGTTCTCATCGCCTTGGAAATAGATAAATGATCCGTTCGGCTCAATGCTCTGCACAAACTTCCGGAATGTCTCCACGTACTCAGGGAAGGTAGGGAAGACATTGATGTGATCCCACGCGATACCGGTAAGAATAGCTACGTGCGGGTGATACCAAAGGAACTTGGACCGCAAATCCAACGGACTCGTCAAATACTCATCGCCCTCAAAAACAGCGTACTTGGCAGTGTCGGAGAGACGTACCATCCGCTCAAAACCCTCTATCTGTGCGCCTACCATGTAGTCGGCTTCGATGCCAAGGCGGTTGAGTACATAAAGGATCATCGAGGTGGTGGTCGTCTTGCCGTGCGAACCGCCTACCACGATACGGATCTTGTCTTTGGTCTGCTCGTACAGGTACTCGGGGAAGGAGTATATCTTCAGCCCCAACTCGCGCGCCCTCACCAACTCGGGGTTGTCCTCGCGCGCGTGCATTCCTAATATAATAGCGTCTATGTCCGGCGTGATCCGCTCCGGGTGCCAACCCATCTCGTCCGGCAGCAATCCTGCCTCGCGCAGATGAGTCAACGCCGGATCGAAGATCTCGTCGTCCGAACCAGTCACTTGGTACCCTGCTTTGGAAGCAACGGCGAGTGCAAGATTATGCATCGCCGCTCCACCAATAGCTATGAAATGAATCTTGATCATTCTGGATTAAGGAATAAAGACCGCTTCGCTAAAGGACAAAAGACTAAAATGTTTTGCGTCACATCCGACCGTTACAAGACAATCTTTATTCTTTTAGTGAACGCAGTGAACGGTCTTTATTCTTTCAGCGAACGCAGCGAGCGGTCCTATTTAAACAGTTTGTCAAACTCCTCTTGGCTAACAGTCTTAGGCTCTACTTTGACGACGCCTTTGACTGCTGCGAAGATCTTGTCCTCGGCTACGCGCTCAACGATGTTGCGGAGCTGGTCCTCGTTCTTGAGCATTTCCTGAGCGTAGTTAGCGAGCATATCGTCCTCTACGTTCATCAGACCGTACTGCATGAACTGCATCTTCGCGATACGTTTGGCAAACGCCTCTACTTCCTCTTTCTGCACGTCGATCTTGTGCGCTTTCATGAGTTGGTCTTTCGCAAGATGCCATTTGAGTTCCTCAATCATCTTCGGGAAATCCTTGTCCAACTCCTCTGCGGTCATCTTCTCGTTGGTAGCGAGTACCCAGCGTTTGAGGAACTCCTCCGGGAAGGTGATTTTCTCCATTTTCTTGAGCACAGCAGCTTTGACGTCGATACCGAAACGGTATTTGCTCTCTTCTGCCAGACTGCGCTCAATGTCCTCTTTTACGCGGGCACGGAATCCTGCCTCATCTTTCGGAGCGTCAGCGCCATATACTTTAGCGAAGAGTTCTGCATCTACAGCGCAGGGTTTAACCTCTGCTTTCGTGCCTTTCTCTTTGTCCTCGGGGATGTACTCGCCGTAACGGTTAGTGTAAGCCTCTACCTGCTTGTTTACCATCTCGTCGGTTACCTCGATCGTGTACTCGGGTATTTTGTTCTTGCCGTTCAGCGAAGCGTCAAACTCCGGAGCTACGGCGATGTCGAACGCGAAAGTGAAGGTCTCTTCGTGATCGAGATCCACGTTTCCTTGCTCTGCATTTGGCAGCGGTTCGCCAAGGATCTGCAACTTGTTGTCCTCAATGTGTTTTTGCAGGTTCTCACCTACGAGCTTGTTCAGTACGTCTGCAAGGATGCCTTTTCCGTACATTTTCTTTACCAATCCGGCGGGAACCATTCCCGGACGGAAACCTGGCATTTGAGCTTTGTGACGTACTTCTTTCAGTTGCTTTGCAACTTCCTCTTGATAGTCTGCCGGCTCAATAGTGAGCGTTACAACAGCCATCAAATCTTTCAATTCACTTTGATTTACTTGCATAATTATATTTAGTTTTTTTGATTTTTCTAGTAGACTAGTTGACTAGTAGACTAGTAGACTAGTTTTCCCTTCCCGCTCTCTTTCTCTCCAATTCGTCAAGAATGATCTTGCGGATACGCATTGCGTGCGGAGTTACCTCTACGTACTCGTCCTCTTTGATGTATTCGAGTGCCTCTTCCAGACTCATTCTCACGGGCGGCGGCAGAACGGCTTTGTCATCCGCACTCTTCGAGCGCATATTCGTCAGTTTCTTGCTCTTGGTCACGTTGATGACGATGTCGCCCTCTTTGGCATTCTCGCCTACTACCTGACCGGCATACACTTCCTCCTGCGGATCGATAAAGAATTTTCCTCTATCTTGCAACTTGTCCAGTGCATAAGCGTATGCCGTACCTGCCTCCATAGCGATGAGCGAGCCGTTGTTACGTTTCACGATCTCGCCTTTCCACGGCTGGTACTCAAGGAATCGGTGTGCCATGATCGCTTCGCCGGCACTCACGTTCATCACATACGTACGCATTCCCATGATTCCGCGGCTCGGAATAGTGAACTCCAGATGTACGCGGTCGTTCACCATCTCCATCTTCGTCATCTCGCCCTTGTGGGTGCTCACGAACTCGATGATCTTGCCCGAGCACTCTTCCGGCGTGTTCACCGTCAGGCTCTCTACCGGCTCGCACTTGACGCCGTCGATCTCTTTGATGATCACCTGCGGCTGACCTACTTGCAGCTCGTATCCCTCGCGACGCATGGTCTCAATCAGCACGCTCAGATGTAGCACGCCACGACCGAACACACGCCAACTGCTCTCTTCTGCGCCTTTCTCTACACGCAAAGCGAGGTTCTTCTCCAGCTCCTTGTTCAGACGGTCTTGGATGTGACGGCTGGTCACGAACTTACCGTCCTGGCCGAAGAACGGGCTGTCGTTGATGCAGAACGTCATACTCATCGTCGGCTCATCGATGGCGATCGGTTTGAGCGGTTCCGGATTCTCGTAGTCGCAGACCGTGTCGCCGATCTCAAATCCGTCGATTCCGATCATCGCGCAGATGTCGCCGTTCTTCACAATGTCTGTCTTCACGTGTCCCATGCCGGAGAATGTGTGCAGCTCTTTGATCTTGGTTTTGACCATCGTGCCGTCTTTCTTCGCCAGCGTCACTTGCTGTCCGTCTTTGAACTCTCCGCGATGAACACGACCGATCGCGATTCGGCCTACATAGCTGTTGTAGTCCAGCGAAGTGACGAGCATCTGCGGCGTACCGGGATTGTCTTCAGGAGCAGGAATGTACTCCAGGATGGCGTCCATGAGGTCGGTCAGATCCGTCGTCGGTTTCTTCCAGTCTTTCGACATCCAGCCGTTCTTCGCACTTCCGTAAAGCGTCTGGAAATCCAGTTGGTCGTCCGTCGCATTCAGGTTGCACATCAGGTCAAACACCTCTTCCTGTACCTCGTCCGGACGGCAGTTCAGTTTATCTACTTTGTTGATCACCACAATGGGTTTCAAACCTAATTCGAGGGCTTTCTGCAGCACAAAGCGTGTCTGCGGCATCGGACCTTCAAAGGCATCTACCAGCAGCAGCACGCCGTCCGCCATGTTCAGTACACGCTCCACCTCGCCGCCGAAATCCGCGTGCCCCGGAGTGTCTATGACGTTGATTTTCACGCCTTTGTACTCGATGGCTACGTTCTTCGCGAGGATGGTGATACCACGCTCACGCTCCAAGTCGTTATTGTCCAGAATCAACTCTTGCGGCTGATTGCTAAATTCGGAACGCTGACTGCTGACCACTTTTGCCGTGTACAGCATCTTATCGACCAGGGTCGTTTTGCCGTGATCGACGTGCGCAATAATTGCTATGTTTCGTATATTTTGCATAAGTCTGTTATATTAGCTGTTGTTTAGCAGGACCTGTCATTCGCATCTCGTTCGCATTACGGACGTCTTAGTCCCGTGCGGGTCTCCCTTGTACATCGTACATCCTTCCTTCGTACATCAAATAGATCTGTCCGTCACGGAGTACTTTCGTACATTGTACATCGTCCCCTTGTACATTCTCCACGCCTTGTCCTTTCTGCTGATAGGTAAAGCGGATTGTGGAGCCGTAATAGGACGTACATTCGCCGCTCAGAATGGGTTGGTTCCCCTCGTAAGAGAGTGTTATTTCGCCGCCGACGATGTACCAGATAGCGTGAGCATAACCGGCTTCGTCCATCAGCGCTACATAACACGGGATCAGGGTGCTTCCGTACCGACCGAGCGAAGCGCTGAACGAACCGCTCTCCTCGCTCCCGTTCACGGGATAAATACCCGCCTCCGGATAAGCCTCTTCAGCGTACATGCCTAAATGGACATAAGCGCGCAGACCGTTGATGTCCGCCTGCATTTGGGTCAGGTAGATATCGATGATACCGTCTTTGCTGACGCTCTTGCTGTCCCATATGATCGTGTCTAAGACCATCGTGATCATCGCTTTCTCTTTCTGCTCGTCCGTGTAGGGCGCTTCTTTCGGATCTACCTCCGGAGCGGGATAAAGCTCAATATGCGGAGTTTGTACCAATACAAAATCATACGTGCTGCCTATCACGTCCTCCATATGCATCGTGTAGATCCAACGACCGTCTCCTTTCGGCGCCAACGTCAGCGTCGCTAACGTGAAGTCATACGGACCGCCGGCAAAAATGTTCATCTCGAAATCTTCTTGGTTCTGCGAAAGAATCAAACCGTCTATCGTGCCGTCTGCCAGACTGTACGTCCCGCTCACCATCGACATCGGATGACTCAGAATCACATCGGTCAATACCTGCGGATAATCGTCCTGATGGGAGAAATTGAAAGTATAGACATACCGGTTATTCAAGCTGTCGGACAGATTGCTCATATAGGTGATTGTCGCCGTGTCGATAGTTAATGTCACGTGCTCCGGCTCTTTCGGCTGTTCCTCTTCTACGTACAGCATGTTATACCCCTTTGCATGGATGTTAACGGTCGATCCGTTATGGGAAAGGGCACTACCGGTGATGAGGATCGTGTCGCCTTTCTCGTTGTAACTCACGCTGAGACTGCCGCTCGCGAGGTAATACGGAGTGTACTGACCCCAACTCTCCTTGTCCGCACGGATAGCTGCGTAACTCGGGTCATCGCCCGCTGTGCTGCCCAAATAGCCTTTCGAAGCGGTGATAGTGCCGGCTTCATAACTCGCATCGATCGTGTAATGACCTGCCGGCATATCCATCGTGTCGGACAACAGACGCAACTCAATCCAGTCGTACGTCTCCTGTGCTATCTCATTGAGCGTCACCTCGATATATGTATCCCGTTCACGGAAATGAATAACGTCAGCCGTGAAATCCACCGTCGTCGGCTTCGTCGGCTCAAAGCGGTAAGGGTCTTTCTCCAGTTCCGGATCTACCGGACCCTCTGCGTACGCAAAATCATACGGCGCAATGACGTAGGTGTACGCCGTGCCGTTACGCGTAGCGGTGATCGAACCGCTCAGGGTACAAGTCGTCTCATCTTTCTGAATAATACTGAGACTGATCGGTGAATTCTCCTCCGGGTAATACCACATATCTACGGCATTGCCGTTCGCTTTCGTCTTATGTACAAAACTGCTCACATACCCAATCGTCTTGTCCGACGTGCTGAACGAACCAATCGCTGAACGACTGCTCGGCCAAAGATCAAAAGCCATCTCGTACTCGCCCGTAGAAGTAGCTGCATTAACGGTTACGAAGAAATTATTCTTGTCGGTTGTCAGATCCTCTATCGTCACTTGGCTGGCGGTCACATCATATGCGCCAAATGCGTTTACAGCCGCCATCATGCATAGCATTATGCTCGTAATAATTTTTCTCATAATACCCCAAATTATAAAATCGGGTACAAAATTACAACAAATTTTGCATATATGCAAGCGTTCGGGGATTTTTTTTGAGAAAAGGAGCGATTTATCGCGTCTTAAAGGTCCCTGAGCGTCAATCGGGAGCTTGCTCACGGATAGCCGCTCAGTGTCCTTTAAGGATAGACCTTAGTCTTTTTTCTCAAAAAAAATCCCCGCCCTTGCTTATATATCCCGCAAAATGCGAACGTACTTTCGGCGGGAACCCACCGTCAAGGTGGGAGGGCCGAAGGTACAAAAAAAATCTCACATACGCAAGTGTACGCGAGATTTTCATGCATTTTTATGTTAAAAACGGCTTATCTGACCTCTTTTCCTTGTACATCGTACATTTGGCCTTCGTAAATCAGGTAGATCTGTCCGTCAAGAAGCACCTTCTTGCTGACTCCTGAAGGCTGATCACTGATAGCTTCAATTCCTGTAGCTGTATAGCTGAAATCGAAGGGTTTGAGAATATAGGTCATCTCGTTCTCGCAAAGCAAGTTTCCGGAAATGGTATAATTACCGTTACTCTTCTTGTTGATCGTGAGGGTAGCACCGCTCGCTACGTACCAGCTGCTCTGTCCGCGCTCCACTTTGCTCCATGCGCTCAGTCCGTTGTTATACGTGAACGTACCGTCAATCGACTCGCTCTCAATCTCCATCAAAAGGCTGTATGAGACACTATTGGCGTCCGCAGCGGTAACAGTAATCTGCCATCCGTCTAATACGGAAGCTACTGAGATCTTGCTCGCCGTCAGTTCAACCTCCTTGCTCGTCTCGTCATAACCGAAAGGAATACCGGCACCCTCATTGTCGCTGAAATGGTAGTAATGAACGGCTTCCACGCGTTTCTTGCCATATACGGCCTGGTAGTTCAGATCCACGTCAGTGCAGGTGAGTGTGCCGCCGTAGAAGCTGTACTGGTTCGTTCCTTTGGACTTGATCTGGATCGTACTGAGCGAGTCGTTAGCGAGATAGCGTGTCTTGTTGATTTTCAGGTCTTTCACATAACTGTTGGACGAGTAGAGCAGGTTACCTCCTTGCGTAGCAAACGTACCTACAATCGATTCGGACGAAGGATAGATAGCGAGTTGCACCTCGTAGTTACGCTCCGTGTTATCTTCGCGGTTCTTGCCTACGCAACTGAGCGTGAGGAAATAACGGATGGCGTCATAGTCGCTGTCGTCGCGCAGAACACTGATACCGTTCACGGTCATGTCGTAGTTATAAACAGCAGCCTCGTATTCACCGGTGTAGCCGAAGACGAATGGTGTCTGGCTAATGCCTTGCTCTAAAATATGTTCTGCGTCGTAACTGTAGTTATAGACGTATATATTGGTTTGATTGAGGCGCTGGGAGAAATACAATGTGCACTCGCCGATACTATAGCTGCCGTCCGCCTCTTTGTTGATCACGAAACGGGACACATAGTTCTCGTCTTTGTACAGCACACGGCTGGTACTGCCGGAGGTAAACTCCGTATTGACCATGTTGATGGTCTGGTCGTTGACATTCGCCGAGTTGCTGGTGCGGCTGGCACCCTCGGTCGTATAGACGCCTTCCAGCGTACGGTCGTCCGAGTTGAGGACAATCTTGACGGTGGAGGTGTAGAATGTCTCCGGCTTACTGGTGTACTCCGCTGTGTTCTTGCATTTCTGGCTGAACGTAATGGTGTACTGGTTCTTGGTAGTGCTCTTCAAGGTGTCCACCGTCAGATCGGTAATACCGCAAAGATAGTTGTACGTGGTGGCATTGGCTGCCATCGTCAGCGCACAAAGCGCCATAAACATAAATACTTTCTTCATTGTTTTTTGTTTTTTTGTATGTTAAACTTTTTGATAAGCCGGAGGGTGTATAGGAGTGCCATAAAAAGGAATGGCCATGCGGCGTCACCGACGGGGGTAGGGTTACCGGTTGGTGTCGGAGGCGCAATGCGTCGCGGACCGGAAGCAACAGTCCCGGTGGTTGAAGAGGTCGATGCCATTCCATCGGTTCCGATGGTAGGGGCTGAGGCATACATGCTACCGGAGCCATGCATGGAACTGGTCGATTGGAACCCGATAGTCGGGATGGAAGCCAGCGGATAAGTATTATTCTCGTTCATACGTCTTCTTCTTTTTTATTGGATCATCGCTCCTTGGGCGCTGAAGATACGTCCGTTATGAAGGATGAATAAATGGTTATTATACATCACTTTCTTGCCGGTGGTAATGGCAGGAGTGGTTTCGAGCGCAGTAGGTGTGCTCGGAGCGTTGTAGGTTAACACAAAGCGGTTATGTACGTCGGTATCCGTTGTGGTGAACGAATAGGAAGTATCGCTTGTGATCTGCGTGTACGTGTTGGTGTTTATATCCAGCAGGTAGAGGGGCTGCGCTTCGTCGCTGTACTCGAATGTGAAAGTGTAACTATTATCTTGTTCTCCGGCTTTGAAGCCCATCTGTACGCCTTCGAAAGTAGGAATACAGTTAATCGCAAGGTCGCCGTCAGGACTAAGGGCAAAGAGCTGCGGTGCGACGGATTCGCCAAACAGTTTGTGTCCGTCCCATCCATTTTCAAAGGCTTCGCTGAAGTCACTTCTCTCCCACATATACAGCTGGTCTCCGTATCCGTTTTCTGCATGCACGAAGAGTCGGATCTTGTTCGCCTCTTCGGCAGCCTCGCGAAGAGGTGCTCTGTTCGGTCCGGGGACCGTTCCGCTTAAGGCGGGTTGATAAACAATCTTGTTGTAATCCAAAGTTACGCTGGAACCGCCTGCAGCATTCGTAAACACCGAGAAGGACTGCATAGCGGGGATGATAGCGTCTCCGGCTGTTCCGGGGGTATATCCGGTATAATTTGATGCAAAACCTCCTTTTTCGTAATCACTCGCACTGGTGGAATTGAAGATATAAACAGTAGCTTCCGTATTGGTGAAGTCGGAAGTCTCCATCGCATTTATCTTGATGGGTGCCATCCATGAGTTCGCCAGCAGGTTCTCGTTGTTGGGGTTCTCTGTACCCACGCCGCTTTGCCAGTTGAGACCGCTAATGGTCTGGTTTTCAGAAGCAACGAGTGTGCCCTGCTGCCAGTAGTTATGATGGGTTCCATCGGCAGAGAAGACGCAGTATCCCTTGAAGGGTGTCATTCCTTGTCCCTCATTAACGCGTTCCCATCCTATGACACCTCCGGTATGGTTGATACCATAGACCCATGAGTTGTACCAGTTATGTAGGATATTCGTCTCATCGTTAAAGGGCGTACCGACATATTGTGCTACAGACGTATTGTCATCACTTGTTCCACTGGAGAGGGTGGTAAAGTTAACGGTGGCTTTGTTCGTACCATCGTGCGAACCTATTACTAAAGCGCCGAGACCGTTCGTCTCATCGGAATGGATGATGATGTCATTGGCTTCTGTCGCATTGTATGTCTCGCCGTCAGTTGTCTTTTGGATACTTCCTGCTACAATGAGTTTCTGTCCGGCATTGACAACCAATTGTCCGTTGTTGCCACCTTCTTGGTTGATGATAACGTTCTTCGCTTGAGCTGTAGTAACATTAACCGTAACCGGCTTGTTGAGGAATACGTCAAAATCAATAGTAGGCACGCTTTGCGGTTTCCAGTTTCCGGCAGTGTTCCAATTGCCGTCCCCTGCTGTATTGTTGAACTCATAGCAAGGACGGAAACAAACACCCCAGTTCTTTACGGTACTATTTTGCCAAATACAGAATCTTCCTTTTTGTGTATATGCGGACCAATTTCCATCACCACCACCCCAACCGGTTACAGTCCAAAGATTTTGATTGTCTTGAAGGACTAAACTATTAGTCAAGTTATGTACATTATCGTTTCCTGTACCCCAATCCAAAGTAGAACTCTTTAAACGACAGAAAATTACATTTGTACAAGTAGATGGAACCCATCCTTCATATAGGTAATTTTCTCCGGGAACAGCGGTCATTAAACAAGTAAAGTTCTTATGACCTTCGGTGTCATCATATAAACCAAAATTTGTAACTCCGGCAGTACTCCATAAATCAGTTCCTCCTGTATTGAGGAATATATGCTGCATTTCTGAGGTGTTATCGGTGCTAACGAAATCTCCATTCGCATCGACAATTCCGACACTCACATTATCGCGAGCATTGGAGCCGGAGTATTCGATGATCTCTGAGCGATATTCATTACCATCCTCTAAAGCAAAGGAATATTCATTACTGCCAATCTTCAGTACATAGCCGTTCGGAATAAATCCTGCATAGCGGTTATTCCAGTTGCTATTGTCATAGATGCGCACTATACCTACAGCACCTACTGCATTACCTACCATCGGTCGCGTGCCATCTCCCTGTGATGCTGCAAAATACAAGTCACCCCAAGTGCTTAATCTCTTCTTCACATCACTACCTGCGGCATTATCCACATACCAGTTGGGCTTATTAGGAATAACAAAGTCCTCTATTTGCCATTCGTTAGTTGACCCTACTTGCGAGAAATCAACAGTTGTCCAATCACTTTGTCCATCTGTACCGTAATGCAAACTCCATGCGGAAGGAGATGGAGCGGTTACGGTGATTTGTGCAGCGTTAGAAGTTTCAAACTCGTCACAGTCGTCAGTAGTGTTTGTTACGATACAATGATAAAACGTTGTTCCAATTTCAGTAGTAGGAGGTGTATAGGACGCTTCGTCAGCGCCGTCAATATCCGACCAGCTACTATTGTCCGAACTGCTCTGCCACTGATAAGACAAGTCGCCACTATTAGCGTCTGCGGTCACCGATAAAGTAGAAGCT
Source organism: uncultured Bacteroidales bacterium (assembly GCA_900319005.1). GTDB lineage: Bacteria > Bacteroidota > Bacteroidia > Bacteroidales > Paludibacteraceae > Colicola. The sequence continues at coordinate 126,853 of ONMV01000004.1, forward strand.
GCAGCATTTTGCTCATATTCCACTTCTTCTGTGCTTAAGTCTGTGCTAATCGTTGGTTTCGCGCACTCGAAATCCACACTAATAGTCGAACTGCCATGTGTATAAGCGGGAAAGGTTACTGTGCGTTCATTGTCAGAACCGGCATATGTAATATCACCTAAGAGTATAGCAGGGTTAGTTGCACTAACCGATGAGGTAACATAGCCGTCATTTGGGGTACAAGTCACACTAACCGTTTGCGCTGAACTTGTTGTGTTCAATGACGACGACGATAAAGTAAATGTACCATTCGTCTCAGCGTCTTTGGATAAAGTAACCGTTGTAGTTGGATATACGATTTCACAGTGGGCATCATTCCAAGGAGCCTCATCTAATCTGCTCCAACTTGCATCTAATCGCGATGCCGGATCCGTAAGGGTGAGTGTTAATTTATCGCGCTGATTGAATAATGAGCCATACGCAATTTTTGCTTTGTCAGTAGTGAAAGTAGGAATGGTTGTTTGGTTTAATGTTATTTCGGAAATACCCCAACAATATGTAAATGTTTGGGATAATTCAGATATTTCTCCTTGTAGAACAACTTTGTGAACCAAACGGCGGAAATTAGCCCAGGGATATTGATTATAAGCGCTTTCTCCTGTAAAAGTAATCGCTTTATTTTCTCCTTCCGCATTAAGTGTTAGAACACCGTTTTCGTCAAGTTCCCATGTAATCCCTGCTCCATATGTATCGCTAATTGTGCCACTAACATTTGTCTCATGTATTCTACTTGCGTTTGGTGCAGTTGAATTATAACTCATTCCGTATACCCAATATTTTGAGGCAACGTTGTATGCTGATTTTGCACCTGTTGGGATGTATAAATCTGAGGTTATATTCCCCGAGAAAGTGAGCGCATATGAGTTTTCCAGGGTGGGAGGAGTTATTTTGTTTACGTAAACATAATTAAATTTACAAGCCAAAGCATTGGATCCAATATTCGTCACACTCCCAGGTATCGAAACTGAAGTAAAAGTTCCTGTGTTATAAAAAGTATAATCTTTAATTTCCGTTAAACCAGGAGTAAATACCAAATTTGTAGTTGCGGTGTTACTCCCATAGAAATAAAAACTGCGTGCCGCTTTTACTTCACTATCAACGCTTGTGGTACCAAAAGGATGCGCGGAAGTTTCAAAAAATTCAACTTGTGCCCATTGATTAGGACTATACGCATGAATTTCAACTATTTTTTTAGAATTGTTAAAATTATAGTTTCTAATGCGGGTAAGTGTAGAAGGGAATGTAATGGAAGTTAAGTTGGTATAATCTTGAAGAATATATCTGCCAATCCAGGTTATTCCCTCACCAATAATAACCTTTTCTACATTTGGATTGTTATTTGAGTAGTAATTTGTACCTCCTACTGTTAAATCTGGTATTTGTCCCTCTCCGGTAATGGTTAATGTTTTTGTGGAGGTATCAAATGAACCTTTAATCTTTGCATTATAATCATGCGTATAGATAGTTCCCCACACCTCCGTATAGAACGACGAAAAAACGGCGAGGAACGCCATAACAAATATCTTTTTCTGTGCCGAAAGAATATAATTAACTACGTTTTTCATATGACTAATACCTTTTAATATCTTTTTTATATTGTTCCGCCCTTTGTTGAACTGTCCGTATATATGCGGACCTCTCACTATTTCCTCTCCGTTTATTATCTCCGCATACTATGCGGAAAAACCTTGTATCCGCTTCTCATTGCTTATCTCCCTCCTTCACGCCGCATGGATTTTCGGTATTTTTGATTATTTTTTCGATTATTGTTTTTATGACTCATGGAGTGAAGATTTGGTCGGATAAGTTATGTTGAATGTATTCAAAAATAAGTTATCGGAGCAAAGATTCAAAGTGCGCAGTACTATAAAACAATAATCATTTTTCTTTTTTATAATTCTCCTTACTATTGGAAAAAACGTAATCCTTGGAAACTTATGCTCCAAGGATTAGTTTCCCACAATTACGTGAGTAAGTAAATATCAAAATCGCTGCAAAAGTACTGCTTTTTTCTCAAACATGCAAATAAAATGTATATAATTTCTTATAAAATTACGTTTTGTACATTTAATTTTGCATTTTCACTATCGATTCCGATATATGCAACACTTTCAATGTTCGATTTTTATTTATGGTATATAAATCAAGATAAACCCTTTTAAATGATTTTAGAGCTTCGCTCCCTGTGTATTAGACCGTCTGATCATCTATAAAAATAAATTTTTCTATCTGCTCAATCGCTCTAATCCACACACTTTCGTGTCAAAATCATTCAAAAGCAATAAACATAGATAAAATTCGTGGCGAGTCCTTTATAAAAGATTACACGATGCTATGAGAAACTTTATCTTCTTTTATTGCTGATTATTGATTTTAATCTCGTAAGAGATGAGGATTATTTTGATAAGATGATCGTTAAATTTATTTAAAAGAGCAGCTTAGCGAAATAAGACTCATGGTACGCAGTACTTTAAAATCAATAATCAGTATTTATCTATGTTTATTTACCATTTTAGCCAGAGATCAGAACATATACATCGTCCCATCGGAATGCAGGTAATAATGCTCAGACTGACCTTTTATGGGTCCGAAATTATACAATATACCTATCTGTTTGCCGGTAAGCCGCATATAGTTCCATAATTGCTGTCTATTCTCCAAACATAATTTCTCTGTGGCTTTGCACTCAACAATAATTTCGTTGTTTATCAAGAAATCAATATAATGTTTGTGCGCAATTCGTTTGCCTCGATATTCAATTGAGAAGTAATATTCCCGCTCATAAGGTATCTGCTGCTCGTCCAATAAGATCTGCAATGCGTCTTGGTACATATATTCGTTCAAGAACGGTCCCAAATCTTGGTGTACTGTCTGCAAACAGCCGTTAATGGCATAACACTTTTTCTTCAGCCCATCTATCCATTCCGGGTGTGTATCTATTATGCGCTTTAGCGTGAATTGCATATGTTTTTTCTATTTTAGTATATAAATTAAGATAAAACCTTTTGAATGATTTTAGAGCTTCGCTCCCTGTGTATTAGACCGTCTGATCATCTATAAAAATAAATTTTTCTATCTGCTCAATCGCTCTAATCCACACACCTGCGTGTCAAATCATTTAAAAGCCATAAATATAGATAAAATCGTTGCGAGTCTTTTATAAAATTCACACGATACTATGAAAACTTTATCTTTGTTTATTGCTGATTATTGATTTTAATCTCGTAAGAGATGAGGATTGTTTTGGTAAAGGACGAGTCAAATTTATTTGAAATCGGGCTTTAGCAAAATGATACTCAAAGGTACGCAGTACTTAAAATCAATAATCAGTATTTATCTATATTTATTTACTATTCCACACGTATGCCAAGGACGTTGAAGGATTTGCCATCACGGAGGATGAGGATACGGCCGTTGCGGAGAATTTTCTCACTTCTCGCAGCGTTAGCGTTCTCACTTCTCACTTCTTCAATTCCCGTTCCTTCTTCCTTGCAAAGCACTGCCAGAGGCACGAACTTATCTGGTGCTCCCTTCGACGAGATGCGGATATATGCCTCATGTACGCCTACCTCCTTGCCCTCGAAAGACACTTCGACGCTTCCTCCCTCTGCCGGCAGCGAAGCTGCTGACAGCGAGAAGCGGTTGTAGTTGGCACCCTCTATACTCAGCGTGATTCCGTTCGTCAGGTTAGCCGAGCTGACAGCGATCGTACCAATCGTCTTTTTCTCGTTGAGCACCGCCGTGCTGTCAATGATCGTTGCCGGCGTGACAGTGATCATCGGAAGGTCGGTGCGACCCCAGCTTACCTCGTCCACATAGAACGTCACCGAACCGTCACCGCCGTTCGGACTCGTATAACGGAATGCCATATGGAACACATCTCCTATCGTCTCTGCGTACGGTGCCAAGTCAAGGAAGAACGTACGCCATGCGAGGTTATCGCTACTCATGGACGGGATCTCAAAGCTCGATGTCAGGTCTTGGAAATACACCTCTGCACCTGTCGCGTCGATGTAATAAACTCCGAACTGCGCTTTGTTGTTCTCGTCCGCGAGGTACTCGCCCATCACGGAGAAAGCAAAGATCTTACTTGCTGCCTTCTTATAATCCAATGCCGGCGTTACCAGCCACATATCCCAGAGTGCCGTACTGTCCTTCCCGTATTGGTAAGCGGTAGCTTTGGCGTAGGAATCCTCGCCGCGGACGGGAGAAGTCTTGCTCTCGTCGAAGCCCCACCAAGGACGGGCATCTACATCCGCTACGTTCTGCCATCCCTCTAAGATAAGTGTCTCGTTATGCTTAACATTATCGAATTTCTCATACATCCAGCTCAACGGGTTAGCCTCGTTCCATACGAATGAGGTCTGCCAATCGATCGTCTCAGGCGTCTTCGCGATACCCTTTCCGTTCAGCGTCACCACTACATTCTCCGCGCCAGTGGTGTAGAACGTCAGCGTCGATTGGTACGTACCTGCTTCGATCGGCGAGAATGTGATAGTCACCGTCGCCTCGCTGTTCTTGCTGTACGTCGATCCGTCGATAGTGAACGTACCGTGCTCCTTCGGACTGATATGATCCACGCGGGCATAGACAAAATCCGTGCAGTTCACGCTGCTCAGCGTCACAACCATCTTCTGCTGCTTACCCTCTAATACTTCGAACTCCGGTAATGTGCTCGGCGTCACACTGATCAACGGTTTGGCACTCGGGTCGGAGCATGTTCCGCTCAGCGAAATCATATCCGGCAGGATGGTCGTATGAGCCGCATTATCAAAGATGAGCGATGCACTGTGCGTACCTGCGCTCGTAGGTGCGTACGTTATAATAAGGTCTAAATCGCTCTGATCTGCCGCTAACTCGCTCGCCGAGAGACTGAACTGGCTCGCATCCTTACCGCCTACGTAGAACGTCGTCTTGCCGCTCAGGTTGCCTTGACGGATATGTACCGTCTTGGTTGCCGTCTCGCCTATGTTCAACGAGAACTGCGGAAGAGTCGTCGGAGATACCTCGATATACGGGTCGGTAGATGGTGTGTAGTACAGCGAGAAATTATCGAACAGCACCTTGGCGCTCTTCGGCACTTTGACGCGTACGCGGAAGAACGCAGACTTAGCCGGTTTGGTAGTCACCAACTCCTTGCTCATCCATCCCGAACCCTTCTCCAAATCTACACGTAATATATCCGACTCATGTGCCTCGGTAGCCTCAGAGTCTCCGCCTGCTGCGGCTTCCCAATAGCAATCCAATGCTAACGTCTCGCCCTCCGGCATACTCTGCACTTTGTAGTTCAGCGTCAGCGTGAACTTCGCTCCCGCTGCGTAATCCGCATCCGTCAGCGCTACACCCTGATCCAGAACAGTAGCCATGTTCGAAGCATTGATCATCAGCGAGTTGCTGCCGTCTAACTTATCTGTCGAATTGGCACTTCCGTAACCCAACGCCATGTTCCATTCCTCAAACTGGCAACCGAACATGTTACAACTGTATTCTTCAAAACTATGGTTGAGAATCAGGTTGTCACCGCCTGCTTCGCCGCCTTTCGGTACGCGGTTAAACACGTCCGCGCTGGAACTGATCTGTAACTTCAGACCGTACCAATTCATCACACATCCTTTTACGTCCGCACTCGCAGGTACATCTTCGCCGATGATGTTGTTGCCCGCAAGGATATACATGTTCACGCTCGTTCCGCTCTGCGAAATAGCGATGTTCCCTGCCGCAAATTTCTCTGCTTCTTCGGGGAACGTCACGCCGTTCACTTTCACATATGCCGGACCGTATTGCTCCAACTCGGCTATCGTCACTTCGATCGGCTCCAACGTGTTACCCGAACTGAGCACATTGATACTGCCGGCAAAAGCAGTCGGGTAACCTTCTACTCCGTACTCCGCTTCGATCATCTGTAATCCACCCAAAGCTACTTTGTCACCTGCTTTCAGGTTCACAAAATCGCCATTGATATCTACGATGAACATCGCGCCGCTCGCATCTTGAATAGCTGCACCGTCATCCGTCACGCGGATAACTACCGGCTGACTCTCCAGATCTACCTGATCGCCCCAAGCTGCAAGACCTTTGAGCGCAGCGATGTTAGCTACCTTCACTGCAGGCGCTGCGGCATTCCAACTAACGTTCACCACTTGGCTCGTCGCCTCCGTCGAACTCAGTGTGATATTCGCCGATCCTGCACCTACCTCGGTAGCCGTCAGCGTTAATTTCAATCCGTATCCGCTGCTTGCCTCCGCGGCGTCTTTGCTGATCGTACTAACTGCCGGAACCACCAGCGCACTGCTCGATGCTACGTTGATAGCACCTTTCAGATAACTGCCCTTTACAGTGATCGTCTTCTCGGCAGCCTCATTAATCGTCACAGCGCCGAAATCTACACTGCTTGATACATTGATTGCCGGAGACGGATCTTCACCCCCTTCCTCAAACAACTCCGTCCAACTCGTCGCTACCTTGATCTCATCTACATACACCTGTCTCGGCGTGTTTGATCCTTGACGCAGATAAACAGCCGCTATCTGAGAAGCGTCGTCTTTAGAACTACCGCCGTAATGACTCGTTCCGGCAGCGTTGGTGGTGTCTTGTACGCACACCAAAGTTGCTTTTGTGGTTGCCTTCGTCGGATTGACATATAACCGCACCTCGTCGTTCTTCTCGCCGTCCACAAACTCATACTCCACTACCACCAGATAGTCCGTCTTTGGCGAATAGACCTCGTTGGTATAACGCATAAAAGTCGTACTCTCGTTCACTTTGTTCAGTCCTAAACGGAAACCATAGTATGCGCTTCCATCGCTGACCGATTTGGTGGACAAACGGGCAAAAACATTCGTTCCGCCTATGCCGCCGTCTCCGAGTGACAGGAAGTAATCGCCTGTCGTACCCTGACGTAACTCTTCCACGTTGATGATAGCGGCTACATACACTTTCCCGTTGGTCACGGGTGCAGCAAACTTCCGGAAATCGTCAGCAGCAGTACCGGATACCATCTTTGCCTTGTTCCCTTTACCCGTACTCATGTATCCGGGGTAAGAAAGCGTTCCTTCTTCTACTTGGATGTAGTTGCTACTTCCGTTGTAACTCCACCAATCGTCGGTATTACTGCCCATGGACGTGTTGGGACCCAGAGATAACTGCCCAACTTCCCTCTCAAAACTCTCGGTCAGAATGACCTTTGCCTCTGCCGTGCCAACCATCATCAGCACTGCAAATAAAATACTTAAAATCTTTTTCATATCCTTAAATATATTTGTTTTTTATCTTAAACTTTGTACCTTAATTTATTTTCGGTATTTTTTGAAGCGAAGCGATTTTTTGAGATTATTGTTTTATCTCTCTTTAGAGTCAAGGGTTTGAACGGACGAGTTATATTAAATTTATTTAGAGATAAATCGTTCGTACAAAGACTTGAGAGTACGCAGTACTATAAAACAATAATCATTTTTCTCTACCTTTTTTGATTAAAATAAAAATTCAACCCTTTTTAAATCAGGCTGCAAAAGTACTACATTTTTTTGACATATGCAAATTTTTTGAACGTTTTTCTCATTTTTCTCTCATTTTTCTGACAAAATGCACAAAAAACGCAAAAAAATATAAAAAAAATCAACAAAAACTTGCATATATGTAAATTTTTGCTTACCTTTGCGCCGGATTTGTGAAAAAGTGTTTTTTGACTTTTTGTTTCCCTTGTGAACAATAAATATTTTTTTTGAATCATTTTGGGACATTTTGGACTAACAAATAAACATACACGATTATTAAGATTTTTAGGGTTCATTAGGGGCAAAACGGAGGCGGACCGTATGCGGAACGGAGGCATCACCTATTCAAAAGCACTCCAAAAACCCATAAATGTTGTAAATTGAATATACGATTTTTAAGATTATGTTCCATTTAGCGCCCTCCCTAAAATCCCAAATTTGAAATCATAAATCATAAATTTGAAATCATAAATTATAATAAGGTATTAGTCTTATGAGAAAACATCTACTTACTCTCATTTGTGCCCTCTGCGCACTTTTATTTTTATCCGTTACTATACAAGCGGAAGTGCTATTCTCCGAAAGTTTTGACGGAATGGAAACAGGAAGATTGTCCAAGGGAGATTGGTCTTCTGGAACGATACCTTCCGATGGATGGTATACTTATGGAGGGCCGTCTACTTTTCGTCAAGTTGTTGCTCAACAGTTGACATATTCCGGATATTGCTCTACTGCATCCGGAAAAGCCGTCGCAAGTCTCAGCGGACAACAAAAAGATTATATTTTGTTTCCTGCAGGAAAACAACATGCGAGTATTTCTTCGGGCGAAAAATATTATATGAGTTTTCTCTATAGAGTAACCGAGTTAAATTTGAGTACTAATGCGCTGAATGGCACAAATACATATATTGCCGGTTTGTTGACGGCAAATAATCAAACAGGTATTGCTTATACAAACGCACAAGTTATGGCAACGCCAATCAATGCATCGACATATAAATTAGGTATTCGCAAAATTACAGAAACAGCTCAGTACGCAGAAGAAGTGTTGAACATTAACACAACATACTTGATTGTGGCTGAATATATTGTGAATAGTGGTAATGCAGATGACATAGTTAACTTATATATCAACCCCTCTAAGGATAGCAAAACTGTTGCTGCTACTAATACGCAGGTAAGTGCTCCGACAGATAAGACAGGTATTGTAGGTGTGGGGATTTTAGGCATTAGTAATGCCCCTACCTCTGCTATTGTTGACGAACTCAAAGTCACTACCTCTTGGAATGACCTTTGGGAAGCAGGAGGCGATACTCCTGAACCAGAACCTGAACCGGATCCTATTCCCGTTCCCTCTCCTGTAGTTTCTTCTATCACCCTCACTTCTGCGAATGTCGCTTGGAATGCTGTTGAAAATGCCGATTCCTATGTTCTTCAATGGAAAGTGAAGGGAGGCTCTTATAGTGATGATATCGCTATCAACAAAGATGTTCGCTCCTATTCAATGAGCGGGCTGGAAAGCGAGACCAAATATTACGTACGCGTTAAAACTATAGTAGGAGAAGAAGCGAGCGAATGGGCAGAAATCAATTTTAACACTTCCTCCGAGCCAGAAATGCTCGTATATAAAGACATTTCGTTTAATAAGTATTCTACCCAAGATGCTATGCCTACTTCCGGTACAGTCTTTCTTGCGAAACATGTAGTTGAGTATAATGATGTAACGCTTACGGGTAACTTGACGCTCAATTTGCATGGCAAGCAGTTGTTTATGTACGGCGGACATATCGTTGTTCCAAGCGGTGTAACGCTCACTATCTATGACGATGCCGGTACGGGTGAAATCTCTGGTGGTTATGCAGGCTCGTTTGTGGATAGAGGTATTATTTCCGTAAAAGAAGGCGGTACGTTAATCATCGGCGAAGGTGCAGTTATAAACATAGATGACGAGAGTGAACAAGTAGCAATTCACAATAATGGTACGCTCAGGTTGTCCGGTGCGCCGGTTATATCGGGTAATAAAACGGATATCTATCTCGGCTCAACCATTACCATAGAGTCCGGAAAACCGCTGACGAACGAAACGCCTTACAAGGTTTATAAAGCTACCGGTTCGTCCTTTACATCCGGCTGGGCAAACATGGATGGTGAAAGCCCCAAAGACTATTTCTCCTCTACAAACGTTGGAAATGGAGGTGTCTGCCTTAATGCCAGCGGCGAGGCGCAGATTGTTCCGGCACTCAATTTGTCGGAGGATTCCAACAACCCCTCTATTGCCTCGAATAACGGTCAGTTAGTCAATGCATCTTTCACCCGTTCGCTGACTTCCTCGCAGTACAACACCTTCTGTCTGCCGTTCGCGTTGGATGATGACCAGTTAAAGGAGTTCTTTGGTGCGGGCTACGACTTGGAGGAGTTTGTCTCTTCCTCCTTGGAGGGTGATGTGCTGAACCTCGTGTTCAACAAAGTGACCTCTCTCGAAGCCGGCAAACCGTACTTGCTCCAACCCTCCGTCGATGTAGCGAACCCCTCGTTCGAGGGCGTGACGATTGCTGCTACCGAACCGGCAGACCAGACGAGCGATGCAAATATCTCTTTCCACGCTACTTTTGCTCCCACCGAACTCGAGGGCGGCAACAAGAACCTCCTCTTCCTCGGAGCGGATAACGAACTCTTCTATCCGGTGAGCACCGCGAATATCAAAGCTTTCCGTGCGTACTTCGAACTCAAAGGTGCAGCGCAAAAAGCAGCCAAACGTGCTCGTATCGTTAAGAAAGAGGATTCCGCAACCGGCATTGATCAAATCACCAATGACAAATCACCAATGACCAATAAGATTATCAAAGATGGCCAGCTCCTCATCCTCCGTGACAACAAGACCTATAACGTCATCGGTCAAATGGTTAAATAACGAAATGGCGCAATAAATGGTAAATTGTAAATGATAAAATGGTAAATAGCTTTATGAAAAACGAAGTTAATCGTGCCTTTATGGCTAAGAAAACGATATATCAAACCCCTTGTACTTCGGTGCAGCCTCTTTATTACTCCTCTGTCCTCTGCTCCAGTGGTACAGAACCCGTCTCCTCCAATGTTGATATCCATGGAGGTGACCAATCCGGCGACGTGCAGCAAGCCTTCTAATGATAGGTCTATAAAGAAAAATACATAAAAAATTGATGATTGATTTTGTACTTCGTACATAAGTCTTATTCAAATAGTGTGCTCTCGCAAGTGAACTTGCAGAGCACATTATTCGACTAATCCTCATCTCTTTGAGATCAAATCCATCATCACAAAAATATCAAAAATCTTTTCTATTCATTAAATACTATACGCCGCATGGCATTTTCGGTATTTTTGATTATTTTCGGAAGGCTGCCGGACGACTTATCTAAGTCGTGTGGAATGGTTGGCGGATTTGGCACTCCGGGAGCTTGCTCACGGGAGGGCGAAAGCCGTTAACCATTAGGCTACATCGGTAGCCGTTCAGCCGCATTTTTCTTTTTCTCCAATGGGTAACTACTGCAAAATAGTAATCCCCTCGTTTGTGCAGCGCCTAAGCTCCTCTTCCGACCACTCGCTCACCTGTACCTCCCCGATATGCCGTTTATGCAGCAGGATCATACAAAGCCGTGACTGACCGATACCTCCGCCGATAGTCAGCGGTAACGTCCCGTTCAGCACTAACCGATGGTACTCTAACTCGCTCCAATCGCTATGTCCTGCCGCCTTCAACTGCCGCTCCATGGACGCTGCGTCCACACGGATGCCCATCGACGATAACTCGATCGCTTTGCCTAAGACCGGATACCAGACCAGAATGTCTCCGTTCAGCCCCCAGTCGTCATAATCCGCTGCGCGGTCATCGTGTTTCTGTCCGTTGGAAAGCGGCGCACCGATACCTTCGATAAACACCGCCCCAAACTCCTCACACACAGCGTTCTCGCGTTCTTTGGCACTCATCCCCGGGTAACGCTGTAACAACTCCTCCGCGCTGATGAAGGTGATCTCTTTCGGCAAAAACGGTTTGATCTCCGGGCAGCGCTCCGAGACAACGTACTCCACGTTACGCAGCACTTTGTAGATGTCCCGAACGGTAGCGTGCAGGTACTCGCTCGTGCGGTCGGAGGGTTTCAGTACTTTCTCCCAATCCCACTGATCGACGTACAGACTGTGTATATCATCCGGTGTCTCGAACGTGCGGATAGCATTCATGTCGGTGTAGATACCATAACCCGGCTGCGTCTCCATACGCCATAGTTTCATGCGTTTCCATTTGGCAAGCGAATGGACGATCTCGCAGTTCCTATTCAGTGCCGGCACATAGAACGAGACAGGTTTCTCTACGCCCGTCAGGTCATCATTCAGACCGTGACCCGACTCCACAAACAGCGGTGCCGTCACACGTCGTAACCGTAATGCTGAGGACAGCTCCTGCTGAAACGTGTCTTTTACTAATTTTATTGCATGTTCTGTATTCATAATCAATTTCTATAGTCTACTAGTCAACTAGTCTGCTAGTCAACTAGTTTTTTTTAATAAGCGGGCACAAAGGTACTGCTTTTTTTTGATTTGAGCAACCTTATGTTCATTTTGTAAAATGGATTTTGCAAAAATGACTAAATTTACGCATTTTTAGGCTTGAAATTTGTCTATTTGCCGTTTTTTTTGTATCTTTGCGCCCGAATTGCCATTTTATATATGTGCCCGCCCCCACAGGCGTGTGTAAGATGTATAAAATGTAGTAGATTTTTAAACCATTTAGTATGTCAAAGAGCGGGACAGATATAGTAATACGTGAAACAATCTCACCAGTACAAGTGCAGCACATGATTCATATTATCCGCGGTGAACGCGTGATTTTAGATCGTGACCTCGCGCAATTGTATGGGGTGGAGGTTTCTCAACTAAACAGACAGGTGCGACGTAATATAGAGAGGTTCCCTCAAGATTTTATGTTTCAGCTTGACAATCAGGAGATTGCAAACTTGAAATGCCAAAATGGCACCTCAAGTTGGGGAGGAGATAGGCATAAACCACACGCTTTTACGGAAGAAGGAGTAGCTATGCTGTCGGGCTTGCTGCGCAGTCCTGTTGCGATACAAGTGAATATTCAAATAATGCGAGCTTTTGTGTATCTGAAGAATACACTCTCTGCAATCAGTGAGACTACAATCAGACAAGATCATTTGGAGTTGGAGGTAGAGAAATTGAAGAATTATGTAGAGGATGTTTTGAAAGACCAAAATGATACGAATGAGATGGTAGGTGCACAAATGGACGCTATTAGTCAGTCGTTGGCTGAATTATCAGCGAAAGTGGACGGCTTGTCCCAAAAGAAACGTGAGCCGATGAATGCAGTTGGTTTCGCTGCGGCGGAAGCACGTTACGAAGCTGAACGAAAGAGAAAAGAACTTGAACAGCAAGAACAATCAGACAAATCAAAAGAACTAAAATAAAAATCAACAATATTATTAACCCTTCCGCACACGGCGGAGGGTGGAAAGTAAGGGAAAGCCTATTGGTTAACAAAAAACAAACAAGTTCATTGACCAACCATAAAGTGTTAATAGTAACCAAGTGCCCAAAGAAGTTATACATATAGAGGAGTCGCTGAATACTGAGACATTGTATAATTCAGTAAAACAAATCCTGCAATCTGCCCGGCAGACGGCTTACAAAGCGGTCAATTTTGCGATGGTAACTGCCTATTGGCAAATTGGCAAAATGATTACCGAGGACGAGTTGAAGAATAAGCGGGCGGAATACGGCAAAGCTGTTCTTCGTAATCTTGCAGAACGCTTGACGGAAGAATTCGGCAAAGGATTTGACGAACGCGAATTGCGAAAAATGTGCCAATTTTACCGTTTATTCCCAATTGGGGACACACTGCGTCCCGAATTGAGCTGGTCGCATTATCGCAGGCTTTTAGGCGTTGAGAATGAGGACGCACGCAAGTGGTATATGAACGAAGCAGCAGAGCAAGTGTGGAGTACACGCCAACTGGACAGGCAGATTTCCACCCTGTATTATGAGCGTTTGCAATTAAGCGCGGACAAAATATCCGTAAAGCAAGAGGCGGATGCCAAGCTGCAGGCAGTCGCTCCGGAAATGTTCATACATGATCCTGTAGTGTTGGAGTTTCTTAATCTAAAAGATTACCCCGCTTTACATGAAAGCACATTGGAACAGGCGTTGATTGATAACTTGCAGACTTTTTTGCTTGAATTAGGAAAAGGATTTTGCTTTGTCGCGCGCCAAAAACGTATGAGGTATGAGGATGAGGATTTCTATTTGGATCTGGTGTTCTATCACAGTATTTTGAAATGTCATGTGCTGATAGATTTGAAGATAGGAAAACTGACCCATGGCGATGTCGGGCAAATGGATAGTTATATTCGAATGTTTGATGCTCTGTACAAGAATGACGATGATAATCCTACTATAGGTTTGATCCTCTGTTCGCAGAAGAATGAAGCCATAGTCCGCTATTCGGTATTGAATGATGCCAAACAAATCTTTGCCTCGCGCTATATGCTCTATTTGCCGACAGAACGAGAATTGCAACAGGAACTTGAACGCGAGCAAAGGCGAATAAACATTTTGGACACGGCGAGTCCAAAATCTTAAACACTGAAAAATAAAAATCAACAATAATATTAACTAAAACTTACATTATTATGCTAAAAAAAATTAACTCATTTTTAATCCTCCTCACCGCCTTGCTCTGCTTCGGCACAGCTAACGCGTGGGGAGATGCGATTCCTATCGATGTGGATCATCCATATTCGAACAATTTTGAATCCAATATTGATGGATTTTCAAAAGTAGGTTATAGTAGCGCTACTATAACTAAAAATGCAACTTCTTACAAAGTAAGAGATTCCTATGCTCTTAGAGTATACACTTATAGCACGAATAATGTTGTCTTGATTTTTCCTGAGTTTGATGATGCTATGGAAAATTTAAGTGTATCTTTTTATGCGGCACGTACAAATACTGCAACTACGAGTATCGGTTACATTACGAATGTGTCAAATGCCTCATCATTCGTAAGTAAACAATCGTTTTCTTGTGGTACCAGCATTGGTGGACCTTATTCGTATGACTTTAGCAACGCAGGCTCAATTCCGGCAGGTGCTCGTATAGCAATCAGTTATACAGGACAATCTTATAAATCGTGCTATTTGTTTATAGACGATTTGACCGTCACATCAACAACAATACCCTCTGCTTGTAAAAAACCGAAGAATTTAATCCAAGGTACGGTTACAACTACTTCTGCTTCCTTTACATGGGCTCAAGGCGCTTCTGAGGAGGCATGGCAGTATGTATGTCTGCCGGCATCTGCAACTCTTGATTGGACAGGCGCTGAGACCTCAAATTCAGAATCTGCTACGGTCAGTGGTTTGACTGCTGGAACTAAATATAGATTCTATGTTCGTTCGGATTGCGGCTCGGAGAAAAGTTCTGCAACTTCTGCTGAATTTAGAACGGTATATGCTTTGCCTTTCTCTGAGAATTTTACAGGATTAACTTCCGGTATTCCAGAAGGATGGGATAATTCAGAAGGAACTACAACCACAGATACTTACAAATGGAATTACTTTAGCGCAGGTTATGGAGCGGTTCCGTGTTTGCGTTTTAATTCTTATAGTAATGGATATAAAAACAATTTCTTGAAAACTCCGGCTATTTTTGTGGATAAGGCTGCCACGTTAAGTTTTGCATATAAGAATCCCAAAGGAGGAGCTATGGATATATATTATACCATAGACGGCGGTGCACAACAAACGTTAAGGACAGGCTATCCTCAAGTAGCAGATTGGACAGAATATGAAGAAGATCTGCCGGCTGCTTGTATTGGGCATAATGTGCAAATTATCTTCAAAGGAACCAGTAATAATGGCTCTGGCGATGCTTATTTGTATTTGGATGATATAACTGTAACAGAAGCTTCCTCGTGTATTAAACCATCCGATGTAAATGCTTCTGCTGCGTCCGATTCTAAAATTAATATTTCTTGGACTAAAGGCGATAGTGAGACGCAATGGAATGTGCAATATTCATCAGATGGAGGTACCACTTGGACTTCTGTCAATAATATATCTACTATTGTAGATGGAACAAGTTGCTCCGCTTCACTAACAGGTCTTACAGAGCAGACAACTTACCAAGTTCAAGTGCAAGCGGATTGTGGTGGAACCCAAAGTAAATGGGTTTCAGCAGCATCTGTTACTACACCTTGTGCAGCAAGTTCTTTCCCCTTCAGTGCGGATTTTACTGGTTTAACATCTGGTAATATTCCTGCATGCTGGGATAACTCCGAAGGAACAACAGCTACGGCAAGTTATAAATGGGTATATAACAATAGCGGTCACGACGCTGCTCCTTGTGTGCGTTTTAATTCTTTTAACAATAGTAACGGAAATACTAACTTCCTGAAAACACCGAATGTGGCAGTTTCAGAAAATGCGATTGTCAATTTCTGGTACAAAAATCCGGCTGGTGGAGATTTCTCTGTGTATTATTCTATTGATGGGGGCGAAAGAGTGTTATTGGCTTCTGGTCTAACAGGTCAAACTGATTGGAAAGAAGAATCATACTTGTTGCCACCTACCGCTGTTGGTCATAATGTTATGCTTATTTTCAAAGGCACAAGTAATTGGGCTGATGGTGATGCTTATATCTATTTAGATGATGTAGAAATTAAAGCCGCTCCTTCTTGTGCGAAACCGACAGAAGTAGTAGGCGTTGCGACTGCATATAACCAAGCGTCTATCACATGGACAGAAAATAACGGCAAGTCTGCATGGAAATTGCAATATTCTTCGAATAATGGCGATTCTTGGAGTGATGAGATTGCTGTAGCCGAGAAACCATACACGTTAACTGGTTTGGAAGAAAAAACGAATTATATAGTTCGCGTTAAAACGGTTTGCGGTGTAAGTGAAGAGAGTGATTGGAGTGCTAATTCGGCTTCTTTCCAGACGCCTTGTGCTCCAGTAGATGCAAGCGACTATAGTGAAAAATTCGAAAGTGCTACCGTAGGTGGTGGCAATCTGCCTGACTGTTGGCAGTACAAAGACGTTTACACCTATTGGGGTGACGATTATCCTTATGTCTATAATTCTGGCGCATATCAAGATTCAAAAGCTCTCTATTTCTATGGTGGTGGTGCAACATCTGTTAACACCGTTGTTCTGCCTGCTATGGACGAGGCATTGAATGGCTTGACGATAGAATTCTACTATAATACATCTGTTAATACGGGTTATACTGTTTATGCAAGCCCAGTATTAGGATATATCGCTGCAGATGGTACTACCTTTGTGGAGATTGAAACGCTGGATCAAAGTGCAGATTATATTCAGTATAAGAAAGACTTATCTTCTGTTCCTGCAACTGCTAAGAATATAGCAATTAGTTATGCAAATGGAACTGCTGGAAGCGGTCATATGTATTTGGATAACGTTCGCGTTTATCCGACTCCGAACTGCGTTGACCCGAGTGGTGTAACCGTTTCTAACGTAACTGCTACAACAGCTGATGTGGCTTGGGCGGAGAACAATGGTGCAAATGTTTGGAAACTCCAAGTATCGAATGATGGTACAAACTGGAGCGATGTAAACGGCGGTGCAGATATTACCACTAATCCTTACACACTTACAGGTTTGACTGCTAACCATGCTACCTATTATGTACGCGTGAAGTCTATTTGTGGCGTCGGTGACGAGAGTCCATGGAGTGCTGCTTCAGCTGCGTTCTATACAGAATGTGAGAGCCGTAGTATACCTTGGAACGCAGATTTTAATGCAGAAATTAGTGGAGAAGTTCCTGGTTGTTGGGCTGTTCAAGATGCTAATATATCTGGATATCCTTCGATAAAAGTAAGTATGGGCAATACTTATTTGTCTCTTGAAAATAATGGTTTGTTCTTTAACGGAAGTAATGCTCATTATGGATATATTTTGTTCCCTGAGTTTGTCGTAGAATTGAACTCGTTACAGATTTCCTTCTCTCATAAAGTGGAGGATGCAACTTCTAGCGGAAAAATAGAGTTGGGTTATTTCAAAAATAACGAATTTACTTTGTTGAAGGCATATGATAAATCAGAGTCTTGGAAAACAGAAATATTTGCATTAAAAACGGTTCCTAGTGGTGCACGCTTAGCATTCCGCTATAAAGGAGCTTCTTCGTATGAATATGCTGCTGCGGTAGATAATATATTTATTTCGGAGTTACCTCTTTGTCAGATAGTTGATGCTTCTACTCTTGCAGCAAGCGATGTTACAGCCAACAGTGCTACTGTTGCTTGGACGGCTGCTAATGAGGAAACTGCATGGAATCTGCAATACAAAGCAGACGGCGGTGAGTGGAGTAGCGTTATTCCTGTTGCAACAACTCCGTCTTACGAGTTGACCGGTTTGGCTGCAAACACTTTGTACTTTGTACGCGTACAAGCGAACTGCGGTGGTGATGGTGCTAGTGAATATACTGCTGATGATGCCTTCTCGTTCCGTACGGATTGTGAAGCGATTGCTGTAAGCAAAGCATCTCCATGGAACTATGGATTCGAAGTATCTGACGGCGTAGAGGTAAATACCATTCCTTCTTGTTGGGCTGAACTGCCGGAAGGCCATGATAACTACACTTATGCATTGGTAGCAAACTATAACCAGAAAACAGGTGACCAGTGTCTTGAGATGGAGGCATATAGCAAAGATACAAAGATTGCTGTGTTGCCGGTATTCTCTGAGGAAATCAAGAATCTGCAAATAGCCTTTGCTTACAACAATACTACTACCAATAGTAACTATGGACATCTGGAGTTAGGCTATGTGAAAGATGATGCATTTACCCGTGTAGGTGATTTTTATGCACTTACAGATGGTTATGTTGCTGTTCCTGCGGTAGAAATGCCGGCAGATGCTCCTAATGGTGCACGTATAGCATTCCGTCTTGTGGGTATCAAGTCCTATTATTACTCTCTTGCATACATTGATGACATTCAGGTCAGCCTGAAGCCGTCCTGCTATACTCCGAAAGACCTGACAGCTGTAGCTACTTCCACAGGAGCTGCGCTCACTTGGGCTGCCGGTAAGGACGAGGCAGCTTGGCAGGTTCGCTACAAAGCTACTGCTGCTGAAGACTGGACCTTGGTGGATGCAGAGATTGCAAGTCCTGCTTATGACCTGACCGGTCTGACGGTAGATGTTGAGTATGAGGCACAGGTTCGTGCATACTGTGATGAACTGGATCAGAGTGAATGGTCTGCTTCGGCTAATTTCACTCCGGTTTGCAGTGCTCCGACTGCTTTGGCTGTAATGGCTCGCACGGCGAATAGCGCTACCTTCTCTTGGACCAGCTCCGAGAGTTCTTGGACGCTCCAATACTCGACTGATGGCGAGAACTGGGAGAGCGCGAACGTAGCTGCTAATCCGTTCACACTTGAAGGCTTAACATCCGGACAAGCTTATCAGGCTAAGATCCAGAGCGCATGCGGTAGTGCCTTCTCGAATGTTGTTGAGTTCACAACTTGGTGCGCTGCTATCAGCGATCTGCCTATGAATGAAGATTTTGAGAATGTAGCAACAAATGCCCTGCCTGCTTGCTGGGAGAAGATTTCGGATGGCGATTATCCGAGCGTAGTACAAGGTTCTGCTTCCTATGAAGGCGAGAATGGCAAGTGTCTCTGCTTCTTCGGCGTTGGAACTCAAATAGCAGTAATGCCTGCATTCTCTGTTGAATTGGATGAATATACCTTGTCCTTCTTCTACAAGAATGCAAATGCTACCTTGGAATTGGGCTATATTAACAACGCTGGTGAGTTTGTATTGCTACAAGCATTGGATGCTCAAAGCGCATATGGTGATGACGCATATCAGTTTGCTCTCTCGAATGAGCTGACGAATAAGAACCTTGCAATTCGCTATGTTGGTATGAATTCTATGAGTAGTAAAGCATATCTGGATGTTGTTCGTATTTCCAAATCTCTCGTGCTTGCTGATAATGTAAACAACAGCGCTGCATTGGCTGCTAACGAGGGTCAGACCTTAGATGTACAGATCGGTCGTTCGATCATTTGTGCAGACTACTTCAACACGATCTGTCTGCCGTTCGACCTGCCGACGCTCGATGGAACTCCGCTCGAAGGCGGTGAGCTCTGGGCATTCAAGTATGCTAAGGTAGATGAGGCAACGGATGAACTGCTCTTCCGTATTATCGAGTCTGATCATATCGAGGCGGGTGTGCCGTACTTCATCTCCTTCCCTGCCGGTGACAACATCGTCAGCCCGATCTTCAAGAACGTAACGATCGCTGCTACTGCAGGTCAGAAAGTAGGCTCCGGAGACGTAGCACAACTCTGCGGTATCATTGACCAACCGGTTGTATTTGAGCCGAACGATCAGACCAAACTGTTCTTGGCGGCTAACAACACCCTCTATTGGTGGGCCGGTACTGCTAACAGCCAGCTCAATAATTTCCGTGCTTACTTCAAGGTGAACACGAACTCCGGCGCTAACAACGCTCCGCGTCACGGTATGAGAGCTCGTATCATCAAGAATGAACTCGAAGAGCAAGTGGCTACCGGCATGGAGAACGTACAAGGCGAGAACCAGAGTCTCAAACTCTTGGAGAATGGTCAAGTCGTTATCATCCGCAACGGCAAGAAGTATAATGCAGCCGGTCAGTTGGTTAAATGACCCAATAATGTTTAAAGTTTAATGTGGAATGTTTAAAGATTATTGCAATATGAAAAAGAATTATAATATACCCGCAGTGGAAGTACTCCACGTAGCAGCTATGAACGCTTTGTGCGAGTCGCAGTTCGGACCGTTTAATAACGGAGGCGGAACAGACATTACTGATCCTGAGCACGGAGGAATCTAATCCTCTATACGCAACTGCGTAAATCTCTCTTCATCGGCAGGCTTCGGTCTGCCGATGTTTTTTTTACTTTTTCACTCTCTCCCCTCTCCCCCATACCCCTACACCCCTCTATGAATAATAAAAACCCTTCTGAAAATGAAAATGGAGGTTTTTGGGGGTGTTTCTTGGGGTGCTGTTATGCTGTTCTCGGGAGATGGTCCCGTGATGGTCTTGTTGTTGATATTACTTTGAGCAACTGTGAACTCTCGCATGCGCGGGTACGTATTATAGTTTTACGCGTACATATGTGCGCGTTTTTCTATTAAATGTTGTATATCGAACTATGATTACGCAAAATGTAGATTTTTAGAATGATTTATTAACAAAAATTTGCGTATGTACTTCTTTTTTTGTACCTTTGCACGCTTTTTGTTATTTTTGATAGACAAAAGAAATAAACTAAAATATTTTGTTACAATGAGAAAAATCTATTCTGTTATTATCGCGGCAGTTTTGTTCTGCGCGTACGGTCATGCCGATCAGGCAGTCACCGTCAACCCCGGTGCTACTTCTACGCAGGCACATTTTCCTGTTTTTGGCGATAACGCCGACGCCAAGACCAGCTCTCCGTCGATGGGAGGGCAAGCTATCTACTTGGCTGACCAACTCAAAGGCATCGCTGTAGGCAGTGAAATCAAGGCGCTGACTTTCTACTCCTCCAAACAAACCCAAGATTGGGGTAAGGCTGAGTTCAAAGTATCTCTCGCCAAGACGGATTACTCCTACTTCAAGAATGAAACAGGAGCATGGGCTACCGCTTCGGACGGAAGCGCGCTTACTACCGTGTTCGATGATCGTCTGTCTGTATCGGATGGAGAACTGACTATCGACTTCAATACCCCGTACGTCTACGAGGGAGGTAACCTGCTTATTCAGGTGGAGGTTTCGCGTGCCGGATCCTATATGGCGTCTTCTTTCTATTCCGCAAGTTCGGATTACCTGATTAAGTACGCCTATGGTGGTTCTTCCCGTGAGCAAAAGCAGCCGAAAGTGACATTTGTTATAGCAGACGGTTCTGATCCTATCAGCGACGACTGCCATGCGCCTACTGCGGCTAAGGTAGATGCTGTAACGGATGTAACAGCCTCTATTTCTTGGGAAGGCGATGCTTCGCAGTATCAATACCGCCTCGAGTTCGAAGGCAACCAGCCCGATTGGACAAAGGCTACGATTACGGACCAAAAATCAGTTTCGCTGTCCAATCTCTATGACGAACAGAAATATCATTTCTATGTACGCGCCTATTGCTCCGAAACGGCAGTAAGCGAGTCCGTAAAAGTGACTTTCAAGACGGCATGTGCCCGTATGAAATTGCCTTGGATTGAGACCTTCACGCGCGATGATGCAAGTTCCGAATGGACTGTTGCTACACCGGACTGCTGGATCATCTCGTCGGAGAAGCCCGATGTGTTCGTATCGCGCGATAAGACTTATGACGAAGAAGGTAACGCGCAGGCTGTTTATACCCAAGCGCACCTCACAGCACGCGGAGGTGGTGCTACTACAGCACAGGTATTTGCAGCACCGGCTATGAACGGTCGTCTCGATACCCTTGAGGTGGCTTTTGACTACCATACGAATATGGTTAGTGCCGATTATGGCGTATTGGAAGTAGGTTATATGAAGGACCCCTACAAAGCTTCCTCTTTCGTTTCGATCAAGACGTTAGCGCAGACCTTGACCGATGTACACGCGGTCGTTACGCTTGAGAGCGTACCGGCTGATGCCCAGTTCATCGCTTTCCGCTTTGCAGGCGGTACGAGTAATTTAGGTACGGTTTCGTTGGATAACTTCGTGGTCGCAGCCATCGGTAAGTCCGGTGACGTCGATATGTCCGAAGAGGACCTGCCGGATCCCTCTATCTGGTCGCTTTCCTACTGCGATGCAGGTTATACATGGTATTACCGCGGTGACGAGCAGTACTTCGGTATGCTCCTTATCAGCGATGATCTCCAGGATACGATAGCTGCTGTCTTCACTTCAGAGGGCGATTGTACGCAATTCGCTTCGCAGGATGGCGTAGAGTTCACGCAGGATGATCCGAATGCCGAGTATCGCTATTATTTCAATACCCGCTATATCCTTAATGTAGATGATGCAGGTTTGATGAAGTTCGGCGCTTTCGATGCATGCACAGTCAATATCGGCGGTTCGGGTGTAAATGCCCAACTCGGTCTGAAGTCCGGTAGTTACACCGTAGTGGTATACGAACTGATCGTATCGACGGATGAAGAGACCGGCACATCTAAGGTGGAAGGACTTGGCGATAAAATATCTACCATCTCCTTCACGCTGACCGGAAAAGTGATCTACAATCTGCAAGCTGAAGTAGCTGAGGATCATCAGACCGCTACGCTGACATGGGATGCTCCGGAACTGGCACAAGGTGAACGCGTGTACGTACAGGTATGGTCCGGTGAGACGGTAGTTTATGATAATCTCAATACGAGTGATCGTCCGGAAAGCCCCCTGACCGTCAATGTGGAAGAGGGTAAGAGTTATACCGTTGTCGTACAGGTAATTGATAAGAAACAAAACCCGGTTGGTCCGGAAGCACAGACCTCTTTCACGGTAGGCGTTAATAACTACGAACCCGCTAACCCGCACGCTGAGGTGTCCGGCGGCGATAACGTGACCTTCTCATGGGAGGCAACCGTAGTAGCAGACCGCTATGTGATAACCCTGTACTGCGACGGCGAGTTCTATTCGAACCTGACCGTCAATGGTACTTCCAAACTCACTACGATGCCGAAAGATGGTACTTGGTCATGGACTGTTCAGGCGTTCAATCAAGGCGCTAACGGCAATTATTACGAGGCTTCGAACCCCGTAGCAGGTAATGACTTCGTTTCCAAGAGCGCTGAGATTCCGGAAGATGCTGTTGAACTGGACGTAATCGGTCTTAACGCGTACTATATTGAGCCTAATACCGAGTGGTATCAGGAAGGCAAGAATGGTTGGATCCTGCAGTTCGGTCTGGATAATGCGGGCTATCAATTCGCTTGGTTCTTAGTGTACACCAATAATACATTCGCCCTCTCAGGCAACTATAACCTGACTCGTCAGAACCTGGATAGCGAGAGCGATCTGATTTACCTCACCGATGGTACTATTCAGGGTACTGACTCTGAGGTGCGCCTCCAGTTCGACGGTTATGATGAGGTAGAAGTTACGAGCAGTTACAGCGTGACGCAAGCGTTCTACACCGGTTCGTTCCGTCTCGTAGGAGAGGATGGCAAGACGTATGTAGGTCGATTCATGGAACTGATGTGCAGTTCGGGCGACTACACCAACTATGCCTCCGGCAATCCTTCCAACCATATCACCCTCTATGACGAGGATCCGAGCTATTTTGTTGATCCGACCGAAGGCATTGAGGAAATCGTTGCCGGTAGCCAGAATGGCAAGAAAGTGCTCCATAACGGTCAGTTGCTCATAATCCGTGATGGCAAGGCATACAACGTTCTCGGAACGCTCGTAAAATAAATCAGCCGAAATATATCAGCCAATCTTGGCTGATAGAAAAGAAAAATGGCTCCCTCATTTGGGAGCCATTTTCTTTGTCTTTTACCGTAACTCAACCCTGCGACTTACGGTTTCACCATTTACTTTGGCGTAGAGGCGGTAAGTACCGCGGTCTAATTCAAACTCAACGAAATTGCCTTTTTCCTTTTGCAGCAGTTTGCCCTGCATCGAATAGATTCGGGCTTCTTCCATTCGGGTTGATGTCACTACCAGCGTGTTCTCGCGGAAGCGAACAGTGAAATTATCATTGTTGTGTGCGGCGTCCGCGATGTTTACTCCAGCCATCAGGCTGATAATGGTCATTACGACCAAACTAACTTTCATACCAATCTTTTTCATAAGTTAGTCCTTTCCTTAAATAAACTTAAACTAATACCTTCGATTCCGAACACTTTCGAAATCGGGTGCAAAATTACTGCCTTTTTGTGGATTGTCCAAATAAATCTGCAAAAAAGCGATAAATTTCTATAAAATGACCAATCGAGTTGACAATTTATCAGAGAATAGTAAGAAAAGGTAGAAAAATGTTAATAATCTAACCTTTTTTTAGCAATAATAAGCATTTTAATGCCTTTATCCCTTAACGGGATGCTTTGATATAAAGCGGAATAGAGATAGCTAAGAAAACTAAATTCGGTAGCCAAGCCGCAGAAAAAGTGGACATTACGTTGTTTACCGAGAAGGTCGTTGATACCGTTGAGAAGAGAATATATGCGGCGGTCAGCACAATGCCGATACCTAAATTCTTACCCATTCCTCCGCGTACTCTGCGGCTCGACATCGTCACGCCCAACAAAGTCATGATAAAAGCTCCTATCGGCGAAGCCCAGCGTTTATGGTATTCCACCTCAAACGCCTTCACGTTACCGCTGCCTCTTTGCCGCTGCCTTTCCATATAATGACGCAGCTCAGGCGTCGTCATCTGTTGCGCCTGCTGCGCTGTGATGAAGAGCTCGTCGGGAATAACAGGCAGCGTGATATCTTTCCTCTCACCTCGCTCCAAGGTCTCGTGCAGACCCGTAAACGTCCGCTCTGTGTAGTTATCCAAATGCCAGTTGGACAGGGAATCATAGTAAATACGGTCCGCCGTGGTACGCGAAATAACGCTGTTTCCCTCAAATCGGTCTATCGAACACCGATACCCGATCGCTGAACGGCGCTGAAAGGACTCGATATAGAGCACTGTTCCCGGCTCTACCTCCATCTGGATATGTCGCGCGTTCTCCGACGAGAAATGCTCTACGTACTTATCCGTGAAATTGATCATCCGCTCGCTACTGCGAGGGATCACCCAACCGCCTAAGAATATACTCAGCACAAACAGCAAGGTCGCGGAGATAGCGTAGGGTACCATCAGCCGGTGATAACTCATTCCTGCCGCTTGAATAGCGATGATCTCCGAGTTGCCTGCCATCTTGCTCGTGAAATAGATCACGGAGATGAAGATGAACAGCGAACTGAACATATTCATGTAATACGGAATGAAGGGCAGGTAATAATCCAGAATGATTTCCCGCAACGGAACCTGATGCTCGAAGAAATCGTCCATCTTCTCCGTCAGATCGAAGACGATAGCGATAGAAAGAATGAGCACGATCGAAAAGAAGAACGTGCCCAAAAATTTCTTAATAATATACCAATCAAGGCGTTTCATTCAAATTGTTGTTGCGTGATCTCGTCATCTCGTGATTTCGTCATCTCGTTAGATTATAAACGATTCATAATGTTTGGCATGACGGAGGCTTTCCATGCACTAAAATCTCCTTCAAGGATATGTTCCCGCGCCTGCGTTACCAAGTCCAGATAGAACGCCAGATTATGAATCGACAATATCTCCAGCCCCAACATCTCTTGCGCGTGTATTAAATGTCTTGCGTACGCGCGTGTATAAGCATGATCGACGTAACTGGTACCGTACGGATCCAACTCCGTGAAATCATCCTCCCATTTCTTGTTTCGCAGATTCATCACGCCCTGCCATGTGAAGATCATTCCGTTCCTGCCGTTACGTGTCGGCATCACGCAGTCGAACATATCTACGCCTCGTTCGATGGCTTCAAGGATGTTCCATGGTGTACCCACGCCCATAAGGTAGCGCGGTTTGTCTTGCGGCAGGATGTCATTGCATACCTCGATCATATCGTACATCACCTCCGTCGGTTCGCCTACCGCCAGACCTCCGATTGCATAACCGTCGCGGTCAAGATCCCTCAGACGCTTGCAGGCTTCTTGCCGTAACTCAGGGTACGTACAGCCCTGTACGATGGGGAATAAGTGCTGCTTATACCCGTACAGGTCTTCCGTTCCATCGAAGCGGGCGATACAGCGGTCCAACCATCGGTGCGTGCGGTCCATCGAGTCTTTCGCATATTTCTTATCCGCTGTTCCCGGACAGCATTCATCGAATGCCATCATGATGTCCGCGCCTATTTCGCGCTCGATATCCATCACGCTCTCCGGAGTAAAAAGCAGTTTCCTGCCGTCGATATGACTGCTGAATCGTACGCCCTCTTCTGTCATCTTGCGGATGTCCGTCAGACTGAAGACCTGAAAACCACCCGAGTCGGTCAGGATAGGACGATTCCATCCCTCGAACCGATGCAGGCCGCCCGCTTTATGCAGGATCTCTGTCCCAGGACGAAGATACAGATGATAGGTGTTTCCCAGAATAATCTGCGCCTTGATATCCTCCTCCAGCTCCTTGCGCTGAACGCCCTTCACGGTACCTACCGTACCAACAGGCATGAAAATAGGCGTGAGGATGTCGCCATGATCGGTGTGTACTACACCGGCACGAGCCCCCACGCCTTTTGCCTCGCTATGTAATTCAAAGAATGTCATACATGTTTTTCGTGATTACGTAATTACGGGATTACGGTAATCTGTTGTTGTCAGGGAAAACGATACTGGGTTTGAAACCTTTTGCCTCCTCTGGCTCCATCATCGCGTACGACATGATGATGATCGTGTCGCCTACATGTACCAGATGGGCTGCGGCGCCGTTCATGCAGATACAACCCGAACCGCGTTTGCCCGGTATCGCGTAGGTCTCCAACCTCGCGCCATTGGTGTTATCAACCACTTGGACACGCTCTCCGCAGTAGATGTTTGCTGCCTCCATGAGCGCCTCGTCTATGGTGATAGAACCAATGTACTCGAGATTGGCTTCGGTTACCCGAACGCGATGAATCTTGGATTTGAGAATATTCAATAACATATTAAATCCAGCGAACGTAGCAGAAATCCATGCGATGCGGCAGCAACTCATTCTGCGGATACATACGCAGACCGAACTTCATACCGCCGGCATAGTCGAGTTGGTAGGTGTTCTCGAAGAACAGATGGCTGCCTTCGCTCTTGACCAGTTTCAACGGCTCTACTTCGTAGAGTTTGTCGTTGTTGTGGGTCGAAGTGCGGATGGCTACGAGCTCAACGCCGATACCCTTGTCGTTCAGTCCGTGCGTGTCCAGTTCTACCTGTATCTGAACCTTGTCGCCTACATTGAGGTTTTGCAGGTTTTCTGATTTGTAAACCACCTCTATCTCGTCCCAATGCTCTACTATGTTCTCTTTCCATGCCGCGATCTCTTTGGCTACCTTGTAGTGGTCCGCCACTCGGGGCTGTAGCCCTTGCTGTTCTTGGCGTAATAGAGCGGGATGATCTCGTTCTCCAGCATCGTGTAGATAGTAGCAGCATCCAGCTGATCCTGGTGAGCCTGGTTCTCGTAGGTGCGTTTCTCGGTCAGCGCCCAGCCTGCGCCCTCTACGTAACCTTCGTACCACCATCCGTCTTTGACGGAGAAGTTGAGCACACCGTTCATCTGCGCTTTCTCGCCGGATGTACCCGAAGCCTCCAACGGACGGGTAGGGGTGTTCAACCAGATATCCACACCCGATACCAGACGTTTAGCGAGGCGCATATCGTAGTTCTCCAAGAAGATGATCTTACCGAGGAACTGAGGCATACGGCTGATCTCGATGATACGTTTGATCAGACCCTGGCCGCCTCCGTCTGCCGGGTGAGCCTTACCCGTGAACAAGAACTGAACCGGATAATTCGGGTTGTTAACCAACTTATCCAGACGCTCCAGATCGGTGAAGAGCAGGTGGGCACGTTTGTACGTAGCGAAACGGCGACCGAAACCGATGATCAGGTTGTTCGGGTTCATCTCGTTCAGCGCGCGGACGATACGAGCCGGATCACCCTGAGTCTTCATCCAGTCCAGTCCATCATCTTGCGCTTCAAGCTCATGCGGGTGTTCCATATTACCTCGTCGGGAATGTCGTTATACGGTTTCCACATCTCGAGGTTCGATTGGTCGCTCATCCACTCTTTCGGCAGATATTTGGCGTAGATATCTTTCCACTCGTGAGCAGCCCAAGTAGGCATGTGTACACCGTTGGTCACATAGTCCACATGCAGCTCCTCCGGGAAATAACCCGGCCATACGGGGCTGAACATCTTCTTCGACACCTCGCCGTGCAGCCAGCTCACGCCGTTTGCCTCCTGGCAGGTATTGAGGGCGAAAACGCTCATCGAGAATTTCTCGGTGTTGTCGTCCGGATTGACGCGGCCCATGCCGATCAGGTCATGCCACTCGATACCTAGTTTCGGAGCGTACTCGCTCATGTATTTGTAGAACAGACCCTCCTCGAAATAGTCGTGACCGGCAGGAACCGGTGTATGGCAGGTGTAGAGACCCGAAGCGCGAACGACTTCTTTTGCCTGGTTGAAGGTCAGACCCTCTGCTACCAAATCGACCAGACGCTGCAATCCCATGAGAGCCGCATGACCCTCGTTGCAGTGATAAACATCTTTCTTGATACCGAGTTTCTTGAGCGCCAACATACCACCGATACCTAACATGATCTCCTGCTTGATACGGTTCTCCCAGTCACCACCGTAGAGTTGGTGAGTGATCTGACGGTCCCATTCGCTATTCAGCTCATTATCAGTATCCAGCAGGTACAAATCCATACGACCAACGGCTACTTTCCACAGATAAGCCTTTACCGTACGACCAGGATAAGGAACCTCAACAATCATGTTGCTGCCATCTTGCTCTTTCATCTGAGTAATCGGCAGGTTAGAGAAGTTCTGTGCCTCGTAGTTGGCGATCTGCTGACCTTCCGGACTCAGCGTCTGAGTGAAATAACCGTAACGGTACAGGAAACCGATGGCGGTCATATCCACGTTGCAATCAGATGCCTCTTTGATATAGTCGCCGGCAAGAATACCCAGACCACCCGAGTAAATCTTCAGCACGTGCGTCAGACCGTACTCCATCGAGAAATAAGCGATCGTCGGTTTCTTCTTGTCTTTCGGAGTCTCCATGTATGCGCGGAACTCGCTGTACACTTTGTCCAACTGCTTCATGAACTTAGTGTCTTTCGTCAGCTCTACCATGCGGTCGTAACTGATGATATTCAGCAATACCACAGGGTTAGACTCTGCACGATGCCATGCTTCGTTGTCGATGTAGCGGAACAGGTCTTTTGCTCCCGCATTCCAACTCCACCATACGTTGTATGCAATCTCTTGCAGTTTACTTAATTCGGCCGGAAGAGTCGCATGAACGTTGCACTCTTTGAAAACCGGCTGATTTACATTACTTACTTTAACTCTCATAAATTATATTGTTTGTTATTATTTTTCGACTTTTCACGCAAAAAAGCGTGCAAAGTTACGGAAAAATTTTGATATGTGCAAGATTTTTTGTAATTTTGCGCTCGATTTTACGATTTTGTGTACTATAATTAGCAGAAATTTGAAATCCCCGATTGAAATTCAGACAAATAGAATGATAGAAAAACTGGAAATATTACGTCGCCGAGATATGCGCGACGTGTTCACTTTTACCATCGATCCCGCGGACGCCAAGGACTTCGACGATGCCATCTCGTTTGCCGTTATTGAAGAAGACGATAACCAATCACCAATAACCAATCACCTTTACCAGATCGGAGTCCACATCGCCGATGTCTCTTTCTATGTCCGCCCGGGTACCAAGATCGACGACGAGGCATACCAGCGGGGTACCTCTGTTTATCTTGTGGATCGGGTACTGCCTATGTTGCCCGAAGAACTCTGTAACGACAAGTGTTCCCTCCGCCCCGACGAAGATAAACTCTGCATGTCCGTCATCTTTACTATGGACGCGGACGCGCACGTGCTCAAATATAAAATATGTCGTACGGTTATCCGCTCCAATATGCGCCTTAATTATGACGAGGCACAAGCGATCATTGAGAATGCAGATCAAGCCTCTGGAGTCAAATCCGGTCTGTCAGGCGAAGCCGGTCTGTGCTCTGTTAGCGAAGCGGTCTGTACTCTTAACTCCCTTGCCAAGAAACTTCGTGCCGAACGTATAGCAAAGGGTGCCCTCACTATCGAGCAGGACGAAATGCGATTCCGCCTGGACAAAGACGGCTATCCTACGGAGATTTATTTCGAGCATCCCAACGAGGCACATCATCTCATTGAGGAGTTCATGCTCCTTGCTAACCGCACGGTCGCTACTGCCGTCGGAGCCGGAAGACCCTTTGTCTATCGTGTACACGATCTGCCCGATGCAGAAAAACTCGAAGAGGTCAAGAAATTCAAACGGCAATGTGCAATGACCGCGCGAATGAGACATCATCAGATCTCCGAAGAAGCGGTCCGCAGAGCTATCGACATGCTTACCATCCGAGCACAGTCAAAAGCGGTCTATTCAACCTATAACATCGGTCATTACGGACTCGCTTTCTCGCACTATACCCATTTCACTTCCCCCATTCGCCGATACCCCGACCTCATGGTTCACCGCCTCGTCGAGAAATACATCCTGACAGGAAAGAAAGAGACCATGACCCGCGAAGAACTCGAAGATAAATGCGAACATTGCTCAGCTTGCGAGCAGGAAGCAACCCAAGCCGAAAGGGACTCTATCAAGCTCTTCCAGGCAATGTGGATGAAGGAGCATCTCAACGAAGTTCTGGATGGCTTCATTACCGGTATTACTGACTTCGGATTCTTTGTCCAACTCGAACAATCTCGCTGCGAAGGACTTGTTCATAGGATGACCATCGAGCACCCCGAGGATTTCGTCCTCGGCGATAAAGTGACCGTAAAAGTGGTACGAGTGGATGTAAATCGCAGCCAAATTGACTTTGAATTGGTGGAAAATGAATAAAAATGCAAAATTTTCAACCTTCTATTTTCAATTATCATTTTTTTTTTGTAACTTTGCGCCCAAAATACCCGTAACGATGAAAAAACTCGTTTTATTGACTCTCCTTATTGTCTCTGGATGGACATTAGCGCACGCAGAAACTGTGTATTTGCGTACCGGTGAACGCGTGCAAGGAACAGTTATCTTTCAGAATGAAGAGGTGGTAATTATTCGTACTGAGGAGGGGCAGCGGTTCCAATATCCGCGTGCGGACGTCGAACTTGTTGCTACCGACGAGGAGACGCGCGAATCTATGGAACCTGTGGACGTTGTGCCGCAGGAAAAAGAGATCAAAGTGACTAAAAAAGCCTCCATCCTTCTCGAATTGGCGGGAGGGGCTGCTATCAATGACAAAGAGAGGGGGGGCGCTTTCAGCGTTGATCTGCTCGTCGGTTCGCATCATATAGGAGATCGGCATGTTTTTATCGGTGGTGGAGTAGGTTACCACGGACTCTTTATCGGTAGCGGAAAATATAACTTCCTGCCTATTCAGGCAACCTTCCGAATGCCGCTCATCGAGCATAAACATGCGCCTGTCTTCGGGCTCTCTATCGGCTATGGTATTGCCCTGAGCAAGACCTATACCGGCGGATTATACACCTCTATGGACTTGGGGTATCGCTATCAGATAAACCCCAAAACAGCGGTCGCTGTGCTCATATATACCAATTTCCAACATGCAAGTGTTGAAGTACCGGAAACCGTTGAGACAGAGACTTATATGAATAAAAAAGGCTGTAATCTCATTACGCCGGGGCTTAAATTGGCGTTATACTTCTGATGGCTAAACAGGCACGCGGACATAGAATCTCTATCATGCTCAACGATAGTGAGTTACGTGCTTTGGAACGTTTCTGCGACAAGTACGGAGTGACGAATCGTAGCCGCCTCGTTCGGGAGGCGCTCATGCGTGCTATACTCAAGCGAATGGACAATGACCAACCAACTCTCTTTGACTGATGATTCGTGTAGAACATATTAATAAAGCCTTTGGTAAGCAGCAGGTTCTCAAGGATATAAATCTCGAAATACCAGCCGGACAGGTCCTGGGTTTGCTTGGACCCAACGGCGCCGGTAAATCGACGCTGATGAAGATTCTTATCGGGCTTTGGAAACCGGATTGCGGCTCCGTTTCTGTTCCGCCTCGTATAGGTTATCTGCCTGAGAATAATCCCCTCTATGATGAAATGTACGTCATTGAGTATCTGCAATTTATGGCAAAAATGACAAATGCCAAATGTCAAATGACAGAAGTCTTAGATCTCATTGAGCGTGTAGGACTAAGCCCTGAGCGTCACAAACATATTCGTGAACTGAGCAAGGGTTATCGTCAGCGTGTCGGCTTGGCGCAAGCCTTGTTGGGAGATCCTCAGCTTCTCATCCTTGATGAGCCTACCACCGGTCTTGACCCTAACCAACTCGTCGAGATAAGGGGATTGATAAGAAATCTGACTTCTGATAGTTCGGAGGATGGTTTGAAAGCAAAGCGTTCTATCATCTTGTCCACTCATATTATGCAGGAAGTGAGAGAGATGTGCGACAGGGTTGTTATCCTTGACCATGGCACTATCAGAGCCGATTACCCCATCGAACAAATTGCTGATTTGGAGGCCCTCTTTCATGAGGTGACCCAATATGAAAATGATTAAATGGAAAATGAATAAATGGTAAATGACTTTGATATACGACAGCAGATGTCCGAGAAGGAGCAGGACAATGCCCTCCGCCCTTTATGCTTTGCCGATTTTGCGGGGCAAAGCAAAGTAACATCGAATCTCAAGATATTCGTTGAGGCGGCTAAATTGCGTGGTGAGAGCCTCGACCATGTGCTTCTGTTCGGTCCTCCGGGACTTGGCAAAACGACACTCTCCAATATCATCGCCAATGAACTCGGAGTAGGTTTCAAAGTAACCTCAGGACCCGTACTCGATAAGCCCGGTGATCTCGCCGGTTTGCTCACCTCCCTCGAACCCAACGATGTCCTTTTTATCGATGAGATTCATCGTCTTTCCCCTATCGTTGAAGAGTATCTCTATTCTGCGATGGAGGACTATCGTATTGATATTATGATAGATAAAGGTCCTTCTGCGCGGACTATCCAGATTGACCTCAACCGCTTCACTCTCATCGGTGCTACCACCCGTTCGGGTCTTCTTACCTCGCCTCTACGCGCGCGGTTCGGTATCAATTGTCACCTTGAGTACTACGATGCGGATATTCTGGCCGGTATTGTCAAGCGCTCGGCAAATCTTCTGAACGTCGAGATCAATGAGAAAGCTGCGGGAGAGATAGCGCGGCGCAGTCGTGGTACGCCACGTATAGCGAACGCACTCCTGCGACGTGTGCGCGATTTCGCACAAGTCAAAGGAAATGGAACGATTGACCTTGAGATTGCGCAATACGCCCTTGAAGCACTTAATATCGACACCTTCGGTCTCGATCAGATAGATAATAAATTGCTCTTGACCATCATTGATAAGTTCCGCGGCGGACCGGTCGGTTTGAATACTATCGCTACCGCTATGGGCGAAGATGCCGGCACGATAGAGGACGTCTATGAACCTTATCTAATCAAGGAAGGATTCATCAAACGCACCCCCCGTGGACGCGAAGCTACTCTACTTGCCTACCAGCATCTCGGGAAAACACCCCTTTCTGCTGATGGACAACAGTCAATTTTCTGACGTATTACTTTCTCGTCGGCTTTATTACTGACAAATTGGCAGGTTTCGCCTATTTGGCACATTATTTGACATTGTCAAAATAGTTAATTATATGTATTATGAGCAAAAAAAATAAGATAGAAGAACAAAAACAAGAACAAGAAGTGGAACAGCCTGTTAATCCACAAGTGGAAATTCAAGAAACTTCGGAACCGCAAGAGATTCAGAAAGATGAGACAGAAATCCTCAAGGAGCGTATTGCCGAGTTGGAGGATAAGAACCTGCGGATGATGGCGGAGTTTGATAATTTCCGTCGTCGTACGAATAAAGAGAAACTGGATCTGATGGCTACTGCCGGTGAGCGGATCTTCGTAGAGATGTTGCCCCTCGTTGATGATTTCGAGCGCGCAGTTGCGGTTATGGATAAAACAAATGATATAGACGCGGTGCGTGAGGGTATTAAGCTGATCCAGCAGAAGTTCCTTTCATTCCTCGAAAAGCAAGATGTGCATCCCATTGAGACGGAAGGCGTGGATTTTAATACCGATGAGCATGAGGCGGTTACTACTTTTGCTGCCGGAGAGGAGAAGAAAGGCAAAGTGATTGATTGTACTCAGAAGGGTTACAAACTCGGAGAGAAAGTCATCCGCTTTGCGAAAGTAGTGGTAGGAGAATAAATTCAAGTACCATTTGGTCATGTACCATGTACCATTTATTGGTTCATTTGGCTATTTAGCCATTTGGCGCAGTAGATGATATAATGGTAAAATGACTAAATAACTAAATAAATGAACAAATTGTAAATGAACAAATTGTAAATGGATAAGCGTGATTATTATGAGGTGTTAGAGGTCTCAAAGACCGCTACCCCCGAAGAAATAAAAAAGGCATACCGTAAAAAGGCCATCCAATACCACCCTGATAAGAACCCCGGCGATAAGGCAGCTGAGGAGAAATTCAAGGAGGCAGCTGAGGCTTATGAAGTACTGTCTGATCCGCAGAAACGTGCGCGTTATGACCAATATGGTTTTGCAGGCATGGGCGGCGCAGGTGGTTTTAGCAGTGGTGGTATGTCTATGGAAGATATCTTCACCCATTTCGGAGATATATTCCAAGGCGCAGGATTCGACATCGGCGACATTGGAGAGATGTTCATGGGCGGCGGTAGAAGTCGCGGTCAGCGTGTCCGCCGTGGTAGCGATATGCGCGTCAAGGTACATCTCACACTCGAAGAGATTGCTACGGGATGTGAGAAGAAGATTAAAGTGCATAAACTGGTACAATGTAAGGATTGTAACGGTTCGGGCAGTAAGGACGGCAACACGGAGACCTGTCCGACCTGTAAGGGCTCGGGACGTGTGATTCGTCAGCAGCGTGGAATTTTCGGAATGATGCAGGTACAAGCGGAATGTGACACTTGCGGCGGTGAAGGACGTATCATTAAGAACAAGTGTCCTAAATGCGGCGGTCAGGGTGTCGTGCGTGACGAAGAGATCATCACAATCACGATTCCTGCCGGTGTAATGGGAGGTATGCAGTTGACCGTTCCGGGTAAAGGAAACGCTGCTCCGCGTGGGGGTGTCAACGGTGACCTGCTTGTCCTCATCGAGGAGGATGAACACAAAGACTTCATCCGTCAGGAAAGCGATCTGATTTATAACCTGCTGCTCGATATGCCGACGGCAGTCTTGGGCGGGCAGGTACAAATACCAACCCTCACGGGCGATGTCAAGATTACGATCACGCCCGGTACACAGCCCGGCAAGGTCCTCCGAATGCGAGGAAAAGGTCTGCCGCGAATCGATCAATATGGCAGAAACTACGGAGTAGGCGACCTGCTCATCAATGTAGGCGTATATATCCCCGAGAAACTGAGCAAGGACGAACGGGCACTCATCGAGAAACTGCAGAATAGTCCGAACATTGCCCCGGGCGCTGCGGACAAGAAAAATTTCTTTAGGAACTTGTTTGGAATATAGGTCGCTGCGCGACGTTCCATAGTGAAAGCGTTAAGATGGTTTTACAGCGAAAAGCGTTAAGTCGTTACATACTACTCTGTACGTTGTACTCTGTATTCTGTTCTCCTCTCTTCGCATTGACGCCGATAGAGAAACCTAATTTGAGAGAGCCGAGCGGTATCGCTCCGGCTTTCTTTGGTCCTAATGCTTTCCCTGTTCCGGATATGTCGGATGGTCTGACGCAGAGCGAGTTGCATCTGGAGTTGGCAGGGGAGGGCTACTTCGGAAAGGACGGCAGTCGTACTGCGGATCTTTTTGCGCGCGTGCGCGTTCCTTTATTCACGCGTTGGGCGAATATCTGCCTTTGGATGCCCGTTTTCGGATGGTATGACCAGTTCGACGGGAAGGGACAAGGAGCCGGAGATGTGTATATATCCACGGAAATTCAAATCCTCCATAACGAATGGTTTAAGACTCCGAATGCCCGATATATCCCTCAGATGACCCTCCGCGCCGCCATGAAAACAGCTAGCGGAGAGCAGTACGACCGTAAACGCCATTATGACAGCCCGGGCTATTTCTTCGACCTTAGTATGGGGCAGTCAATCCCTTTGAATAAAATCACGTTGCGCTTTGCCGGTTCTGCCGGTTTCCTGTGTTGGCAGACTGATAACGGCAGGCAGAACGATGCGGTGATGTACGGACTGCAAGCGTCCCTGCGTCATGAATATGTGTCCATACAGGCTACGTGGGGTGGTTATTTTGGATGGGAACGATACGGAGATCGCCCCATGACCATCAAGGCACGCGTGGCGGGGCATGTGAAGGGCTTTGAGCCTTTTGCACAGTATCAATACGGTATCAAGGATTATCCTTTCCACCAGATACGGGTAGGCTTGGTCTATCATATAAGGATCTTAGACCGCTTCGCTCAAAGAAAAAAGACCGTTGACACTGAAAGATGAAAAGGCAAACACTCATATTTCTATTCTCAATGCTTCTTTTCCCGTTGTCGCTTCGTGCGGCAGCGGATTTTGGAATAGATACCGTCACCAGCGAATGGATGCGGGAGTGGTATCAGTACGGAGACCTGCGTCATTATTTGGATAATCATTGCGACGTGACTACCTATCTGACCGAGACTACGGGTGAATGGAGCACACCGGAACCCTATTTCTTTTCTATCAACGGAAACTCCTACCGTTGGAACAAATACTACCTGAATGGATTTCGTCTGGACAGTCGTGTTGATGCCGGAGGTGCGTACTACACGCCGGATATGTTCACCCATTCGATGGCGGTTGATTATAACCGCGGAGCGGTTTATTGGACGATGGGCAGTGTGGCGGAGCCGCATATCCGTCTATCGGGGCAGGCAGGGAACATAGGCGGTTATGGTCCCTTGGCAAAGAAGCTTTTGGATTTGCAACCCGGTGGTTCGGCTATCAGCCGTTTGGCGGATGATCGTCCTGTGCATCATCGCCGTCATACGGTAGGAGCAGGTAGTGTAGACTTACTATACGCTATTCCGGTGGGTGAGACTTTGTACCGTCAGCATTTCTATGCGGATTACGGTGTCCGCCGGCAGTTAAGGTTTGATCATACAGGGATAGAAGGTACTTATGATGCGCGCTATTATCATGTGCAGTTGGATGGTCAACTCCCCTTTGCCCCCAACGCCGCTTTTGACGGACTCTATTATATCCTTCGGGCGGGGCATCGGGCGGATGGATACAGCGAGTTCGGTTATAACTCCAATGAGACGGCTTGGCGCACCGAGTGTTCATTGTCCTTCTTCGGCAAGAAAGCGTTCGGTCGTGCCGGCGAACTGACAACAGGTCTGACCTACGCGCTGCAACGCGACCAGCATCGTGAGTTGGAGTTCTCCCGAAATATCCTCGATGTGGACGGAGAGGCGTTGAGCCCTTGGTACCCGGACGGGCGTACGCACGAACTGCACTGGGCGGTTGATTACCGCTTTACGATCCTGCCTTGGCTCAGATTGCATGTTGATGCGTATAATTCGTTCTTCGCTTTCCGTCCCTCGCAAACCGAATGGCGGAACACGGAGTATATGCAGGGCGATAACATGAATGCACCCCTCTCCCTTTATGATTATCAGTGGTCCTCCGGGGCTTTTTGTTCGGGGATGTTAGAGAACTCGGTGTCTCTGGAGGCAGGCTATCAGGTCCTGCCGTGGTTGAGGTTGAGCGGGAGTGTCTCCGCTACGCTGGACGGAATATTGCTGGCGGGCAAATCGAAGGTGACGCCCTGCTGGGAAGCCAAAGCGGATATACATATTGAGCCTGTCAGATGGTTCAAGATGGATCTCATTGCAGCTAATTACCGCATCCCTTATACATATGACCAGATCCGGTTCATGAGCGATAGTTACATGAATGGAGAAGTGTATTTTGCCGGTACGAACACGCTTCTTACTACTACCGGAGGGCAGTATCATCGGTGGGGAAAAGGTCTTTGGCAACCTCAGTATGTAGCGGTGGATATACCGATTATCTTCACCATCGGACGCCATGAGATCAGTATCCTTTCGTCTTTCAAAAAATACTATAACACATGGTCGGTAGGCATGGCGGAGGGCTATACGGATTCATTCTATCCCGTGAGCGTACAACAGGCGGAGCAGGGGATGAATTATGATATTTACGCCATGAAACCGCAGAAACGCTCTTATGAAGTCACCCGAGCACCCAAGACCGGAGGAGGTGTGTTTGACTCACCGGTCTTTGCCTCCAACGTCATCAAATATACCTACAACGGAAAGAAAGTTTTCTTCTCGCTTAGTTGGCAGAGTTATATCGTCTCCGGTACGTCCGCGTTGGGGAACGGAGCTGCGGCGCAAGATATCAACGTGCTCAGTGAATCATTGGCGAGCCCCAATATCGTGTTGGTCAACGCGAATATGCAGCAGTCGGATCCGGGTATCCGATCGCTCGGACGGCTTAATCAAGACCGCGCCTACATTGCACGAATGCAGTTAGGTGTCAATATCACCCCCAACTGGCAACTCAGTCTGAGCGGTAAGTTCCGCGACGGAATCGCTTTCTCTGCTTTCCGCACGCATGTAGTCACCGGCGATGCCGGGACACAAGCGATCGTATGGAATGCCAACACGCGCGGTATCAACGTCCGCGATAATAATTTCGGTAAACGCACCGACTCGTTCTTTAATTTCGACTTGCGCTTCAAGTACCGCGGTACCATCAAAGGTGTGCCCTTTGAGATACAAGCTATCTGTTATAATATCTGGGATTTTGCTACAGAGCTCAACGAGTACTGTATGTTTTATGATGCCTCTACGGGCAAAGATCTACGCGATGGTCGTACCCCTCTCAGTCTTTGTACTCCCCGCGGTCTATGGCTTACCTGCAGCGTCGGTCTGCCGCGTTGAGTCGGGTAGCAGCGTGCCGAGCAAGAACAGGATATTGACGAACACGATTCCTTCTATTCCCCCCAAGATCATCTCTGTGCACATCACCGGCAGACAGATGCCGAGGGCGCACCATGCCCAGTACCGCTTGTCACCTGCGAAGAACCAAGGTATGCCGATCCAGAAGAGCACGAACAGTACGGCCGCTACGAGGCCTAAATCCATACAGACCCCTAAAAACTGGTTGTGAGGCGAGAAGCGACGCAGGTAGAAGATCTCCCATTCGCGCTGTTGGTATCGCTCCACTAAGTAGTCGGTGCTGTTGCCGGCACCAAGGCCGTAAGCGAGATAGTCCGTCGGTTGCTCCAAAGCCGTCTTCCACACCGTCATACGCGGTTCGTCCTCTATACTATGCCCCGCACTGCGCGGATGAAAGGCTACGCCGGCTACGCAAACCGCACCGAGCACCAGGGCGGTAGCGACGATACTTATGACCTTGACCGTTTTCGGTTGACGCAGCGCCCAACGAACCACCGTGATACCGAGCACGAGTGCCAAAGCCACCAGTCCGATACGGGAACCCGTCCATAGGATTACAACCAAAAGGGCAAGGCTGAGCAGGGCGGTGAGGACTTTGCTGAACGGTTTGCGAAGGAGCACCAGGCAGGGCACTAACAGACAGAGCACATTCGCATAATGCACGCGGTGCTTGATATCTAAAAGGAGGTTGTCCATATGCAGCAGGTCCAAGGATACCCGCGGGGCGCAGGTGTAGCGGTCGAGGGCCAGTTCGTGGTTCATTACCCAATAATGCGTGAACAGATACATGCCTATGGACGCCAGCGCACTGACGGCCAACACGCGCACGCACGTACGCAAATTATAATGGGTGTTGAGTCCGAAGCAGCCGATGAGCGGGATGGCAAACAGACTGATGTAGCGCTCGATAGCGGACCACGCCGCATGAGTGTCTTGCGCCCATAGCAGCGAGACGATATTCCATACCAACCATACCCCGACACCTATACTGAGGTAGAGCACACCGCGCGAGCGACGGAGGTTCGTTCGGTCAACATACCGAAACTCCAGCAACCATGTATAAGCCCATACGAGCCAGCAGAAGTGGATGATAGGTTGCGGGAAGGGCAGCGCAATCAGCAACGCCAGAAAGGCGAAGTAATTGATGCGTTCTATGAGTTTTTTATATCGTTCCATACACATACATTTAGATACCTATTCGGTGACGGTTCATCAGACGATAACATGCCTCGGCATCGAAACCCCGCTCGGCCGCGTAGGCTTCTGCTAACGCCCGACAGTCGGACTCATTCAGATGCAGGTGTTGCACTTGCCGGCATCCTTGCTGCCAACTGATAGCGGCATAATGACGCATGCGGTTGACATCGACGAGTTGCACTTGACTGCCGTCTTCGTTCACCAAGATATTGCCGCCCGAGAAATCCAAAGGAAAACAACCCTTCTCGTGCATCTTCGCCATGAAGCGTCCGATGCCGCGTGCAATCTGTTCGCGGTGCTTGAACAGCGGGTCGCGCGCTACGATACGCCAAGTGAGAGGTAGCGCCGAGAGACGGCAGGCATAGTAACTGTCGCGTAGCAGCCCACCGCAGCGGCACTCTTTGTAAGCCAAGGGCTGAGGCGTCAGTTCGCCCAGCAGCAAGGCGTTCGTATAACTGCGCTTCGCTTTGCTCGCGCGCAAAAGGCCGTATATCAAACTGTTCGGAAAACGGGGACGATGGAACGCCTTCACAACGATATCTTCGCCGATGAGCTTAAGCGTGTTGCGTCCGGCATACAGCACCCGGTCGGAGGCCGCAAAGGCTTCTTCGAGGTGGGCCAGCAGGTGTTGTTCCTCCAGTTGTCGGTTGGTCATCAGATAATCCTGCCAGGACTGCCCTTGTTCATGCCGGAACGAACCGCATCCGTCCGCTTTGGCTTGTTGGCGCACCGCAAAACGCTGCTGCATCTGTTCGGGACTGCGGTACTGGTAATGATCCACAGGGATAGCGTGCTCCCACACCCGTCCCCATGGATGCGGATAACGCCACCGCTCGCTCCAACAGAGCAACGCCGAATGACGCATGAACCGTCGTTCGCGACGCAAGGTAGGCAGGGCATGTATAAAGCGCGAGCGGTCGAAAGTGCCGGTGAAAGTCTGCGACGCCAAGTCTTCGCGCGTCAGGATATAGTCCGTGCTCTCTTTCTTGACGGTAGTGATGCACTTCGGCACCTTCGCCAAGAACGCCCGTACATCACCCGGATAGAACTCATCGGCATCCAACCGCACGTTCCACCAGTCGCCAGCTTGCAATTCATGCCGGAAAGCCTTGAAGGCCTTGGCGCGCAGGCCGATATGGAAGGGACCTTCGTAGCGCAACCAGGGAATGATTTGAGGATGGGTGGTCGCCAGGTCTTGGATACATTCCCATGTGCCGTCGGTCGAACCGTTGTCGATGACGATGATCTTATCGCTCCACCGGCAAGCATCGACGAGCGAAGCCGCGATGACATCCGCTTCGTTCTTCACCACCATCAGGCTGTATATCTTAAATCTTGTCGCGTCCATAGATCAGTTTATGCCAGTAGTAGCAAAGGGGGTGAGTATATTTGAGTTGTTTCCAGGGGCGACTGGAATGCGGGGTGTGCAGGACAGGATTGGTCACCTGCAAGACATTCGTGAAACCCAGTTGGCGGGACAGACGACTGATAGTCACGTCGTACCAACTCTTTTTCGTATCCAGTTGTTCGAAGTCATATGCCTGCAGCAGTGCATTGGTCAAGAGCGTGCAACAGAACGACAGGCGCTTGGTGCAAGGTCCGTCCGTCTTGAGACCTTTGGCATACTCGTACGGGAAGTTCACCGTACCTTGCGCATCGACGGTCACTGCCGCCACCATACCTATGCCGGCTGTTACTCCTTCGCATAAGCGCGCAACGGTGTCTTGGCGCACGGTCACATCACTCTCCACAATAACCAAGTGTTGTCCCTGGGCGAGGCATGCGCGTTGGGCATGGATGAGTGTCCGGCGGTAGTTGGGCGAAGGATGGTCGGTCAGTTCGCTTAGATGAATGAGTTCAAAACCGAGTTCCTGCGCCAAGGTGTCCAAGCGCGCCGCATTCTCCGGTAAAGAGAAATCGTCATAGACGGTGAGGAACTGTCCGCCAGCCACAATGGCGCGGATGGCCTGCTCGGCTGTCTCCAGTGAGTCCTTCACTGGCATGATAATATGGTACTGCTCAATCAACATCTATGGTCATCCAGTTAGAGGGTAGGATATCGGGGCGCGGTCTGTTGCGAAACCAGGTGTTCGGTGCGATCGTGACGGTGTCTTGGTCTTGTCCTAACCATGCGCCCCACCAGGAGAAACTGCTGTTGGCGATGATATGATGACGGCATAGACTCATCAACTGCATGTCAAGATACGCGTCGGGGCCTTCGTGCCCGCTGACGAAAATCGTATCGGACGGGAAGAATGCCTGCGCTTTGCACCAATCCGGATCATCCGAGAAGACATAAAAAACCGGTTGCTTCACCTGCGCTTGTATCGCTTTAATGGCGCGGCGGTAATAGTTCTCCGAACAGACGTTATAATCTTCGACACGCCGTTTCTTGAGATAGTCTCCGCGGCGGACATGCACACTCACGCTGCGGGTGGATTGTATCTGTTGCGCCAGAGCCTCATCGGCGAGCGGCAAGGGCAGACGGAAGTGAAAAGCCTGCCGTACTTGATCGGCCACTTCCTCAAAATAGTGCTCGCTTTGCCAATAGCCCTGCAGATAACTGTTCTCTGCATTCAGCATTTCGGGACACCATCCCTTCGCAGGATCGGGTTCAAGTACCACTTGTCCCGTCGTGTGTTTTTTCCATCCGAGCGCACGGCGGATAACCGAGAATAGGTCTTTACTCACATCAGCCAATTGATCCCGATCCGCGGTCGTCGCATGGTCCGGATGAATAGCAAAAATACGCTCTAA
Organism: uncultured Bacteroidales bacterium; assembly: GCA_900319005.1. GTDB lineage: Bacteria > Bacteroidota > Bacteroidia > Bacteroidales > Paludibacteraceae > Colicola. The sequence continues at coordinate 170,064 of ONMV01000004.1, forward strand.
CTCATAGCCGTTGTGCGAGGGGCGATGCTGATAGACCGACGCGTCCATCTTGGTGTCCGGCCGATGGTGCTTCAGCGCCAGATAGAAGGCGTACTGAAACATCTGATTGCCCAAACCCGAGTGTATCTGCACGATGTTCATCTTAGTAACTATGAATGATGCCGCGCTTGGCGACGGTTATGAGTGCGCCGAACTGATTGCCGAACTGCGAACCGAAGTCTGCCGCCAACCGAACACCGAAGTCCAGTCCCCATGCTTTCTCTACATGTTTCTTGACCTCAATCATCAGCGCCGTGTTCTGACTTGTTTTCTGGGCCCGATAGGTGCCCCAGTTGCGTGTATAGGATGCAATCAATCGATATTCGTAGCCGTATATATTACCGGCGATGCCTGCGAAATGAGTGCGTACGCGGTTGTTGCTCAGACTCATCAGCGGATTACCTATCGTGCGTCCGAAATGGGTCCAACCTTGTGCGTAACTACTGTTGTTGTAATAGTCGCTGCGACCACCGTAAACCAATCCGTCTCGGTCATGGAAAGGACCGTCCTGACCCGTTGTGTTCATGAATTCATAGGTGAGCGAATGAATAAACGGCCATTGTGTCTGGCATATTGATAAACCCCATAGACCGTCCGTTTGGTTACTACGACCTATAAAGTTCGCACTTTTGTCTTCAAAAATGGTTTGCCAATAAGCAGTAATTCTCCATTGACTCCATTTGGCGGTTAGAGCCAGTTCTTGAAATCCCAGATGGTTACCCTCCGCATTGAGCTGGTCGCTCAAATTGTTTCCTCCACTCGCGGCCCTGAAAATATGGGAGAAAGCAGTCCAGTCGGTAGCAAACTGACCATATACAGGAGAATATCCTCCCCATTGTGCAGCGTGGTGAAACTCATAACTGATATTGATTGGCAGACTGCCGCCTACACGCAAGCCGGCAAATTTGTAATGCAGTAGTGCATTGCGAGTGGCGACAGTTGTATCTATTCGACAGGCATCTACAAACCAACCGTGCGTCATTCCGCACTTAACCTCCAAATATCCGAAAAGACCGGGGAACGGAGTGTACTTGTCTATTCCGATACTTACGCTTGGGATGGGCTGTGCGTTACCGCTGAATAGCAATCCTCCGGTGGAGAGGGACGGATTTTGGCTTCCGCATGTCATGGGACGGATACCGGCAGTAATATCAATGATATACAAACGTACATGGGCATATAGTTGCCGGAAATAACCTGTGGCGCGTTCGGTATCAAACCGTCCGGTGAGTGCGACGGCAAAATCGTAGTCATACCATCGCGAGGGACGTGTGGCGGGTTTATAGATACCCATGGTGATGTTCCCGCTGTATGGCGCCGCACTGATGTTGCCGTTCTCTTTGGCGTGCAGCCAGAATGGTGCAGTGCTGCCGGTGGATGCCAAAGCAGAGATCTCCGCCCCATACAGAATAGTGTCGCGTGCGGTGTCTGGCTGATGCATGGCTACCGGCCACCAATCGGCGGCAGAACTCATGAGCGTGCAACAGAGCCATACAGTCAATACTATGTGCCGTTTAGTCTTCAATCAAGTACCAATGTGTGTGCAGATGTCCGAATTTATCTTCTCCTAAACCGAAATAGAGCCGGTTGCCTATGCCGCATGCTGTTCCATTTTCCATTGTGCCGCAAGGTATTGTGCCGCAGTATGCCCATTGGTTCGTTTCCGGTGTGTATCGTAATATATCCTCGTAATGGAATCCTGTCGTCAATGAATCGCCGTAATGCCATCCTCCCATCACCCATACATGCTTGTCCGTTCCTGCGCTTATGGCGTTATGCCGTCCGCTTCCGGGGACAGACGCGCGACCTTCCCAGTGTCCGTCGGCGAACCACTCCCACCATCCGCTGCGACTGTAGCGGCGGAATCCTGTTCCTGCAAAATAGCGGCCGTTACACTGTGCAACAACGGGGGACATCGCGCGGTCGGGAATGGAACCGCTCTGTTCCTGCTTTGTCCATGTGTCCGCTTGGATATCGTAGCGCCAAACGACATTGGTGAATCCGTTAAAACCGAAACCGACCCATATATATTGATTATCTGTCCAACTGATAGCGGCTACTGTTTGAGACACGGGAAAATCTGCCTTCCTTGTCCACTGTTCGTTTTGCGGGTTGTAGCACCACCAGTCGTGTAGATAACTGGCCTCGTTATGCACACTGCCTCCGTCATAACCCAAGCCGAGAAACACTCCTTGCTGTGTTGCGCACGCTGTGCCGTTGGCGCGCGGAGTGATAGGAATAGCGCTCGATTCATCCCATTGGTCGGTATCTGTGTTGTAACGAAGCATGGTCTGGGAATATGCATTATTGGGTTTGCGGCCACTGACAATATAAATGATCTCGCCCGCGCTGAAAGACATAGCCACAGCTCTGCCTTCCGGCGGTGTCGCACATTCGCGTATCGGCTGGTCCACTTCCGGAATACTGTTGCATGCCGTAAGGGCAGCAACAATCATCAACCCTATGTACCTCACTCCTTTCACTCCTTCACATCACTCCTTCTCTTCAGTTCAAAATTACGGCCTAAGTAATTCTGCCGAACTACAGGGTTGGCAGCCAATTCTTCCGGTGTGCCATGGAAGAGGATTTTTCCTTCAAAAAGGAGGTACGCACGGTCGGTAATCATGAGCGTCTCATCGACGTTATGGTCGGTAATCAGAATACCGATATTCTTATCTTTGAGCTTCCAAACGACGTCCTGGATTTCCTGTACGGCAATCGGATCGACGCCCGCAAAAGGTTCGTCCAGCATCACAAACTTCGGTTCGATAGCCAGACAGCGGGCTATCTCCGTCCGGCGTCGTTCTCCACCGCTCAGACGGTCACCTAAGTTATAGCGCACATGCGCGAGGTTGAACTCTTTGATGAGTTGTTCCAATTTCTCTGCCTGGTACTCTTTGCTGAAATTGGTTAACTCCAGTACTGAGCGGATATTATCCTCTACCGTCATTTTTCGGAAGACACTTGCTTCCTGCGGCAGATAACCGATACCCATTTTCGCGCGTTTGTACATCGGGAAATTGGTGATGTCGTCATCATTGAGGAAGATACGACCGTTATTGGCAGCCACAAGTCCCGTAGTCATATAGAAAGTCGTGGTTTTGCCTGCTCCGTTAGGTCCCAACAGGCCCACGATTTCTCCCTGCTCCAACTCAATGGAGACATCATTCACCACGGTTCGCTTGCCGTATTTCTTAATCAGATGTTCTGTTCTTAACGTATCCATCAAATGATTTACGATTTACAAATTTACGATTTACGAATTATTTACGATTTATTTTTGATTTACGATTTGAAGCAGCAATCAATCGTCAATTAAGTTCTACCATTACCGGGCAATGATCCGAGTGAATAGCTTCGGTTAGTATTTTTCCTTCTTGGAGCCGGTTCTTCAGGTTCTCGCTGACCCATAAATAATCGATGCGCCAACCCACGTTGCGTGCTCGTGCACCGGCTCTCCAGCTCCACCAGCTGTATCGTTCGGCACTCTGGTCAAAGACGCGGAATGAATCGACCAGCCCACTTGCTTCCCAGCGATCCATCCATTCGCGCTCTTCGGGCAAGAAACCTGACACACCGATTTGCCGCTCCGGATGGTTGATGTCTATGGGTTTATGGCAGATGTTATAATCGCCGCATATCACGAGGTTAGGCCGCTCTTTGCGCAATTCGTTTACCCATACCAGAAAATCCTCCAAGAACTCCATTTTGAAATCCTGCCGCACATCGCCTGTCGTGCCGCTCGGTATATAAGCATCCACGATTGTCAGATCGCCGAAATCCACCCGCAGGACGCGTCCCTCCCTGTCGTACTTCGGATTACTCATACCTACGACTACTTTGTCCGGCTCTTGTTTGGTGAAGATGCACACTCCCGAGTATCCTTTTTTCTCTGCCGAGTGAATATAACTATGATAGCCTAACTCTTGAAAAGCCATCACATCGATCTGCTCCGGTTGCGCTTTGCTCTCTTGGATACAAAACACATCGGGGTCTTCGCCCTTTAACCAATCCAGCAGCCCTTTGCTGATAGCCGACCGGATACCATTTAGATTATAACTGATTATTTTCATAACCCATTATGTCATATGTTTTATTTCCGCGGCGGATGATGATCCTGCCGTTATGTAGTTCTTTTCTGGTCTTTTCGTTCTCTGAGGGCACTTTCTCTACATCCTCCGGAAGCGGTGCTCCCCTGTAACAGAAACGGATGACGCCATCCTCTTCCGAACGCGATATATTGGTTATCTCGTGCCATGTAAGCGATGTCCACTCATTGACCGTCCCTGCGGGAAAGGCGTCTGAGGCTCTGCCGATGTAGGTTGTATTCGCTTTCGCTTCCAAGATATCAACGCCCATCTTTTGCTCGGAGCAGTTCACCTGATTGGTTCTCCACCGAGAGCGGTTAAAAGAGATCTTGGTAATCAGCATCCCTTCTCCCGGAAGGTGCTGGTCCCAACCCTCCCGTTTGCGGTCTTCCAGCAGGTAGAACGTCGCGGGGCTTGGAGCCGAGCCGACGAGGTTATGCCAGTTAGTGGAACTGATCAGCAGCGACTCCCCCTCTCCTTCATTGATAGGACGCAGGGTGACGTACTCCGGATCGGTCAGAACGCGTGGCATTAACCAACCCATATAAAACCGCTCGTACGCCGAATAAGCGGGCGGTGTATTACCATCGTTGTTATACGAACCCTGATCCATTATGTCCCAATTACACAACGTGTGCAGACCAATCAACTCTTCGTTGTTCTCGTACAGATCCGGCAAACCGAGTACATGGCTGAACTCATGACAGATAGTACCGACACCTTCGTATAGTTTATTATTGAAATCGAGTTCGTTGCTGCACGCGTAATGACCGATATATTTCCCGTCGTGACGGTAATAATAGTAACTCATGTCCGATTGATGAGGCCAAATAGTACCTTCCGGACCTCCATCCGCCTCACCGAATCCGGCATAAAGGACATACACAAGATCTACATATCCGTCATTGTTACTGTCGTATTGTCGGAAATCTATTCCCTCTGAGTCTGCTTTGTCGCACGCATCCTTGATCATCTCATATACGTTCGCATCTTTCCCGTAATCGGTGTTCTGACCATAATAAGAGGCGTTTTGGCTCAGTTCCAGAGGACCTACTACATCAAAAACGGGATTGTACTGACCGTAACTCTGGTCGTGGAAATACTGTTGCACGCTTCCGGAAGAAGTAATATGCGTGAAATAGGTCCAAGCTCCCGTATTAACTTTCACCATATAGTCACGCGTGAAATGAGTTCCGTTCAGCATGCTGTCGATTGTATCTTTGGGAGTGCTGAATTTGGTGTCTGCAAAATTCACCAGCAGTACTAACACTCGGGGCACCAAGTAGGGTGTATCGCCTATAGACTCTTCGTGTAGAGGTGCCCGATGAGGCTTCATAGCTTGTGCCCCTTCTATTCGTGCGCGTTTCTCTGCTTCCGTCATGGGTTTCAGTCTCTTTTCCTCCAACCATTGACCGGCTTGGTCGGTCATGTAATGAAAATGCTCATTACCGTGCAGGTACACGATTTTCTCGGTCCCGTCGTCCGCTGTGCGCACAATAGGTCCCCGGTAAGCAGGCACTCCGCTCACCCTCATCGCTGCCATGAACAGCAGAAATACTATAAAGTTCTTAATTTTCAAATCTCTTCCCGTGTTTCTCTAACCAACGCTTTTGACATTTGCTTCGATCCTCTGCGTTGCGGGCTTTCTTGCAACTTGTCACCAGCTCTCCTTTGCGGTTGGTTTTCACATATTTCAACCATCCGCGTTTGTTCTCACGAATCAACCATCCGTCTTCTGTCATGTTCCAATGTTTGTGTTCGTCTCCTCGCAAATACGTACGCAAGACATATCCATTCGGCTGTTTGCGTTCAATCAATCCGCGATAAGCCGGTACACGTGCCGGTCCATCCGCCCACATCCCGATACTCATCAAGCCCATCAGGACCAAAACTAAAATCTTCTTCATTGTATATTCGCTTTTTTTACTTTCTTGAATAGTTCTGAGGCAAAGACAAAATCGTTGAGTGCCTCATTTGTGCTTGTCATAATCTCATGCCGGCTTCCCTGCCATTCTTTCTTTCCTCCTTTGAGGAACAGGATGTTATCGCCTATTTCCATGATGGAGTTCATATCATGACTATTGACGATGGTACAGATGTTATACTCCCGTGTGATATCTTGTATCAGCGCATCGATTACCAGACTGGTCTTCGGGTCGAGACCCGAGTTAGGCTCGTCGCAGAAGAGATATTTGGGTTCTAAGACAATCGCCCGAGCGATAGCTACACGTTTCTGCTGTCCACCGCTGATCTCGCTGGGCATCAGATTCCAAACCCTCTCCGGCATCTCCACACGACGCAAGCAGAACTCCGCACGTTCCTGCATCTCCTCCAGGCTCTTATGTGAAAACATCTCCATCGGAAAGAGCACGTTCTCCATCACAGTCATTGAATCGAACAGTGCGCTGCCCTGAAACAGCATTCCCACCTCGCGATGTAGCATCCGGATGTCATCGCTACCCATCATAGCCAAATCGCGGCCGTCATAGAGGATCTGTCCGCTATCTACGGTGTGCAAGCCGATGAGGCTTTTCATCAGAACGGTCTTACCCGAACCGGATTGACCGATGATCATGTTCACCTGTCCGTCATGCATCTCCGTACTAATATGGTTCAGCACGACATTCCCGTCAAACGATTTTACAACGTCTCTAACTTCTATCATAGTAGCAATTTACTTAAAATGAGGTCGAGGAAGAGGATCATTATGTTTGAGTTTACTACGGCATTTGTGCTCGCGCGTCCAACATCCAATGCACCTCCGCGGACGAAATAACCATAATAACTGCTCATGCTGGTAATCACGAACGCAAACACCAGACTCTTGATGATTCCGTACCAAACGAAATAGGGGTTAAAGGCGTATTGTACACCCACTAAGTAATCATGCACCGTAATAATATCCGTGAAGACGCCGACCGCCCATCCTCCTACCAGACCGACTGCCGTGGAGATGATTACTAACATCGGCATCATTGTTACAAATGCCAGGATTTTCGGCAAAATCAGATAATTGGCGCTATTCACACCCATAATCTCCATGGCATCGATCTGCTCCGTGATACGCATCGTACCAATCTCCGAAGCGATGTTACTGCCCACTTTGCCTGCCAGAATAAGGCATAAGATTGTGCTGGAGAACTCCAGTAAGAGTGTTTCGCGTGTCAGCAGACCAGTTGTGTAAGTCGGTAACAGCGGATTCTCCGTGTTTGTCTTCGCCTGAATAGTTAAGATGGCCCCGATAAAAACAGAGATGATCAGTACAATCGGCAAGCTCTGCAAACCCTGTTTTTCCAGTTCCCTGCTGTACTGACGCCAAAACATCCGCTGTCTGTCCGGCATCCTCAGCACTTTGCCCATTAAGAGGGTATATTCTCCTATGTGTTGTAAAATATGCATACCACCGCAAATTAAAATTCGCGCAAAGGTACTACAAATTTTGCATATATGCAAATATTCAAGTGTTTTTTTCAAAAAACTGATAGTTTATTTTTCAAAAATTTGCATACATGAAATTTTTTGTGTACCTTTGCAGTCCAATTTGAATGACCTAAAATGATGAATAATTCTTGGGTTATTTTCTGCCCAAAATCAGCCCGTCGTAAGCCTGACGTAAGCCTAACGACCCACTAACAGCCCACTAATCACCCACTAATCACCCACTCGAATCACGTTTTAACCCCGTTTTTTTCGGGAAAGACCTGATTGTGATGTCGGCAATAAAACAGCCCCGCAGGATTTGCGGAGCTGTTTTATTATTGCGCATTAATGCGCTATTCGGGCTCGCTATTCGGGCTCGTTATGCGAGTACGTTACGCGAGTACGTTATTTCACTACTGCGCCCTGAGCGTTGTAGAACTTGTCGCCCTTCTTGATCAGCAGTTGACCATCCAGAATAACTTTCACTGCTTTCTTGCTGGCATCTACATTCTCCAATGCAGTCGGAATACCTTGAACCAACTGGATCTTGACAAAGCCTGCGTCACCATTGTTGCCGTTGCTCTCAATAGCAACCAAGTTAGCACCTTCTGTAGCTACCAAAGGAATAGTGATTGTCTCATCTTTCTTTGGTGTTTTGGTGATATCACTTACTACGCCATTTACGGAGATGTTAACAGAACGTTCACCTGCGCTACCACCGGTCAAAATGACAGATTGTGCAACCGGCAGAGCGATGTAGATACGATCCTTACCCTCGGAAATACGGTGGTTAGAAGCCTCTTCTACGTCTTTAGAGAACTTAACACCCTTATCTGCATCCCATCCGTAAATGGAATAAATATATGCAGGTACATCAGCGAAGGTGATCTCTTCGTAGGATGCCTCCATCGGGGTGAGAGCAACATAAGTGATCGTGTATTCATCTTTTTTGTTGTCAATACCGGTTACAACGAGTTTGCCTTCTACCATTTCGGCAGTCGGTTCGCCGTCTGCTTTCCAGAAACGTGCACTGACGAATGTCGGTTCTTCCTCACCTACCAAATACGGAACTTTAATTTCGCCGTTAGCGATGTAACCATGAACTCCGTTGCTGAATGTAGCCTCAAGGAGATCTTTCTTAGCAGCAGCCTCAACGATGCTGATCGTGTAATTCAATTTGGTCTCGCCGTCCTCAGCGGTTACGGTGACAGTAAATGCATTCTCGTTCAACTCTACTACCGGAGTCTGTGCATTTGCATCGTTTGCGGTGGCATGTACTGCGGAAACAGCAGGGTTCTCTGCGCCGTAAGCCTTGGTGATAGTGTAAGCGTAAACGTCAGCAGCAAATTCCGGATCAAGGGTGTAACCATCAACGCTCAACGCTTTCAAGCTTGCGTCTTTACTCAGTTCAGCGCTCTTAGTAACGGAAACGGTGTAAGTAGCTTGATCGCCATTCTGTGCGGTAACAGTGATTACCTGAGTGTTTGCGGGATCACCTGCGTTGGGAACGTCAACCATGAATCCGCTTGCAGGAGTAGCTGTTGCCTTCGGATGAGCCAGAGTATAAACTACTTGAGCAGCAGCCAAGTTAACGCTTGCACCTACGGTGTAGCTATATACGCCTTCTACAGCCTCAACAGCTTCGCCATTGATGGTCAGACTCTTGATATCGTTGTTGTCACTTGCTTCACAAGAACGTGTAACTGTAATGGACTCAACACTCGGATTGCAAGCGGATCCTGCACGATACAGATATACCCATTCTGTTTCTTCTTCCAATGTGTATGTAGCGGTTAAACTCTCCGTGTCAAAGTCAACTGAACCGAGGAGAGTTGTACCCTTATCTGAGTAAATGGTTGCAGTATTGCCGCCGTTCAGAGCGGAAGCTACGATTGTTACCTCATCGCCAGCTTGGAATTTGCCACGAGCCAACTTAACGCCGAAGTAATGACCATTCGAACCCAATTTACCATTATCTTGTGTGTTCTTGTCTGCGGTACCACCTACAATTCCGCTTACATCTGCCGTATTCTTATTCTTATGAACAGCTTTGATCAACTCACCGCAGACATCAGCCGGATCAGAAACTTTTAAAGTAGTATATGCAAATGCCTCATCTCCTTCTGTGTTGAATGCGTTCCATGCAGTAACTTGGATCATGTAGTCACCGGCAGCGGTGGGGGTGAACTTATAGGTGTCGGTCTCTGATACTAATTCAAAGTTACCGTCATACCAGTTGATTACATCCGGCGTGGCGTCAAAACCGGTAGCCTTGAAAGTAACCTCATCTCCGACAAACGCATTTTCCGGACCTTCAATCGTTACGGTCGTACACGGCTTAGTAGCAGGAACCGGAGGAGTCGCACCGCCGGTATTGAACTTAAGGTATCCCAGCAAAAAGTTTTTGTCGGAAGAGTTAGTGATCGTGAATTTCTTCACTCCGCTATAGGCAAACTCGATGTTTGCTTCTTGCTTAATATTAGAACCGGTTTGCTTCTCGGCCTGAGTGAGTTGTGCTGTGCCAAGACTGGTTTCGTTGGTGCCAAAAGCCTCTAAATCAACGGCTTTACCTGCATCTTTCGATCCGAAAGAAAAAGTGAAGTCAATAGACGTAATGTCAACAGCTTCGGCGAACGTGTAGGTGAGTGTGCCATTTGAGCTGACTTTTAGAATAGAGTTGTCTTCACCGGAGAAAGAGGAGGAGCCAAGACTTTTACCGGTCCAGCCTTCTGGAAGCGTGGAGCCTGTAAATGTAAACTCCTGCGCCATCATTGCCATACTTGCCAATACGGCAGCTGCTAATGTGAAAATCTTTTTCATAATTTTAATAGATTTTAAAATTTTGGAGCTTCGGCTTCGTCGAGTTGCGTAAGCGAACTTACACTCGACTTGCACGAACCTTCATTAATGTTTTTTGGTTAAACGAAAAAATTGGTTTTTATTGTGTTTTGCTAATTACACTTTGCAAAATCGGGTGCAAAGGTACAATATTTTACGCATATACGCAAATAAATAAGGTAAAAAAAGTTTTTTTCTACATTTTACGTCAGTTTGTCTACTTGTTCCTTCTTGTTATAATTTTGTCTCAAATGGCAACAAAATACGTCATTAAGTACTTTTTCTTTGAAAAAATTTGTCCATTTCAAAAAAAAGCGCTATCTTTGCACGCTTTTTGTATGTATATAAGCAAAGAAAACGAACACAATGATGAGTATGCGTAAAATAGGAATGACGTTAATCTTGGCGGTTTGTGCCATTTCTCTCTTTGCCGCTCCTGCGCGAAGAGGATGGATGACCCGCACGCTGTCTGATGGTACTTCGGTAGAAGTGAAGCAAATAGGCGATGAGTATTATCATTGTATGATTACCCGCGAAGGGAAGAAGGTGACGATGAGGGAGGGGGAATACGTGATTAGTGACGAACCGGCTCCCTCTGCAGAGCAGATAGCGCTCCGCCGTGCTCAACGCGCCCCTAAGGCAGTGGGCAAAAAGAACCTTGCCCCGAGAGGCTTGGTCGTGCTTGCCGCCTTTAAGGATCTACCATACGTTGACACGAATGACAGCCTTGGGATGTGGAAAATGATGAATCAATCCGGCTATGATTACGAGGGGGCTACCGGTTCTGCCAGGGATTATTTTATCGCCCAATCGGACAGTCAATACATGCCTTTCTTTGATGTGGTGGGACCCGTGACACTTCCGCAGGACCGTTCGTATTACGGAAGTAATACGTCCTCTAAAGAGGGCACGGATGCTAATGCACGGCAGATGATTGTGGATGCCTGCAAGTTAGTGGACAATGTGGTGGATTTTACGTTGTACGATAACGATAATAACGGTAATGTGGATTTTGTCTATGTCATATATGCCGGAATGGGAGAGAACGATGGCGGGCCGGCTGAATCTATTTGGGCGCATAATAGTTCTGTTGCTTCGAAAAACTGCTTTTTGGACGGCAAAAAATTGGATAACTATGCCTGCTCGGGTGAAATAGACGGTGTCACCGAACGCCGAAACGGCATCGGTGTGATTTGTCATGAGTTCGGACATGTGATCGGACTGCCGGATTATTATGATACGCAGTATAGTACTAATTTTGATAAATGGCTCACTCCCAATTATTGGTCAATCATGGATCAGGGATGTTATAATAACGGAGCTAAGACTCCACCTTCGTATTCCATTTTTGACAAGTATTTCTTCGGATGGGCTACTCCTAAGCTCTTGGCAAAAGATGATCAACGGAATATAACCATCGGAACGGGTTATGACGATGCCTACCAGATTACGGGAGGAACGACTCTGAAACCCTATACCGTTACCGATACCGTGTTTTATATCGAGAACAGGCAACAGACGGGATGGGATGAGTACTTGCCGGGTCATGGAATGGTAGTGTGGCAGGTCGTTTATAATGCGACTGCATGGAATAATAATATGCCGAATAACGTAGCCTACAAGCCTCGTTATACTGTTTTGTCCGCTGTACCCGGATCTATCGGAGCAGCAGACAGCAGCGCGATGAATAATCCTTTCCCCGGCGCAGGGAATGTGACGACTTTTACTCCGTTTGAAGGCTGCGCACTGACCGCGATTACTGAGAAGGATGGAGTAATTACCTTCAAATTCAATGGGGGAAAACAGACCTGTTCGTACGAGGTGATCAGTAACTATTGTGTCGTTTCGTCGGAGGAGGGAACACTTCAGACAGGCAATTCGTTAGAGCTCTCCATTCTGCCGGAGAACGGCTATCTCTTGGAGCCGGATTGTTGGGCGGTGGAGATGGGAAAAGATAATCCTTTGTTAGTGTATGGCGTGGATTATACGTATGATGCAGAAACCGGTACGTTCCGTATTGATGCAGTGACCGATGACGTAGTCATTTTGGTTGAAGGTAAAGAAGATACGAAAACCGGTTTGGAGGAAAAGCAGGCAGACCGGATGACCGGAAAGATCCTTCAAAACGGTCAACTCGTGATCTTCCGTGGCGATAAGTGCTTCAACGCCCAAGGCATAGAAATAAAGTAAATGTAAGTAAATATCAAAATCAAAAAATCAAAATCATGAGGAAGATTGTAGCAGCGATAATGCTGTGCGGCGCTGTGCTCGCCGCTAACGCTGTACCCGCGCGACGCGGATGGCAGACAAGAACCCAGGCTGACGGCTCCACCATCGAGGTGCAGCTCCTGGGAGATGAGTATTATCATTACCTTGTTAACCGTGACGGTCAACAGGTAAGAGAAGTGAACGGAATGTATGAGGTCGTCGGCGAAGCACCGACTCCCGAGGTGGCGAAAGCCCGCCACGCGGCGGCCAAGGCGCGCCGTGCTCCTCTCGCCGCAAGTGAGGCTGAGTTCGGTTACACGCCATACCTGCCTCCGAAGGGAGTGGTGATCATGGTGAATTATTCGGATACCAAGTTCAAAACAACTACCACCAAGGACGTGATTGACGAGCTCTGCAATTCCACTAACTGTACCGTGAATAAATATAACGGAGTGAACTACGGATCGATTGCACAATATTTCCGGGATCAGTCGGACGGCAAATATAACCTCCAACTGGATGTCTATGGTCCAGTTACTCTGGATAAGGGTTACGCCTATTATGGTCAGGACTATCAGGAAGAAGGCAATGACCGCTATTCCGGAGATGTGATTATCGAAGCATGCAAGAAGATGGATAGCGAGATTGATTTCTCGAAATACGACTGGAATAACGACGGCAAAGTGGATTTCGTCTATGTCGTTTATGCCGGTAAGGGGCAGGCGGACGGTGGTTCCGCGAATACCATCTGGCCGCACAGTTATGATATAGAGTCTTCCCGCAATTATGGTAACTGTACTTATTCTGAATCGCAATGCACCTTCGACGGCAAACTGGTGCATGCCTACGCTATGTCGAATGAGTTGTCCGAATCCTCGTTGGCCGGGGTAGGTATCATATGCCATGAGTACGGTCACGTAATCGGTTTGCCGGACCATTATGACACGGACTATTCCACCAACTATAATAATAGTCTCACCCCGAACGAGTGGGATGTGATGGATGGCGGCAGTTATAACGGAGGCATCCATTGTCCGCCTAACTATAACGCTTGGGAGAAAGCCTTCTGCGGATGGTACACGCCTGCTAACTTGGGTTCGGATGGACAGAACCTGGAGCTCAAAGCTCTTGGTACGGACGGTTATGCGGCTTATCAGATCAACGCCTCCGGAAATCAACAGGCAGTGAATACGAATAACAGTCTTAATTATTATATTGAGAACCGTCAGCAACAAGGGTGGGATACCTACCTTCCGTACCATGGTCTCTTGATTTGGAAAGTGAACTACAACAAGTCTATGTGGGAGGAAAATGCGCCTAACCTGACCAGCAACGGCTCGCCGCACTTTACTTTGGTACCTTCTTCAGGAACGGAGATAGGAGCAGACTATGGTACAAAGAATGTGTGGCCGTACAGCACCAAGACTTCATGGACGGGTGTCTCCGGCAAACCTCTGAAAAATATAAAGGAGTCTAACGGTGTGATCACCCTCACCTATATCGAAGAACCCGTTATTCCGGTAGATCCATTTGATGTAGTCTTTATGGCGAACGGTGAAGGATTCGAAACGATCTCTTCTACCGGCAAACTCATCCTTCCCACCACTCAACCCGAGGCTTGCACCGATGGTAAAGTATTCGTGGGATGGACCGCAACGGCGGATTATAAGAGTGAGACTACCGCCCCTGCCTTCGCTGCAGCAGGAGATGCAGTGGAAGAAGGGGCTGTCTTCTATGCCGTTTTTGCTACCAAGGATGGAGATGTCAAACCTGCGGTTGTGGATAAACTGACCCTCGCTACTACCGGCGTTAGTAGCTTCTCTTATACGGCATGGAGTAATGTGAAGGTTTCTTCCGATGCTGTCTATGCGGGAAATACCGCCGGCGGAAATGATGCTATTCAGCTCCGCTCTAAAAATAGTACTTCGGGTATTATTACAACCGCTTCCGGGGGAAAAGTATCAAAAGTGGTGGTAGCATGGAATGAAAATACATCTTCGGGTCGCACCTTGGATATTTACGGCAAAAATACTGCCTATTCCGCTATTTCGGATCTCTATGATTCCAATAATAAAGGCACTAAATTAGGATCGATTGCTTATGGTAGTAGCACTACACTGAATATATCCGGTGATTATACCTATATTGGTCTCCGTTCGAATGATGGAGCTCTTTATCTGGATGCTATCAACGTTACTTGGGGTGAAGGTGGTAATCCATATAGCAATTATACCACAGTTTGTGGCGGTGACGAGACGGATGTAGAGAATACTGCTGCGCCGGTTACGGCTGTCAAAACTCTCCGTAACGGACAACTCGTAATCATCCGCGGCAATGCCGTTTATTCCGCTTCCGGTGTACGCATCCAATGAGAGTAGAAAACGACATACTCATTCCTGAACTGGCTCGCTTGCTGAACGAGGAGAAAGAAGTGCGTTTCACGCCTTCCGGCGTCAGTATGCGGCCATTCATCGAAGGAGACAAAGACAGTGTCGTTTTGGCGCCTTTGGGACGTTTGCCTAAAAGAGGAGATATACTCTTGGCGCGTGTGACCGGCTATGCCGGTCGCCGCACTTACGTTCTTCACCGGCTGATACGGATAGAAGGAGAATTGTATATCTTGCAGGGCGACGGAAACCTTATGGGGGAGGAGCAATGCAGGTTGGAGGATATCATCGGTCGTGTCGTGCGTATAGAGACACCGAGTGGGCGCCGCAAACCCCTTACGCGCGGATGTATATGGCACGCCCTTTTCCCCGTCCGCAAATGGCTTTTGAAAATATACCGACATACATGGTTGAAAATGTATAAATAAACCAATAAATGGTACATGGTAAATGATAAAATGGAAAATGGCTTTATGAAAACAATTGAAGGTTTCCGCCTGCGTAAGTTAGGCAATGAATACATTCTCGTTGGAGAATCAATGTCGCTCATCAATTTCAACAAGATGATCACGCTCAATGAGACAGCTGCATTCCTTTGGGAGCAAGCAGAAAAAGGTCCGTTTGATGCTAATTCCCTCTGCAAAGCGCTTTGCGAGGAGTACGACGTCTCGCCCGAACAGGCGATGACGGACGTCACCGCTACCGTTAACTCATGGAAAGAAGCTGGAGTCATTGAGTAATGTACGAAGAACAAATGTACGATGTACGATTTATGTACCAAGTACCAAAGAGCTAAGGACTGAATTTTAAGAATCGGCTACACCTTATTATTATTCGCACGCACGCGAGAGAATAAATTTGCTCAATTCGTAGAATTGTAGTAATTTTGCGCACTATTTTTATGGAATAGTGCGCATTTTTTTGTGTTTTATCTTAAAAATGGTAAACTTTGTAAAGTGTGTATTACAAAAACTGAAAATTATTCAAAATAAGGTATAAAAAATGAAAAAGATTTACTTATTATCAATGCTTTTGGCATTTATCGGTACGACTGTATGGGCACAACTGCCGTACAATACTACTTACACAAAATCGCATTTCGATGACTCAAAAGTGACGGTAAGCAAAAAAGAAGCTAACTGGGATAACTCCAACGGAGTAAGATTGGGGAATGCAGCGCTAGGAGGCTTCAATTGGAATGACAAGTACATTGTAATTGCGCTGAATCGACAAAGTGTTCCTTATCAATTAAGTTTCCAATGCCGGGTTTCTTCTACGGCTGTTTCGAGTCCGAAATGGTATGTGTCAGAAAGTTCAGATAATACGAACTGGACCGAGATATGGACTGTAACCCCCGGAACAACGAGTGTTATTACGATTTCTACCGATTGGGTTTCTTCTACTCCGATAACCGTTTCTAAATCAGCCAAATATATCAGAATCGGCTTTACCGGTAATTTCGCCGGATATTTGAAAGATATTGTCGTTTCTGATCAGGCTTATGTGCATAATCCTAAGGTGGGAGACGAGGAAATCAGTGCGTTGGATTTCGGCGCAAACACAATCAGTTCAGGCGTTGAGGAGAAGGCATTTGATGTAGAGTGGTGTAATGTCGATGAGATGACCGTAACCAGCGACAACGAGCTCTTTACCGTTAGCCCGGCGTCGTTCGGCGGGAAAGCTAAGTATGGTACGCAAACCATTACCGTGGGGTATAACCGTGATCAGGAGATAGGCGAACATAGCGGAACGATCACGCTGACGAACGGTTCAGTTACAAAGACCGTAACGGTATCCGGTAGTACCACCAAGCGTGAGCAGGCTATTCACTGGAACGCTGATTTGGCAACAAACTTCACCTTGAATGCAGAAGATGTGTTAAGCGGAACGGATTTGGCGACGGCGGATAACGAAGAGGCTGAGATTACTTATACCTCTGATAATGTTGAAGTTATTGCTGTCTCGGAAGATGGAAAGACCCTCTATGCGATAGATAACGGTACGGCTACTATCACGGCTTTGGCTTCCGGAAATGGAATCTACAAAGAAGGAACGGCAAGCCAACAGTTCACCGTTACCTCCAATAAAAAACAAGTTATTGTTTGGGATCAGAATTTCATGAGTCTGAATACCAACGCTGATCCGAATACGATCGAGTTGACGGCTACAGCTACCAGCGGAGGTGAAGTGACTTATGCGTTGGAGGAAGGTTCGGATAATTGCGTTACATTAAACGGCTCAGTATTGACCATCACCGGCACTCCGGGTGTAGCGTATATCGTTGCTACTCAGGCTGGAGGCAAGATTAATGAAGAAGTATGGATTGCAGCTACGGCACGCAAACAGATCAAGGTGCGTGACCCTCAATCGGCTTGTGACGAATATGCCTTGGCTGACGCGCAATATACATTTGAAAAAGGAGATAAATCCGGTATTGTTTATACGGAGTTTGGTTTGGAAGGCAAACCGACGGATTTATCTTTCTATGCAAAGCGTGGAAGCCTGAAATATATTTGGGAAAAGCAAACACCGTTGTATATTGATGAATATGCCAATTTTGGCTCTGGTTTGGAATGGAGACAAGTTACATCCGTCCTGCCTACAGAACAAGGTGGAAATTTCGGACCATTCGCTTTGCAGGAAACAGCTACGAAAATCCGTTTCCGTACTTCCGAGTATGCAGAGCAAAATATTACGAATATCTCTACTCCGCGTAAGAAAGAGTTGGTAGTGAGCGAGACAAATATTGTGGAGAGCGCAGAGCGTAATGTACGTTGGTCGAAGACGATCTCTGTTTCGCGTTCGAATGTGGATGTAGTGGATATTTTGGTTGAACCGAACAGCCCGTTTGAGGTATCGAAGACTTCAATCGGTAGTGACTGCGCTGATCATAACACCGAGACCTTTGAGGTGTTCTTTACCCCGAGCGTGAGAGACAGTGTTTATACAGGTTCAATCGTTATTACCGACGGTAAAGCAAATCCGACCTCGCATACCATCACTTTGAATGTGACTTGTACCGGTTATAATCAATCTCTTAACGGCTTTGTGCTGCCGGCTTCTTGCATGACCACGGATACGGTAGAGATGCCGCAAGTGACGGCTACCAGCGGTTTGGAGGTGGTTTTCCTCAGTTCGGACAGCACGATTGCTTATGTGCAGGAAAACAAGCTTGTCATCCTCTCTGCCGGGACGGTGGATATCACTGCTTATCAGGCCGGTGACGATAAGTTTAACTCGGTTTCGGAAACCCAAACGATCGGTATCAACCTCACGCCGGTTACTATCTTAGAGGCTCCGACCGCTACCGAGGTGGCATATAACGCTCCGGTAAGTATGGCGCTCCTCAAAGGTGGAAAAGCCGATGTGCCGGGTTCCTTCGCTTGGGCAGATCCGGACCATGTAATGACCGAGAGTGCCGATGTAGCGGTTCTCTTTACCCCGACTCAGGAGAAGATCTATGCGACTGCAACGGTGAATATCCCTGTTTCCGTAACGGAACAACCTGCTACTTACGGTGTGTACGATGCTGTCTTCTGCGAAGGTGATTCTATAGAATTCGCAGGCAAATGGTATTTCGAGGCTACCAAAGAGGATGTGACCCTGGAAGAGAAGAATAGTTATGGCGGCGATTCGATTGTTACCCTGACCGTTTCCGTACTGCCGGTTTATATGGTGGAGGAGACAGATACCGTAGAAATGGATTCCGTTTATCTCTGGAGGGGAGAGATCCTTCCTACCAACGAGATCGGTACGTTTGAATATACTGCGAAGGAAAAGACCATTGAAGGTTGTGACTCGACCATTACGCTCTATCTGACGGTAGAGAAGATGCCTGCTTTGGAAGAGTTCTATTCGATAGGTTTCTGTGCCGGAGACTCGGCTGAATACCATGGTAAATGGTACTACGAGTCCGGTGAAGACACGATCCGTGTGGAGGACGCTATCCGTGATACGGTGATCTATGTGACGGTTGCTATTCTTCCGGTGGTAGATCAGACCATGCTGGATGCCGATACGTTGCATGTGGGCGATACGCTGCTCATTGAGCCGAATGTATGGTATATGGGCGAGATTTTACTGACCGATACGTTTATTGCGCCGATTGAGGAAGACGAGTTTGACTTGATCCAGACGCAGAAGAATGTATATGGCTGCGACAGCGTCATTGTGCGTCCTATTGTCGTATTGGAGAAGATCGATACACCGACCGGTTTTGAGAGCCTAAGAACGGCAGAAAAGGCGGTTAAAGAGTTCCGTAACGGCGTTATTTATATCCGTCGTGGCGACAGAGAATATACGGTAGAAGGTCAGCTTGTACGCTGATAAACGGATTTTGTAGGGATGAACGGGATTATCACGGGCTTTTGTCCTGATTATGTCCTGATCCCAACCCAACGAAAAACCTAACGCTACTTTCATGAGGGTGTGCCATGTGGCATGCCCTCATTTTGAATGAACTTTCCCACATGGTCTTTGAGTTAAAATTACCGGTGAACTTGAATTTATTTATTTTCTTATAATGAGGGTATTACCGATATGTTTTAGAGCATAAAAAAGTACATTTATTAATATTCGGCTATACCTTATTATTATTCGCGCGCGTTAAGGGTGTTAAAATTTGCGTGTTTCAAAGAAAAATATTAATTTTGCACCCGATTTTGCGTTGTTTTATTTCGAATTGACCCATAAAACCTTAAAAATCGTCAATTTGTAAAATAGAGTTAGCAAAAGTGTCAAAGTGTCAAACTGTCACGACAAAAATTTAAAAAGCAAAGCGACAAAGCGACAAAGCGACACGCAAAAAAATAACAAACAATAGAATATTTAAGGAGAAAAAGATATGGAAAGAGTAAAAAGTTGTATGCCAATTTTTAGTACTACTCGTCGCTCTATGAGTAGTGTGACTGTGGCTGAATATCCAACTAATAACCAAGTTATATCAAACTTATTACTAACGATTAGACCGTTGCGCGCGGCTATTTTGGCTGTGCTACTGGTTTTCGTCGGCGGATGGAGTAGTGTGGCTTTTGCCGCATGGAGCGGAAGCGGCCAAGGAACTAATGTTGGTGGGACGTGGTATGTCTATGATGATTCTTCTGAAAAGTCTAAAACAGCTGGAGGAGCATTTTCTGTGTACTTTGATGAATTGACTTTGGCCGGACCCGGTGCTACAGTGAGTTTCCAAGCAAAAAGGACAAAGCTTGGTACAGGAAATTTAGTGTTACGGCAATATAATGAGGGCTGGAGTGATGAGTGGAGTGATGGGTTGGGCACTTCTTACCCGAGCACATATTATTCTAAGGGTATTAATTATAATAGCACAAAGATACAATTTTATATTCCTTCTGGTTCTCTTAAGAAATACTACAGGAACTTGAAGGTTACGATGGCGCAGTACTTGGAGAATCCATCTGAAACGTCATTGGATTGCGGAACGAATGAATTAGGCAAAGCGTCAACTAACAATAGTGTAACAGTTGCGTGGTGTAATGTGCCGGCGATGGGTTGTCAAATCACAGATGATGCAGATGGTGTATTTAGTGTAGAAGTAAGTAATAACTCGGAAGCTGGAAAATATAATACTGCGACATTTACTGTAACTTGCAATCATACTAAGAAAGCAGGTGACCATACCGCGAAGTTGGTTATTACTGACACGTATGGAAATTATAATAAGACAGTTAATCTCTCTGCCACAACTACTAAACACCCGAATAAAATTTCATGGACAGCTGATGAGGCGACGAAGAAGAATTGGGGTGAGTCTGTTGAGATGAGTCCGACGGCATCGAATACGGATTATACAAACTATCCTATTGTGTTGACGAGTAGCAACACAAGTTATGCCACAGTTAGTGGTCACATGGTGACCTTCCTTGCAGCAGGTGAAGGTAAGACGGTTACTATTTATGCTAATCAAGCGACTTCTGCTACCTATTTGGCTCCGACTCAAGTAAGCAAGACCTTTACAATCAAGCAGAGTCAGACGATTGTATGGGATGAGACGAAAGTGGATCCCAATATACAGATTAATAAATCGCGTGACATTACGGGCTATGCTTACGGTGATCCGAGCGGAAGAGCAATCACGTATAGCAGTGCGGATCCTTCTAAGATAAGCGTTGACGGAAATACCATCACTGCAAATGCATTAGGCGATGTGGATATTATTGCTACGCTTGCAGAAGATGCTGACTATAATGAGGTAACAAGTAGCAAAACCTTTACTGTCAAGGAGAAAGAGACCATCGAGCTTTATTTTGATGGCGTAATTATTCCTGCCGATGGAACAACTATCAATTTGAAGGTAGGAGAGACTTCGGGTTATGTTACCTCCAAAAATGCTACGCAGGTCATTACATATACTTCGACCAATTCGGGCGTGGCTATATATGACGCAACAGCTCATCGCATCGAAGCGAAAGGCGCCGGTAGTGCGGATGTGACATTAGCTCAAGAGGCGACGGATGACTACCAGGCAGGAAGCAGAAAAGTGACGGTCAATGTGTCGCTGAATACCACGACAATCTCCACCACCGTGAGCGAAAAGACGATGGAAGTAGGGGATACTTATGATCCGGGATTAAGCACAACGAACGACGAGGTGTCGATGAATGCTACTTCTACGGATGATGCCGTGGCTGTATATGAGGATGGTGTTATCAAGGCTAAGGGAGCAGGTTCTGCAACTATTACTTTTTCCCAAGCGGCGAACTATAAATGGACGGGAGACACCAAGAGTATTGCCGTGACGGTAAACAAGAAGAATCCGAATCTTACTGTTTCCGGTGTACCTGCAACGGCATGGAACGCAACTATTGAACCGGTAATTACTTCGGCTAATACGGATGTGAACTGCCCAATTACTATTACACGCATCAGTGGTGTAGACCGCACAGCGCGCGTGGATGGTAGCTCAATCAGGGTGTACGACAATAATGGTCAGAGTGCTACCTTCCGTGTAAGTCAAAGCGGAAATGACATGTATCTGGCAAGTTCGAAGGAATTTACCATTACGGCACAAAAGGCCAATAAACATGTGACATTTACAATGGATGAGACCTTGTATAATGCGCTGAAAGGAAGTTCAAGTGGTATTCAATCGTGGAATGGCGGAATAATGGTGGGAGATAAAACTGCTAATATCTCTAATGCCGCAAACTATGACGACAAATACATGGTTGTTGGTCCCTTTGAAGGTGTACCTTATCAGTTGTCTTGTAATTATACCTGTTCAGGAGGTTCTACCGGTAAAGATTGGAGAATCTATGAGTCTTCGGATGGCTCGAACTGGGGTGAAGCAATTATGTCTGTGTCAGAGTCAGGAACGCTAACGAATAGGAACTTGGATCCTTCTACGAGATATCTGAAGTTTTTCTGGAGTGGAAACTATGCGGGTTATTTCAAGAATATTATTGTAACCGAGCGTAGAGGTATTGAGGTGGAGGATTATGATTTCGGAAACTCATTTGAAGTAGGTAATCCGGCAACGGATCGCGCTATTTCTCTTGGTTGGTATAGTGTGCCGACAACAACGGTAACCAGCAGTAATCCGGGTGTATTTGATGTGATTACCGAAACGATAGATAGCAGGATTGATGAGTTTGATCCCTCCACATCCATTACTATTCGTTATCACCACAAGAAAGTAACTGAGGGTGATTTTGACGAAGCAACGATTACGCTGACCAGTGAGAATGGTTATACCAAAACATTTAAGGTTAAGGGTAAGACCATAAAAAAGAACCAGACGCTGATTTGGCAGGATGAGTTGAGTCCAATCTCTGTAGGCGATGTGATTCCTAATCCGGCTATCGCGCCGCTGGCGCTTAACTATAGCATCGCTTCTACGACAGAAGAAGGTGTGGTAGAAATGGAAGGAACGGTTTTGAAAGCGATGAAACCAGGTACGATTACCTTGCATGTGTCGAATGAAGGCGATGCGATGTGGAATCCTATTTCTGGCGATTACACCATCAAAGTGACCGACCTCAAAGTACAGCGTATAGATTGGGATCAGACCTTTACACGCTTGACGACCAGCGATGTGGACTTTGATCTGACAGCTAGTGCTTATGAGTATATCAATGACGAGAAAGTCACTATTGATGCCCGTCCTGTAACTTATTCGAGCGACAACACAAGTGTCGTGACTGTTGTCGGAGGGAAGTTGCATGTCGTAGGTAAAGGAACTGCTAATTTAACAGCATCTGTAGCCGGTGTAGAAGGCGAATATGAGCCTGCTTCGATAACTCGAAAAGTAAATGTGCGTGTCCGCTCAACCGGATGTACACCTCACGCTTTGGAGAACGAGGCGTATAATATGAAGACGGCGATTACTGATGTTACAGGAACGGAGAAAGTCTATTCGTTAAAGGGAATAGAGCCTGCGGCATTGAGTTTCAAGGCATGGCGTGAGGCGATCTTGGGCTTCTCTGATGGAAATATTTTTGTGGCGCAATCTACGGATAATGGTAGTCATTGGACGCAGTTGCAAGAGATCTCCCTTCCGGAGGGCGAGGTAAATGCGAAATCTTGTGGTCCCATCGCCTTAGACCGTGAGGCAACACATATCAAGTTGTATAAGAAAACCGGAGCTACAGGATGGCATAACTTCAAGGAGATAAATGTCACTAAGGCTAAATATTTGGAGCTTGAGGATACAAAGAACCGGACGGAGACGAATATCGACTTCCCGGCAGAAGAGACGCACATTGGTCAGACGTATATCAAGTCGGTTGTGGTGAACTACTCCAATATCTTTGATATGTTGTATGTCAACCATACGAACCCGAACTTCCGCATTACTCCGACGGAGATTGGTAACAAATGTGGTGAAGACGGTCGTGCGACGGTAACGATTATTTATTATGCGAAAGAGCCGATAGACGAGAGCGATGAGATTATTGTTACAGACGAGCATGGTCTGATGGCAACCATCCATGTGCATGCTGAAGTGTCGAAGAGCGATCAGACGATTAGTTGGAATCCTGAGACGGAGTTGAAGACCACCGATGTAGTAACCTTTAATGCAACGGCTTCGTCCGGACAACCGGTTACTTATTCGTTAGCAGAGGGCGATGAAGAAGTAGCTGAGTTAAGCGAGAACGGAGAGTTGACAATCAAGACTTCCGGAGAGATTCATGTAACGGCATCTCAAGAGGGAAGTGGATTGTATAATTCAGTCGCTTTGGAGCCTGTTACAATGCATATTAGCAAAGTAACTCCGTCTGTTTCCGTAAAGCCTGTAGCAAGCCCTGTTACCTTGCCGGCTATATTGGGCGCTTCGAGTCTGAATACAGCATCGGCAGTTATGCTGAATGACAAAGGTGCTGCTGTAGCAGGTGAATATGCTTGGGAAGACAATAGTTCCGTATTAAGCAACGGTACGCAAGACTACAATGTACGTTTCTCACCATCCAACACAGCTTGGTATAATAACGTAACCTTCCCAGTTGCCGTAACCGCAAGCAAGCGTGATCAAGTGATTACTTGGGACTTCTCCGATGAACAGACTCTGCTATGTAGCGCTATAGTGCCGCTGAATGCTGTGCTGACAGATGGTTTCAATGATGAAGTGCTGGATAAGACGTTAAGTTATGTTTCCAACAACGATGCTTGCGCAGAGGTGATTGAAAACGAACTGGTGATCAAGACTCCGGGAACTATTGTTATCACAGTAAGCCGCGCAGAGGATGCAACCTATAATGCCGCTTCTATCACCAGAACGATCACGTTCGAGAAAGCCACTCCTGAGATTACTGCGCTGCCTACGGCGAACTCCATCTATGAGCAACAATGGTTGCATGAGTCTGCGTTGCTGGATGGTGTGGCTCGTTCCGGCGAGCGTGAAGTAGTCGGCCATTTTGAATGGACAACCGAGGATTTCCAAGCGGTAACTATCGGAACTCAAGAATATGACGCGGTGTTCATTCCTGCCAATGAGGCATGCTACAATCGCGTATCGTGCAAAGTGCCGATGACGATTCTGCAAATCGAACGCGTGTTTGTGAACAATGCCGGAGACAACGATTGGAATAATCCCTCTAACTGGTCTAACGGCTTTGTGCCTCCTATTTCTAATGTGAGCGTGACTATCGCTGAGAATGTAGTAATTGACAGTGAGGTACATGTTGGCTCCTTGAAGATAGAGGAAGGAACTGAGGTCACTATTGCTGTAACAGGCCATCTGACCGTGGATGGATATCAAGAGACTTCCACGGGTAACTATGGTAACATGGTAGTTAAAGAAGGTGGTGAGTTAACCCTCAATGGAACCTTTAAGGTCAATGACTTCTCTATTGAGGCATCGCAGGGTCAAAGTGGTCAAGTGGATAATCCGCAGAACTTGGATATTCAAGGCGAGGCGTACATAGATATTAAGATTTCGGATAATGCTGTATTGGATGAGAATCAATGGTATGGATTTACCGTTCCGTTCCCAGTAGATGCTAACACCGGTGTAGAACGTATTCGACCCGATGGAACTATCGAAAGCGGCATTGTACGTGATTGGGATTATGCTATCGCAACATACAACAGCCAGCGTCGTGCCAGCGGCCTTTCCGGATGGAGAGAATTCTCGGGCATTATGACTCCGGGTGTGTTCTACTTCTTAGGTATTGATGGTCAATCGCGTATATATCGCTTCCATAAAACGGCAACAGGTGCGATGGTATCCAACGATGAGATGGAGTTGAATGCATACCCTGCTGATGATCCGGGTGACGCAAACTGGAATGCCGTTGGAAATCCGACTTTGCGTTATGCACACGCGTCTTGTCCGGTAGAGTTCGTGCAGGTTTATGACAATAACACAGGCGCTTATTCTGCTGTCAATATCAATGCTTCGACCTTTGTAGTGGGTCGACCGTTCTTCATCCAGACCGGAAATGGAACACTCTCCCTGACGGCAGCTGATGGATCACATGAGGCATATTACGCGCCACGTCGAAATCAGGAGAACAAGCAAAACCCGATAGAAGTAGTGCTTTCCGCGGAGAATGGCGAAGCCTGTGATAATGTGTTTATCCGCGCGAGCGAAGATGCTACTCAAGATTATGTAATTGGTCGTGATTTGGTTAAGTTGGGTACAACAACGAAGAAAGCCCAGATGTGGGTAAATGCCTGCGGCAAGAAGTTGTGCGTTCGTGAGGAGGTTATGCGAAATAATTCCGCAAACTATTCTTTGAACCTCTATGCTCCGCAAGATGGTGAATATAATTTGAATGTTGAGAATATTCCGGACGGAACAGAATTGTACCTAACATACAAAGGTTTTGCTATCTGGAACTTGACGTACAGCCCGTACACTTTTGATTTGTCAAAGGGAAACACAGAGGGATATGGTCTCAAACTCCGTGTTAACAAGGTGGCAACGGGTATAGAGGATGTAGATGGTGGCGAGCAGAACGGAGTAAGAAAAGTTCTCATTGATAATACCATCTATATCGTAATGCCGGATGGGGCATTGTATGACATAAATGGCAAAAAAGTGCAGTAACTCTTGCGTATATCAAAAAAATGTAGTACCTTTGCAGCCGATTTTGAAAATGATGAAAAAGAAAGAATACATATTGCCGATGTCAGAGATAACGATTCTATCTCCAAAATATATAATTATGGGGAAGAATTTTGATTATAGCGGAGCTCTTAATCCCGCTCCTGAACGTCGGGAGAAGGCGTTCTAAAGGGAGATAGAGGTCTTAAACGGTACAGTGATGTCCGTAAAGGTAACGACATGCTAACGTAAATGACCGCTAAAATACAAGTAAACGACAACTGATGAAGTTGTCGTTTACTTTGTTTAGAGGAAACGAATTATCTCAGGTTCTTCGCCCATTTGCGGAGATAGGCGAACCAGTCCTCGACTGTTGTTGCTACGGGGTGGTTTTCTTTCGTTGCACCGACCACTGTCAGGAAGAAGTGACAGTGGTTGTTTGCGGCTTCGCCTGTTTGAGGGTTTGACGGACGATGTCCGTTAGTTTGAGGGGCTAATTTTAAGAGGCAGAGGTTGTTGCTCTTGTCGTGGACGAGGGAACCGGCATATTGTTTGGGGATAAAGACGGCGAGACCGACGGTCTCTTTGGCATATTTGGCGGAGTCGTTCACAGGCCAATCACGACCAAATGACGCCAAAAGGACACCATTTGGTAATTGACAATTGATAATTGACAATTGAGAATTATTTCCAAGTCCTATGGTACCATCGGGTAAAACTATGGTGTCTGTAGGCCAGCCGCCCTTTGCAGGGATGGTCTGGACTCCTGTACAGAGACCCTCAACGGGTTCGGAGAGGAAGACATCGCAACGCATATCCCGATGTCCCGCTTGCATGGTGTATTGGACGGTGAGGTTTACTAGTTGAGAGTTTAAAGTTGAGAGTTGAGAGAAGTCGTTTAGTTGAGAGTTATTAAGTGGTACTTGCCAGCCTTTGACGGCGACCTCTATCGTGGCACTATTCTTCGTTTGTTTAACAATGCGCTGAGAACGAGAGGCAACTTTGTCAAAGTGGCAAAGTTTGCCTGTTTGGGCATTCTGCCCTGTTTGAAGGTTTGCGGCTTCGCCTGTTTGAAGCGTTTGCCAGTACTTGACAGAACCGACACCGACGGTACCGGAGACACGGAGAATATCATCGCCATATCCGGCAGCTAAGAGGCTGTCGTTGGGGTACCAGTGACTTTGAGCGAGTTCGAGTTGCGGTTTGCGTTTACAATAGGGATCGATAGTTTGTTTCTTATCGAAATAGATGCGGTATGCCATCAGTTCGGACTCCACCGCTACGCCGTGGTGGTGGAGGGAGTGGTAAGTGTCCGGTAAAGATGATTGGTTATTGGTTATTGGTGATAGTTGTTCTGTCCACTCGGTGATGGGGTAGCAATGACGCATTTTTTTGCCCTCATAGAGGACGGCATAGCCCTCTCTGGTCGAATCGGAAGGTGTTCCGATTCGCCAGAAAGAGGTGGTTACCCTCGGGCTGCAGCCCGTGAGCAAGAGTAATGGTAGCGAGATCACGAGATCACGTGACCACGAGACCACGACCGATTTTATATGATTAGTTAATCTTGACATTCTCAACGGTCGGAGCGAGAGAGAAAGCTTCGCCTTTCTCTGCTTGGATATTCACATTATCAATGATGAGACCGTTGGTTTGGCGGAAGAGAGCTCCTTCGGTAGCAGACATAGTGACGTTACGAAGGGTCACATTCTGAATCTTCATTTCCGGCAGACCGTTGAAATAGATAGCACGTTTGATATTTGCTCCCTTGACGTTCTCAATGACGATGTTCTTGAATGCCGGCGTCTCTTCGCTGGCTTCCGGAGCCTCGGCGTTCATACGAGCCGCGAGTTCTTCCTCGGTCTCTTCACCAGCGCCTTTACCGCCGTAGAAGAGGTCAAAGAGGAGACCCTCATTGGGGATATTGACCATGTTCACGCCGTTGATGTAGATATTCTCTACTACACCACCACGACCGCGGGTGGATTTGAAACGCAGACCTACATCGGTACCGATATAGAGGTTGTTGCGAACCTCGACATTCTTGATGCCGCCGGACATTTCCGAACCGCAGACGAAACCTCCGTGTCCGTGATAAACGACGCAGTCATCGACGACTACGTTCTCCGTCGGGATTCCGCGGTCACGACCGGGTTTGTCTTTACCGGACTTCATACAGATCGCATCGTCACCGACGTCGAAGGAACAACGGCTGATCACTACGTTCTTGCAGGACTCGACATCTACACCGTCTCCGTTCTGGCTGTACCACGGGTTGCGGACGTTGAGATCGCGCAGGATGAGGTTCTCGCAGCACATCGGGTGGAGGTTCCATGCCGGGCTGTTCTCGAAGGTCACGCCTTCAAGGAGGATATTCTTACATCCTACGAAATGGAGCATTACCGGACGGAGGAAAGACTTAACGACCTGCCAGAGGCTGTCATCGGTGATAACGGGCACGTTCTGATCAACGCAATAACTCTGCGCCAGCAGCGAAGCGCTATCCGGATACCAGATGTCGTTGGCTACGATACCTCCTTTCTCCTTGAGGTGTTTCTTCCATTGACCCGGAGCCATCTTGGATTTCTTGAGCGGTCTCCACCAATCGCCGTTACCATTGAACGTACCATAACCGGTGATAGCGATACTTGGTCGGGATGCCCTCAAACCACTCGTCGTAGATCTCATAAAGATCGAGGTCGTGGCTGAACATGATGAACGAGTTCTTCTCCGTGTAGAGACGTACGTTCGATTGGAGAGTGATAGGACCGGTTGTGTATATACCTTCAGGAATGATGACCGTACCGCCTCCTGCAGCTGAACACTCATCGATAGCTTTCTGGAAAGCTTCTGTGGACAACGCTACGCCCGTTTTATCAGCTCCATAACTCAGCACATTGTATGTGCGGCTCGGGAAAGAGGGGAGTTTGACTTTCGGCATAGCAAAAGAAGCACCTTTGGTCAGAAGGTCAATCTCGCGTTGAGAGGTGGTTTGATACTCAGGCGAACAAGCGCCCATGACGGCTGCAATAAGCAGCAAAGGGAGAAGTTTTCTCATGACGTATTAAATTATTAATTATTATTGACGATTTACGGATTTACGATGTACGATTTATTGACGATTTAAATTTATTGACGATTTAAATTTATTGACGATTTACGGATTTACGATGTACGATTTATTGACGATTTCTCGTGATTACGATATTGGCCGGGTATTTGATGTCAACTAGTGACAGCCCCTCAGCCGGAGCGGAATGTCCGGCATGTTTGCGGTCATGTGCAGCAATGATTTCGCCGAATTGGTCTTCCGTTATCTTGTGTCTCCCCACCTCAAAGAGGGTACCTACTATGGCGCGTACCATATTTCGCAGAAACCGGTTAGCCGTGATGACGAAATATGCCTCCGTCTCGTTCTCTTGTACCCACCGCGCTTCTCTGACATCGCAGATCATGGTCTTCGCGTCCGTGTGTGCGCGGCAGAAGGAAGAGAAGTCCTGTTGACCAAGCAACCATTGTGCCGCGTTGTTCATCGCCTCGAAATCCAGTCCCGACGCTACGCGTGTATGTGTGATATATAGGAAAGGATCCTTGCGCGTGGTAATACGGTAGCGATAAGTGCGTGCCGTAGCATCGAAACGCGCGTGCGCACATTCTTTCACAGGGTAGAGATCGCTGATGGC
Organism: uncultured Bacteroidales bacterium; assembly: GCA_900319005.1. GTDB lineage: Bacteria > Bacteroidota > Bacteroidia > Bacteroidales > Paludibacteraceae > Colicola. Next base: position 200,227 of record ONMV01000004.1, read on the forward strand.
AATCGTCGGCGGCAACAGGTTGTTCAGCCGTCCGGTGAGGTTATCAGGCAATTCTTTGTACCAATCGAAATGCGCTACCATCTTCTCTGCATGCACCCCTGCGTCCGTTCTGCCGGCGAACGTCAGCGGTACCGCTTCGCGCAGGATAGTAGCGAAAGCCGCTTCTATCTCTGACTGTACCGTGTTTCCGTTCGGCTGCGTCTGCGAACCGTGGAAATCCGTTCCGTTATATGAGAAGACTATAAAATAACGCATTTTAATTGACGATTGGACGATTTACGAGGTAAGATTTATTGACGACTTAACGTTTTGACGATTTGGTTGTTGATTTCTGGAGAGAGCTCTGCTTTGTATGCGATGAGTGCTCCTCCGCCGATGAGTACTATGCTGCGGAGTAGACTGTCCGCCCAAATATTCATCGTCGGTGCGAACCGACACCATAACGCGTTGACGAAAAAGAGCACTAACAAAAGAAGCAGGATGAGCCACCATCTTTTTTCTACCACCCGGATTTGACAGAGAGGCACCACTAATGCGATCGTCAGAGCAATATACAGGCCGTAGGAAAGGAGATTGCTCATAGCAGCGCCTTCCATACCGTAAAGCGGAACCAAATAATTATTCAGTATCAATGCGCTGATGGTCAGCGCTAACGAGATAAACAGACTGAAAGCAAAGAACCGGCTGTAGTTCAGCGCGGTACTGCAAATAGTGAATGTCCCCAAAATCAATTGGCTGACACCCAAGATGAGCACTACATTCTTCGCTTGAGCGAAGGTGGCACCATTCGGTAAGATATGAAAAATAAGGTCGATATTCACCCACATGGCTAATAAGATGAACCCTCCGATAAGGAGCATATTCCGGGTGACTTGGCTGATGAGATGACTACATTCCTCAGGGTTCTGATCCTTGATAGCCCGCGCCAGTTGAGGCGAAGCGATAGCCGAGACGGAGCGGTTCGGGATGCTGACCATCACCGCCATGTATGTTGCTATCGCAAAGATACCGGTGTTGTCCAGACCCATCTTAGCGGTCACGAAGAACGATGAGAGTGTCGGAGCCAAAACCGATGTGAGGGCAGAGATGAAGAGGAAACCCGTGTAGATGAGATAGCGACGTACGAGATCCTTGTTCTCACGAAGGAAAGACCAGTCCGGGCGCAAACGAATCTGTTTGAGCGAGAAGAAATAGATTATGTTGATCGTCGCCGCTACAGCGTAGTTGATGCAAATACCGATGACGAGTCCGTCCATCGACACGATGCGGAAAGCATACAACAAGTATATCGCCAACAACCCTACTCGCACAATCAATTCGCGTACCGCACGAGGCACTACGATGTGCATCAGCACATTGCAGGTTGATTCACAAATCGTCTGGTAGAGCATAAAAAATGCCAGCGGAAGGACGAAATAATAGTACTCCACGAAGAGCGGCGACTTATCGCCGAACCATGCTCCTAACGGTACATGGCAAGCCCAGTAAACGATAGCGAAAAGGACAAAACCTATAAACGGAATAGTCAGCGCCCAGAAGAAGAAACCGTGGTCATCATCGGACCGTCTTTCGGACAGATAGACCGTTTCACAGATAGACCGTTTCACTGTTAGACCGTCCTTCGGGCGGATAGATGTGAAATACGGGTAGAAACGAATGATGGAGGCGTTGGTGCCTAACTGCGCCAAGCCGATGAAGAGGGTAGCGGCATCGATAAGTACCCGTGTTAACCCGATTTCCTCGGTTGTGAGGAAACGGGTTAACACGAAGAACGTGGAGGCAACGCCTACAGCGATGCCTAAATAGGTCACTATCGTACCACGTATCGATTGTTTAGCGATGACGCCCAAAATAATTTACAATTTAATCATTTACTATTTGGTCATTTAATCTCCAGCAACTCTACCGTAAAGATCAGGGCAGAGTACGGCGGAATCGACTGACCGGCTCCGCGCTCTCCATAACCGAGTTCATACGGGATATAGAGTTTGTATTTCGAGCCTACCGGCATCAACTGCAGACCTTCGGTCCAACCTTTGATAACACCGTTGAGGGGGAACTCAATCGGCTCGCCGCGCTGGTACGAACTATCGAAGACGGTTCCGTCGATGAGGGTACCCTCGTAATGTACTTTGACGGTTGACTCAGCAGTCGGTTTCGGGCCCTTACCTTGGGTCAGTACTTCGTACTGCAGACCGGAATCAGTTGTTTTGACACCATCGCGCAGAGCGTTCTCTTGCAGGAACTTCTCGCCATTAGCTTTCGCCTCACCGAATTTCAAACGAGCTACAACAGTCTCTACATACTGACCGGCAGTCTGCATATCCATCTGCTCGGTGTAGTTGTATAAACCATTGATGAATCCTTGTTTGATCAGATCGAAATTGGTCTCCAGACCGGAGATGCCCAGCAGACCAGTCGGCTCTTGCTCGCGGATAGCTTTACCTACGTTCTTGCCCATCGCTACAATCTGCGGGTTACGAACATTCTGCTTGAGACCCTGATTGACGTTCTCCAAAAACTCTTCCATTGCGCTTCCGTCTTCGTCTTCAGCCAAGAGATACGTCTTTATCTGCGCACCGTTGAGGACACCAAAAGCGTAGTTGAGCGAATCGTTATAGTTGTTGAGCGCAACCTTCTGAACAGCTTTCGGACATTTAGCCTTAATGGGGTCGCCGGCTGTGCCTTCTGCCTGAGCCTGATAAGCCTGCATGAAGAACTCCTGTGCAACCTCTTCGGTCATTATAGTCGTGTCGCCGTGAAGCGCGTTGACCATTCCTTGGAAATACAATTTCTCATTGAGCGTCCATGCTGCGTTATCAGCCAGACCGTTTTTCTCAAAACCTTTGACCGAAGCGCCGAGCTGACGACCGGCTTGTGCGATGTCGCTTAACTTCTCGTCTTTGTCCATGTATGCGTTCTCCAGCGCATCAACGAATTCTGCAACTGCCTCGTCGCTGCTGTCGTTAGCCATGTAATACATCTTAACCTGCAAACCGTTCAACAGACCTACAGCGTAGTTAATCGAATCTGCCTCATTATTCAGCGTTACTTCTTGCGCTTTGTAACTATTGCCGCAGGAAACCATAGCTAATGCGGCAAGTATAAAAATACTAATCTTTTTCATAAATTTAAACTTATTTAAATTTCTGGAGCTTCGGCTGCGTCGAGTTGCGTAAGCGAGCTTACACTCGACTTGCACGAACCTTCATTTTTGTTATTATTCGATTCCCAAGAGTTCTACGGTGAAGATAAGAGCTGCGTACGGGGGAATTGACTGACCTGCTCCGCGTTCGCCGTAAGCCAACTGGTACGGGATGAAGAATTTGTACTTCGATCCGATTGACATGAGTTGCAGACCTTCGGTCCATCCTTTGATAACGCCGTTGAGCGGGAAAGAGATCGACTCGCCGCGTTTGTACGAACTGTCGAAGACGGTACCGTCAATGAGCGTTCCTTCATAGTGAACACGTACAGTGTCGGTTGCTTTCGGTTTCTGACCGAGTGACGGCTCCAGGATCTCGTACTGCAGACCCGATTCGGTCACTTTGACACCTTCGCGCTTTGCGTTCTCGGCGAGGAACTTCTCTCCGTCAGCTTTAGCTGCTCCGGCGATTTTCTGCTCCAATTCCTGGAAGAACGTGTTCAGCACTTGTTGTGCCTCTTGATAACTGATTTTGGGCTGCGCGTGGGTCAGCACGTCTTCGATACCTGCTGCCAGATCCTGATAGTTCAGTTTCTCTACACCGCTACCCATTAAGTTTTGTCCCATTGAGAGACCTAATGCATAACTAATTTTGTCCATGATTATATAATTAAAAATTAAAAATTACGAATTAAAAATTTAAATATCAATTCTTTAAAATTGCCGCATAGCGTGCCATGTACTTGCCGAGGATGTCGAATTCGATATTGACGACGGTACCGGCTTCGATGTATTTGAAGTTGGTATTCTCCTCGGTGTACGGGATGATACATACGGATACGTAGCCTTTGTCGCCTTTCACGTCGGGTTCGCAAGCGGTCAGACTGACGCCGTTGATAGTCACCGAACCTTTGTCTACGCAGAAATAGCCGCGCTCCACCATCTCTTTGGTTGAGTCGTATTCGAAGCGGTAGTACCAAGACCCGTCGGTCTCGTGCGCATCGACACAAACGGCTTTCTGATCCACGTGTCCTTGCACGATGTGTCCGTCCAAACGACCGCCCATCATCATCGAGCGCTCCACATTCACCCAATCGCCGACTTTCAACAGGTCCAGATTGGTCAAACGCAACGTCTCCTGCATCGCCGTAACCGTATATACATTTACCATTTCACCATTTACCATTTGGTCATTTGTCTTCACCACCGTCAGACATACGCCGTTGTGTGCAATCGACTGATCGATACTCAGCGCCTCTCCGAACGGGTTGCGAAGCGTGAAATGTTTATTCGTTTGCTCGGTCTCTATCTTCACGACCTGAGCCATGGTTTCTACAATTCCTGAAAACACGATAGTATAAATTAAAAATTAAAAATTACAAATTAAAAATTATTTCTTGAAGTATTTGCCCACCACAGGTAGTCCGCTAAGCGGGAAATCGCGACGGGTCATTACGATGAGATACAAGGCAATGAGGAGTGTCCCTATTCCCATCATTATCCACATATTGAGTGACGTGTGCAGCCGGAGAACGTAATAGATAGCCAGCAGACCCAGCGTCAGCGCCGTATAGCCGCCTATTCGCTTCAAGTCATAGGGGATCGGGGCTTTTTTCTGGCCGATGAAATAGGACAGGAGCATGATCACGAAATAGCATACCAGACTACTGCCGCAGGATGCCCAATAACCAATCAACGGCACACCGACAATCTGGAGCACTAAAGTGATACCTAAGCCGATCAACGAGAAATAGGCTCCCCATTTGGTCTCGTCCGTCAGTTTGTACCAGAACGAGAGATTGAAATAGATACCTTGGAAAACATACGTCCATAGCACAACCGGCACGATCTTCAAGCCCTCCCAATAAGCGCTTGAGACGATGTACCGGAAGATATCCAGGTAGAAGATCACACCCAGCAGAATCAAATACGAGAAGATGATGTAGTACTTCATTGCGTCAGCGTACGCTTCGACGGACTGACGGTCTTTGTGTTTGGCGAAAACAAACGGTTCGTACGCATAGCGGAAAGCCTGCGTGAACATCATCATCACCATCGCAACCTTGAAGCATGCACCGTAAATACCGAGTTGTGCCTGTGCATCTTCGCCTGTGTAGAGATAAGGGAAGAGGATGCGATCCAGCGTCTGGTTCATGATTCCTGCTACACCCAGTACCAACAACGGCAGCGAATAACGCAGCATCTCCTTGAGCACCGCGCCGTCAAAATAGCCGCCTCTCGGCATCGTGAACGGCAGCAGGCACAGGGTCTGGATAGTAGTAGCAAGGATATTGCTGAGGAACACGTAGAACACATCGTTCTTGCCTAAAACCACCAGGAAGAGAATATTGAATCCGATATTCAGCACCACAAACAGCAGTTTCAGTGCCGCAAAGACGAGCGGACGTTTCTGGTAGCGCAGGTACGCAAAGGGAATGCACGCGAATGCATCTATTGCAACCGTCACCGCCATCATAGCAATGAACTCCGAATGGCCGGAATAACCTAACACCACACTGATAGAACCTTGGAATAGGACACACAGCACCGCGAAAAGAGTACTCGTACTCAGCAGGGTGATATATGCCGTCTTATACACGCTCTTGGCATCGTAGTCCTCGCGGTTGGCAAAACGGAAAAAACCCGTCTCCATGCCATATGTGAGGATTACAAGTAGCAGTGCTGTCCAAGCGTACAGATTGGTGACGATTCCATAGTCATCTGTTCGGGCGAGTACATAGGTATAGAGCGGCACCAACAGGTAGTTCAGAAACTTACCTATTATTGAACTCAATCCGTAGATGGCGGTATCCTTCGCCAAGGATTTCATCGAGTTATTTACCATTTTGTCATTTTCCATGTACGATCTATTCCTTTCCTGCCACGCAGATCACTATTTCACCTTTCGGTGGGGTTTGTTTGAAATGAGCGATTAGCTCGGCTAATGAGCCCCGAACGGTCTCTTCATGCACCTTGCTGATCTCACGAGTGACAGACGCTTTGCGTTCTTCGCCGCATACCTGCGCCAACTGTTCGAGCGTCTTCACCAACCGGAAGGGCGACTCATAGACGATGAAGGTCTGGTCGAGTTGTGCCAAGTACTGCAACCTTGTCTGACGACCTTTCTTCTGCGGCAGGAAGCCCTCGAAATAGAAATGGTTGTTAGGCAGACCGCTATCCACCAACGCCGGCACAAAAGCTGTTGCACCGGGCAAACACTGTATCTCAATCCCTGCTTCGGCTGCGGCTCTCGTCAAGAAGAACCCCGGGTCACTGATAGCCGGTGTACCGGCATCGCTGATCAATGCGATGTTTGCTCCCGCTTTCAGTCGCTCTACGATGTCCGCAGAGGTCTCATGCTCATTGAACTTATGATGGCTCTTCAGCGGTGTATGGATGTCGAAATGCTGCAACAGAATTCCGCTGGTACGCGTATCTTCCGCTAAAATCAGATCGACTGATTTCAGCGTTTCTATCGCGCGGAACGTCATGTCCTGCAGATTACCAACCGGTGTCGGAACGATGTATAACATCTTTTATATTTACGATTTACAAATTTACGATTTTACGATTTATTTACGATTGAATTAAATTGTACCATTGACTAAATCGTCCATCAATCGTACCTCGTCAATCGTCCAATCGTCAATCTTTTTATCCAAACCTTCTGTGCAGGGTCACGATGAACTGCTGATACGAGTTACTCTCGGTGTCCCATTGGAAATGTTTGCCGATATACTCCATCGCCTCGTTGAACGAATTCAAAGCGTTCAGTTCGGTCAGGGTGCGTTGCATCAACTCGGCGTTCTGACCAAAGAGTTCACGTTGGTACAAGAATCGGTCGCCCAGCGAGATGGCCTGGCGGATGTCATCCACCGCCTTGCCATATACGGCGGCTTTCGGAGAAGACTGTTCTTCTGTGGCTGGCTCCTCGACCGTAGAATCTTCTTTTGCAGGCTCTACTTCTACCGAGGAAACTTCCGGAGTTTCGGGAATAACCGGTTCCGGCTCTTTCGTATTTTCGATATCGCTTGATACCGGTGTCTCAACGGGTTTCTCGCTAACAGGAGCCGGTATTTCAACGACTTTCTCCACTACCTTCTCTACTACTTTTTCTACCACCTGCGGCTCAGGTAACGGGCGGTTTTTCAACTCCGCTACCTCAGCCTCCAATGTGGCGATTCGAGCTTCCAACTGCTCAAAATATTTGATTACCTCTTCCATGAAGAATTCTCAATTCTCAATTATTAATTACTTTGTAGCGTCCTCGAGTTTGTTCATCATAGCGAACATGAAGATCGCTGCAATCAGACAAACGCCGATGAACACGCTCCATACGAGCCACAACGGTAAGTTACCCCAGAGGAATCCACCTACTGATACCAGGAAGTTACCGAGTGCAGTAGCGACGAACCAACCGCCCATCATCATTCCTTTATACTGAGGAGGTGCTACTTTGCTCACAAACGAGATACCCATCGGGCTGAGCAGCAACTCTCCGAAAGTCAATACCAAATACGTCAAAATCAGTACGTTCGAGTTCACCATCATCGGACTCTCACCGGCCTCCAGAGCTGCCTCTTGTGCGTTAGGCGTTAGCAGACCCACCGAGCAGAAAGCCATCACTGCATAAGCTACAGCTGCAACCAGCATACCATACGCGATCTTACGCGGAGCAGAAGGTTCTTTGCCTTTCGCTGCCAACGAACCGAAAATAGCCATGCTCACCGGAGTCAAAGCAACAACATAGAAGGGGTTGAACTGCTGGAAGATAGGAGCGGTAATCCCCATCTCTGCAGGATGGTTTAAGTATTGGTAGCCCAAAAGACACAATACTGCAACACCGGTGCAACTCCAGATCATCTTAGCCTTTCGTTCGCCTTCACCGAAGATACCAAACAGCGCATAAACACCGATGGCAACCAGAACCAAGTTCCAGATATTGAATAACATCGTTTGTGCGCCGGTTACTACCGGATTAACGAACTTATCTGCGAAATAGGTCAGCGTCAAACCGTTCTGGTGGAATGCCATCCAGAAGAAAATCACTACTGCAAATACGAGACAAAGAGCTACGATACGTTTCTTGGTCTGCTCAGGACTTAATTCATCTACTTTCTGACCGCTCGCTGCAGCCTGCTTGGCGGTGTTCTCCACGTGCTTGAACCAAGGACGGCAAGCGTAATAAATAGCGATACTCAAAATCAGCGATGCACAAGCTACAGCAAACGCAAAGTGATAACTGTCATTCACGCTCACGCCTAAACTCTCCTGTGCCCACGCCATGATTTTTACAGCTGCCGTCGGAGCAAACATAGCGCCGATATTGATTGCCATGTAGAACAGAGAGAAAGCAGCGTCACGACGGTCAGAGTACTTCGGATCGTCGTATAAGTTACCTACCATCACTTGCAAGTTACCCTTGAAGAGACCCGTTCCGAACGAGATCAGCACCAACGCACCGATCATGCCGGACATAGCAACAGCCGTACTGCCGTACTCAATACCTCCCATCGGGATAGCCAAAAGCACGTAGCCCAGGAACATAATAATGATACCGATCGTCACGCATTTACCGTAACCGATTTTGTCGGCGATGATACCACCGATCAACGGCAGAAAATACACGAACGCCAAGAATGTGGAATAGATAGCGCCTGCTGCACCTGCTGACAGGCCAAAATTAGCGCGCAAGAAAAGCGCAAACACGGCTAACATCGTGTAGTAGCCGAAACGCTCGCCTGTGTTGGCTAATGCCAACGCGAACAATCCTTTGGGTTGATTCTTAAACATAATTTCAAATATTTACGATTTATATATTTACGATTTAGCGATTTATTTACGATTGAATTAAATTGTACAATTGACCAAATTGTCCATCAATCGTACCTTGTCAATCGTCTAATCGTCAATCACATCACACCATCCGTGCTTATCCTCCGCTCTACCGAATTGTATATCCCGCAAGGCATGATATAATTTCGTCAATACCGGTCCCGGCTCGTCGCCCAAGTGATAGATCTTGTTGTTCTCCGGATCAATCACTTTGCTCATCGGACTGATCACGCACGCTGTTCCGCACGCTGCCGCTTCGCTCATCTCCTCCAACTCCTCCAGTCGGATATGCCTTCTCGTCACTTTCATCCCCATATCCTTCGCCAAGGTCATCAGACTGTCATTCGTGATACTCGGCAAAATAGCTGAGGATCTCGGCGTCAGATACTCAATTGTGCTTAGGTCTGTCAGCGTAGCGGTCTGTGCTCTGTCAGCGTAGCGGTTTGTGCTCTTCTTGATCCCAATAAAATTCGCAGCCGAACACTCATCAATATACCGATGGTACTTGGCGTCGAGGAATAAACAATCCATGCCTTGCGCATGAGCAGGCTCGGTGGCACGGAACGACGATGCGTAGTTACCGCCCACTTTGAATGTTCCCGTTCCGTAAGGCGCCGCACGATCCACATGCCTGTTCACCACAAACGTCGTGCAATGAAACTTACCCGGGTAGTACGGACCGATAGGCGATGGGATCACTATAAACTCAAAATCCCTTCCCGGACCGACACCCAAACGCGGCGTTGTGCCAATCAGCAGAGGTCGGAAATACAGTGTTGCGTCTGTGCCGTAGGGCGGCAGAAAATCCATGTTTTTCTCCAACGCTAACCGGATCGCTTTCCCGAATAACTCCTCCGGAACAGGCTGCATATACAGCCCCTCCGCACTCCTCGCCATGCGTTTGGCATTCTCCCGCCAACGGAAAATACGTATCTTCCCATCTACTCCTCGAAAAGCTTTAAGCCCCTCAAATGCCTCCTGACCATATTGCAGACAAGTAGCCGATACATGCAAATGCAGGTACTTGTCTTTGGTCGCGTATGGTTCTTCCCACGCGCCATCATGATACGCTGAGCGCACAATAAAATCCGGCTCAGTGTAATGAAATCCAAGTTTACTCCAATCAATCTCTTTCATCAAACAACGTATCTAATATACTTATTTCCGTTTGCCACGGATGTTTATCTGTCCAAATCTGTCCGCTCCAGTCCTGCGTTCTCCTTTGTACATTGTACATCGTACATCGTACATCGGTCGGCCTCTCCCGTTTCAGCAAAGCTACCAGCGTAGTGTTCATCTCGTCATTGAGATCCAGCAGCCATTTGTACTCTTTCTCATAGAACGGTTTAAGATAGTCCGCGAAATACATGAAATAGGGCGTGTGTTGGTAAGCGCTCACGAGGGTGATCCAGTGTTGGTGTTGCCAGCGAGTCTGGTAGCTGATCTGAATATCCCGCGTCAATTGTTTATGTTCCACTTTCTTCACCGGTATCGTCAGTCGCACTAACTCGCCTTTGGCGTCGCGGATGAGTGCCCGATTGCGAAACGTCTGTTTCTCAAACGTCTCCATCTGCTCGATCGTCGCAGGCTCGCTCATTAGCGCCTCCATATACGACCTCGGCGGCAAATATGCAGTAGGTAATACCATTCGTCAATAATCTTCAATCGTCAATCATTCTATTGCTTAGCGCGCATTCCTATGCGCGAGAAGCGAATAGAGTGTGTGTCCTTATCCAAACTCAGCCAAATAAACACAGGTCGTCCGACGATGTGATCCTCCGGCACAAATCCCCAATAACGGCTGTCCGCACTGTTATGCCGGTTATCACCCTGCATCCAATAGTAATCCATCTCAAACTCGTACTCCTCGCCAATCTTCATCGGCTTGAACTCATATGCCTCCGCAATGCGTTTATACATCCAGTAGTTCTCCTCGGTAATCATGATCTTTTCCCCTTTGCGCGGAATATAAATCGGTCCGTAGTTATCCCGCGTCCACTCGTTATGTCCTAACGGATACACCGCTCCGCCGCGTTCTTCCGGCTCTACCATCACTTCCTCCACGTGCGGGTTCTTCGCCAACTCCGCCTTCATTCCTTCCGTCAACGGGAAATGCCAAGTCGTTGCATCTATCTGCATTCTGTCTGCCTCGCTCACACCTAATTTCTCCAGGTATTTTGCACCGAACATATGTCCGTCTGTCCGAACAAGATAATTCAACTGCAACCCCTCTCTCTCCGGCTCACGCTGCCATTCGGCATCGCTCATTTTTAATTTTTCATTTTTAATTTTTAATTTCGTATATACGACATTGTCGATTATACGCAAACTGTCTCCCGGTTCGCCCACACAGCGCTTTACGTAGTTCTCTCTTCTATCCACCGGACGCACGATGATCTCGCCGAACACATCCTTCCGCGCTCTGATCACTTGCTCACCGTAATAATATTTGAGTGTATAGTAATCGGGGTTTTGCATATTCAGACACACTGTGTCTCCTGCCGGAAAATTGAACACCACTATATCCCCTTTCTTCGGACTGGTCCAACCTTTGAGACGCTTGTACTCCCAATGCGGATGGTCCAAATAACTCTTTCCTCCTCCTAACCATGCCGGCATCGTATGTTGTACCAACGGCATACTCAGCGGTGTCTGCGGTACTCGGGCACCGTAAGCCATCTTGCTCACATACAGGAAATCCCCGACCCGCAAAGTCTTCTCCAGACTCGAACTAGGGATCTGATAATTCTGGAAAATATACAGATTGATGAAGTACACCGCCACTAATGCAAACACGATTGCGTCGATCCATGAGCAGAGGGTGTAGAGGGCAGGTTGGGTGTCTTTGTATTTCCGCCACCAACTATAGTTGATGTACCGCGTAGTGAACATATCTACGATC
>ONMV01000024.1 GCA_900319005.1 uncultured Bacteroidales bacterium
CATTGAGGGTCGTTGTAGACGACAACGTTGATAGGCTGCAGGTGTACAATGGTGACATAAAGCCGAGCAGTACTAATTGCCCGAATCTTTTTCTAAAAAAAGTTTCTAAACAGCGAAGCGCTAAACGCGGCATTAGCCGCAATAAACGGCGTTAGCCTATAAACTGTGAGCTTTGCTCTAAAAGCCCGTGAAGCTTTTGCTTCGTCAATTGTCAACCCCATAGGGTTGGAGGCTCGCTTAACAGCGAAGCGCTAAACGCGGCTCTGCCGCACTAAACGGCGTAAGCCTCTAAACTCTAAACTTATATTTAGGTGGTTATAGCGCTGAGGTCCCACCCCTTCCCATTCCGAACAGGGTCGTTAAGCTCAGCATCGCCGATGGTACTGCACTGCGTTGTGGGAGAGAATCCCCGGGCTCTCTTGTTTTTGTGTCGGCTACGCTACTCATCTGTCTTCTCCTCCCGTTGCGCCGCGCCTGAAACGAGCGCCTTATAAAAAGGGGGGGGAAGATTTCTTTTTATTTTAATTACCATCGGTCGGGTGTCGCGAGTGTAGCGTTTTCTTTGTCAATTACGCCCGCATCTGATGCGGGCATACAGCAAAGGGAGCATCATTTGCTCCCTTCCACTATTAGCTGTTATTAGCGGCGCTAATTCTTCTTCACGCCCTGATACTCTTCCACGGTCTTCGTGGTGATAGTGGTCGTGGTCTTCGTGCTGTCGCCTACCTGTGTGTAGGTAGCGGTCGTGCTGATGGTGCGCCATGCCTTGCAGCTGCCGAAGCTAACTGCTACGCAGGCCATCACTGCTGATATCAATAAAAGTCTTTTCATTGTTCATGTAGTTTTGGTGAATAAAATCCGTGATCTGTTTCTTGCCAAACGGCGTTACGAGGACGCATCCTTTCGAGTGCTCAGGCTTCGTGCCTGTATGAATGCGGATGCCGGAACGACCGGGAACGTTTTCCAATAGTGGCAGTACAACTCCAAACTTGGGCGACATCGTCAGCACCAGTTCATATCTGCCTTCTGGAATGATAAAGTCCGCATTTTCAAGGGTCGCGCAAAGGATAGTGTCTGCTCCGACGGGTATGGCTGCTGTACCGCCTACTGCTTTACCCTTTCGGCTCGTCCGTTTTAGTTGTATCGTTGCTGACATGTCTGTTCCTATATTTATAGGTGTAGTCTATGCCGAACAATGCTCCCGCAAACGTGGCGACTTCGCCGAAGCCAACCAGTAAACTCTCGTGTATCTCTCCTTGTGGCGCTATAAATACCCCGCAAAAGAGCAATATCAGTCCACCTATTGATAGCACGGATGCCGTTAATAATTGGATGTTCAGTTTCATACTACCTCCTTTCGTTAGTTAATCGCGCAAGGGCGCGGAGGGGTAACCCCCTCCGTCCTCTGCTTAGTGCACCGTGTTCAAGCGCTCCGGCATGTTCACTTCGTGCGTACTTTCGTTGTAGCACTTCCATGCCTTGCTGAACAGCCAACCTTTGTAGGTGGTGTACTTGAAGTTAGCACCTTTCTCCTTGCGCTCGGCGATGAAGTCCATCTGGTCGTACGTCAGGTGCATCAAGTCCATCGAACGGTTCAGAGCCGCCAAACGAACAACTCGGAACTTCTGACGCTGTGCGAGTTCCTCAGTACTTGCCGGAGTGGTACGGTCACCGTGTACGGATGTGTACTTGCGGTCACTCCACTTGCGGTAGTTGTAGCAGGTGCGGTACTTCTTCGAAATCTTGCCCGATATGTGATGAATCGGGTCTTCGAAAACAACTTTTCCCATAATTTGATTTAGGTTTAATGGTTAATATGATTCTTTGTTCATTGTGCGGGATAGTATCCCGCTCCCCCTCCCATGTGGGAGGGGTTAGGGGTAGGCTCCTTACACGAGTTTCGCGTACTCCTGTGCGAACATGTACCCTTGCAGCGAAGTGTACTTCTTTTGGTTCGCAAACGCGGTAGCGTACTCCGCTTTCTGCTCGCTGGTCAGCGCCTTTACAGCCGCACGAGCCTGTTGGAACTTGGTGCGAACAGCCAGCTCTTCAGCCGAATACGGTTTCTTTGCCAAGTCACGCGGCTCACAGATGCGACCGGTGCACAGAGTGCGACCACGCTTCTGGAAATACGTGTCGGAGTGTTCACAGATTTTGCCATGGTACTCTTTTACCATGTCGATTGGTTTGTACTTTGCCATAATAGTTAAAGTTTTGGTTAGTTAATAAATGTTATAGATACCGGCTTAGTCCGGGTTCTTTCCTATGGAGTCCCCAAAACATTTTTAATTTTTGGGGAGAGCGGAGGCACAAGTTGCTTCTACGATTTAGCGTAGCGGTATCGTCATCGCAATCTTGTTGCCGAACGCGGTTTTTTAGCGGTCTATCCGCCACTCTCAAGCCACTCTCGCGCTTACGTACGTGAGCCGTTTTCGAATGACGGTGCAAAAATATAATAAAAAACGGAGACGAACAAATTTTCGCCTCCGCCCGTTGACAAATCTATCAAAAACCGTGTTCCCGCGCCTAATTTATCATATCCCACCAGTCTTTATGCAGGCAGTACTTGGCAAATCGCACGGCTTCGTTAACCTCCAGCCAGCCTTTCTTGCGCACTCGGCTCGTCCATTCCGGTGGATAGTGCCGAGCCTTCGCAAAGCCGAACAAAAGGTTGTTAAAAGCCTTCTCCGGATCATCGTAGTGCTCGATGGCTTGCAGTTTCTTGCACATCGCATCCAACGAAACTTTATTTTCCTCTTTCATCTTTACCTCCTTTCTTTGGCTTCTTACAATAGAAAAACCCAACTGCCATCATAGCTTCCACTTCGTTCTTATACATCTTGCTGCCTTCCTCAGTCAGCATGACGCTGAACTTCTGTGGATCGTTCTTGAACGTGTGGAACCGAAATCCGCGTTTCTTCAATTCCGCTCGTGTCATTGCCACCTCAACTTGGTAGCCTTTCTTAATGCGTATAATCATATTTTACAATTTTTAATTGTTAATGGGATCCCCGACGGAATGCTAACGAAGTGATATTCCGTGGGGAGAAGCGTAGCACAAGGCGCGGAGCGTCCTTCCGTTGAAGCGGAAGGAGCGGCCTCCGCCTAGGATGGTTCCTAGTCGCACGAGCCTTAGTGCAAGCTAATTAAATGGTTTAACTTCCGTCATCCCGAAACTCTCCGCTTCCTCCGCGCTGAAAATCCCGTAACTGCCGCCGAACTTCGCACTAACCAGCGCCACATCTTTCGGCAACTCATGGTGGTTGTAGTCGTACGGCTTCGGGTCAAAATCCCCAATCAGCCAGTCCAAACGCGGCTTCATCCAGTCGCCGCTCTGCACCCGCGCAATGAGCATCTTGCGTTTCCATTCCGGATATTTCTCGGATTTCCACATGCGCAGACATTCGTCGCGCGTACTATCTGCCAGTTTGATTTCTCCCACGCGAAGCGTATAAGCTTTCAATAATTCTTCAAAAGAATCGGGAGTTGGTTCTTTCGCGTCGTGCATCTTCGCACGCGCGATATTTTCATTTCTTTCCATATTATTATTTGTAATAATAGGGGTAGCAGGGGAGGGACAATTTGTCCCGATTTTTGGACAATTTGTCTCTGACTGCGGACAATTTGTCTGCGCGTAAAGGACATTTTGTCTCTTCTCCACCAGTCCCATTTCGATTAGTTTCTTCACTGCTCTGCTGACCGTCTTTGCAGACACGCTGAACTCCAAGGCGTCGGCCAACGCCTCTAAATCTGCGTACCACCCTTTGCCCGACTGGGTACACTTGGTGATTGCTGCAAGAACGCTTGCCTCGTTGGCATTGAGTCCCAGCGCCTTGGCGTTCAGTCTATGGTCAATAACGATTAGCATCGTTTGTAATCTGGTCTGTACTCTGTATTCTGTCAGTGTAACGGTCTGTCAGGCGAAGCCGGTCTAATCCTATTCCAGCCCCACGCACTTGAGCGTATAGGTAAAGCGGGTTGCTCTGTGACCGAACTTCTGACGGAACGCATCGTAGAAACCCTTGATGGTCTTCGTCAGCGAACTGGCTTTCGCCTTGTAACCGGCTTGCTCTTTGAAGTACTTTCGATAAGCGACAGCCTCCGGGGAAGTGCTGGTCTGGATGTCGGGTGCGGTGTCGTTCTCGTTGTTTGGGTCTTTCTCCAAGATGGGATTGATGTCCAGAACGAACTCACCTACGCCCTCTACGGGGAACTTGCCACCTTCCGGTGCCAGTGCCTTTGCTTCCTCGATAGCAAGCGGCTTAACGATTTCCATACGTGCCTTAATAGCTTTCTCTTGTGCGCGCAACTCGCGCATTTCCTTTAAATTATTTGTTTCCATAATTTGACTTTGTTAATTAATTTTTGTTCTGTGCGCGGGTCTTTAGCCCCGCGTCTTTCTTTGTTAATTGTTCCGACATCTGATGTCGGCTGTCTAACAGGCCGCAGGCCGGTCTAACAGTGTAGCGATCTGTCAGTGTAACGGTCTGTCAGTCGTCAGACGGTCTGCGCACGTAGTGCGCTAACATCGCCTTAAACTCCGCCAGCGGCATCCCGTAGAACCGCAAGTAGTCCTCGCGCCCGAACGTCTGCCAATGGTTCGGTATCAACTTCCGCAGTGCGTGCAGGTACGGCACCCGCCGCACGTTCTCCTTCGGAGTGATAGCCTCTAAGTTCTCGGCGCGGTTGTCCGTCGTCACGCCGTTCAGATGATCCACCACATACCCTTCCGGTATCGGACCCACCCACGCCAGATACACCGCGTGAGACACAAGGATGTTCTGGTCCTTGCCCAACGCATGGGCGTACTTCAGATACCGCTGCTTGCGTCGCGCGTTATAACGCACCTTGCTGTTCTGGGTCGTGGTGCGTGTACCTCTCACATCAATCTTCTGCCCGTTTCGAAGGATCTTGTACGCCACATGTGCGTCGCGGGACACGAACAGCCGTATCCCGTTCTTGCCTTCACGGGGAACAACACGCACTTCACACATAACAACTCGGAATTTGGTAGCCGAACACCACGGCCAGGATGAAACACACGATAGCGCTGATGGCTAACACATACACATGGCGGTAGTACTTCCAGTTGAAAGGCATCGCGTACGCACCGCCGATTAGAAAGTAGTAAAAGGTCAAAAAACCTAATACTAAGAACAGGGTCAGACAGACCGCAGAAAAAAATGTATAAATCATAACACCGCCATTTCGGGGGAAATCAGAACACCTTAACGCAAGATGCCTTGGCCCGAATGGCGGTGCAAAAGTACAGGTTTAGAACGGGTTAAGAGGCCTTTTTTAAGGCGCTACTCAATGCTTTATCATGCTTTATCAAGAATTATAATGATTTATCAAAATCACTAATGGGCACAAAAAAAAATAGCACCGTTTCTGGTGCTATCATTCCGGTTTGGGTGCTCGGAAATAATGGTAGAAATTCTGGTCCGAGAAACCCTTTATATCACTTGGCATTCCCAATCGACGCAACTCACTCAGCATCGCTTCGGGATTGATGGTGCAGAGCACTTTCCGCTTCTTCATTAGCGTATATAGCTCGTCGCATATCTGTTGCATACGCGGCAGATGAACAATGTTACACACCATCTTGTGTATCTGCTTGCGCTCTTCCTCATCCGTCACCGCCACGTGGATGTACTTGAACTCGGATACCCGTTCACCACTCACCCCTTCACCATTCATCCCTTCATCCTCACTCACTTCCTCTGCATCCGACATGAACGCCTTGATCAACTCACTCACGTTCGTACCCGCCGGTACGTTGATGGTCAAATCCTTGTTTCCGTGATTGATGGTGCCTATGTTGATATAGTTCGTGCTCATTTCTTTCTCAAAAAAATGCACGGGCTTGCGGAGTCCGAGATGGATACGGCAATCCATAGAGAAGCCCCGTTCACCCATGCAATACACAGTAAACAGGGCACATTCGCTTCTCTAATTAAATTTGCCGTATTATCTCGAAAGAATATGCCTATTAGCGCTTGCGCGCTATGTCAATATGTTCCCTCAGTTAACGTCGGAGAGTCCGCGACGGATTGTTTCAAAATCGGGTGCAAAGGTACTAAAAAAATCCGATATATACAAATTTATTTGTCCTTTTGCTCGGTATTCACCGTAATATTCGTGCAACCTTGGTTAAATTGGTCGATATGAATATTATTTTGCTCGTTTATAGTCACGTTGGCAATGATAAGAGGAGTCTCCGCAAACTCGTAGATATCGTAGAACCGGTCAAAGTACTCGCATAAGCGGTCAAGGACACGTTTCTTGACGGTTGCATATTGGTTGTTCGGTGCAAAGAGTGGAAGCGGGGGCAGGCACTTGGTGATGCGGTCACCGTTACGCTCCACTTCGCCGATATGGAACGAGTGACGCATGAACTCTACCGTTTGTTCGGGGTTCAGTTTCTCGTCTTCTATCAACTCGTCCAATTGGCGTTGTGCTTGGTCGGATACATACTTCGCCCATTGCTGGCTCACCTCGCGGTCTGTCGCATAGCGGCGCACAAACTCCTCTATCAGTTCTTTCTTGTTACGCAGCAGCGGACTGGAACCGATAGCCTTCTGTATCTGTACCATCAGTTCGCTCTTGTCTTTCTCTTTCTTGGCGCGATGTTTCTCGATGAGTGCGATGATGAAGTCGATATTGATATCTACCTGCTTAATCAGCTCAATCTCAAATACAAGGTCATCATTGATATCAACTTTGTCGCCTTCTGCCACTTTGCGATACTTGTCGCGCAGATCCAGATACAGCGACTTGTAGTCTTGGTCTTCTGCCGGAGAAATATAGTTGTCTTTCTCGTCCTCGAAGCGGTCGAACGTAGAAAGGACATTGCTCAGACGCAGGTATGTGCCGAACGTGCGCACGAAATCTTTCTCCGCTTCTTCTCCCATTGTGTGGAGTGCATGAGGGTTGCTCAGAGGGAAGCGCTCCTTCAGTACCTCTATCAGCTCAATAAAGCCCATATGGTACTCGCCTTTCTCGTCTAGATAGCCGTGCAGATATTGCTCGTAGGTCTTCAGCAGAACCAGACCTTGCGCCTCTTTGTCGCCGAACATCGTGATAGCATCGTTCGTCGCTTGCTCCAAGTTGCGGAAGCAAACAATCATACCGAACTGCTTTATCGTATTCAATATGCGGTTCGTTCGGCTGTAGGCTTGCATCAGTCCGTGCTGGCGCAGGTTCTTATCCACCCAAAGGGTGTTTAGCGTCGTAGCGTCGAAACCGGTCAGGAACATGTTCACTACTATCAGCATGTCTATCTCGCGTTTCTTCATCCGCTCCGATACGTCCTTATAATACCCCGGGAATTTCTCCGCCGACGTGTCAAACGTCATTCCGAACATCGCATTGTAATCAGCAATAGCGTTATCCAGAAAATCGCGGTCGGTCTGGTCGAGTTGGGAAGTAGAATCGCTGTCCTCCTCCACCAACAGACCGTTTGCCTCAGGGTCATCATCATTCACGCCGTAGCTGTATATCAACGCTATCTTCAGCCGTTTGTCCTCTGGCAGTGCGGCTTGCTGTTGCTTGAACTCCTCGTAGTATAGTCTTGCCGCCTCAATAGAAGCCGTGGCAAAGATGGAGTTGAAGCCGCTCACGCGTTTGTCTTTGAGCGTATAGACATGGTTACGCAGTGTCTTCTGGTCGAAGTGCTGAAGAATATATTCCACGATGTTGTGGATGCGTTCATGCGCAAGCAGGGCACGCTCACGATCTATGTCACGCACCATCTGGTCCAGTATGCCGGACTTGCTGTCAACGGTCTTGATGTATTCGACGCGGAACGGCAGCACGTTATTGTCAGCGATAGCAGATATAACCGTGTATGTATGCAGTCGTGAGCCGAAAATCTTCTCCGTTGTGAAGAGTTTGTTCACGGCATTATCCGGGAAAATAGGTGTGCCGGTGAAGCCGAAGATATGATAGCGTTGGAAACGCTTCACAATGATATTGTGCATATCTCCGAACTGCGAACGGTGGCACTCATCAAAGATGATGACCACGTGACGGCCATACACGGAGTGCTGCTTCTCTTTCTTGCAGAAGGAGTTGAGTTTCTGTATCGTCGTAATGATGATGCGGTCAGCGTCATTGCCTAACTGCTTGGCCAGAACTGCGGTGGACTTGTTCGAACTCACGCAGCCTTTCTTGAATTTCTCGTACTCTTTAATGGTCTGGTAGTCGAGATCTTTGCGGTCAACTACGAACAGCACTTTATCTACGTAGTCCAATTGCGTGCAGAGTTGTGCGGTCTTGAACGATGTCAGCGTCTTGCCGCTACCGGTCGTGTGCCAGATATAACCGCCTGCATCTATTGTTCCCAGTTTGCGTTGGTTTGTGGAGATAAGGATGCGGCGAATGATGGCTTCCGTCGCGGAAATCTGATACGGACGCATCACCATCAGTTCGCGCTCTGCTGTGAACACGCAGTACCGCGTTAGAATGTTCAGCAGCGTATGCTTTGCGAAGAATGTAGCCGTGAAATCATCCAAGTCACGAATGACATGGTTCTCACTGTCTGCCCAATAGGAAGTGAACTCGAATGAGTCATTGCGCTTGGTGGACTTGCGGATCACCTCATCAGCCGTTTTGTTCGTCCGCTTTGTGTTCTCTACACGGGCTTTCTCACGCGTCGTATTGGCGTAGTATTTCGTTTCCGAACCGTTGCTGATGACGAATAACTGAATGTACTCAAATAATCCGCTGTCTGCCCAGAAGGAATCATTGCTGTAGCGTCGTATCTGGTTGAACGCTTCGCGTACAGATACGCCGCGACGCTTCAACTCAATATGCACCATCGGCAGACCGTTCACCAGTATCGTCACGTCATAACGGGTCTTGTGCTTGCCTTCCGTCGGGGTGTACTGATGAATCACTTGCAGGCTGTTCTCGAAGATATGAGCCTTGTCTATCAGTTTGACGTTCTGGAAACCGGAATTGTCCTCGCGGATGAACTGAAGCTGTGCCGTGCGGTCATCTTGCAGCAGTTCGGTCTTGTCCTTAACCGATGCACCCGTGTTGGCTATCTTCGTGCGGAAGAAACCCTTCCACTCGTTATCGGTAAACTCAATATGATTGAGCCGCTCTAATTGTTTGCGGAGGTTGGCTATCAGTTCCGCTTCCGTGTGTATCGGAAGGTACTCGTAGCCCTGTTGCTGGAGTTGAGCTATCAACGCGTCTTCCAACTGCGCTTCGCTCTGGTAGGCGATACGCTGCGTCGGCTGGTGCTCAAAACGAGTTACAACGGTCGATTCAGTATTTTCTGCAATCAGTTTCATTCGGCTTTACGGTCAAAGGTTAATAATAAGTCACGGAAGTACTCATACCGTTTTTGTTGTGCCGCTTGCTCGGCTGGAATTCCCTCAGTAAGGCTGGTTGTCAGTTTTTCAAACTCATCAAGGATAGCAACGATTTTCGCTTGCTTAGAAAGAGATGGAAAAGCAATAGGAGTAGCTCTTAAGTTGTCGTTATATAGCCGTTTAATTACTCCTCCGTCATCTACTTTCCAGTTTACTATTTGGTAATAGTAATATAAGTATTTGTTCAATACTTGTTTTTCGTCATTATCTATCCAAACAATGTTAGAATCCTGAAAATATGAGGGCGTGCCATCAAAAATAACACCTTTGCCGATTGTTCCCGCAGCTGAAATTAATATGTCTCCTTTTTTAGGATAAGAATATCTATTCTTATAATCATTATACGTATCCTCGTCTATGTAGGCATCTGCTACTCCTCCAAATGTACCAATTTTATAAAAAGGAATACCAGAAGATGTATTCGTTTGCTCTTTTAAGATACGTTTGCACATGCATACTTTCCCAATTTCTCCAAGCGTTTTAAATTCCCAATTGCATCCATCGTTGTTGGCAGCAGAATTGCTTTCAGACGCCGGCGTGAGCAGGTGGGTACGGAAGTACTCATACTGCTTACGACGCGCTTGCAGCTCCGCTTGCAGCTCCGCTTGCAGCTCCGCTGCGAGTGATGCAAATTTTTCCAACACAACAACTATCCTCTCCTGTATTTCTTGAGGAGGAAAAGGTATGCTGAAGTTTCTAATATCTTCTATTGTTATCGTTGACTGCCCTGACCCTTTGATTTTGCTCTTTAGTAATTTTTGCCCGTATATTGAAGACATGTACTCATAAACAAAGGAAATATTGATGCCTGGTTTGAATTTGAGTACACAAATAGCGCCGCCTAAAAAACATTTTTCATCTCCAGGGAATAGACCGATATTTCCGATACTGCCTACAATGGAAATAAGTAAGCATTTCTTATCAAGGACAATTCTTGGGAATTGGTTAACAATGTGCTCCGGCACGTAATATTCGGTCTCGTAGTCGAAATTTCTGCCACTAAAATTCCTAGTTTGCATATAAGGAATAGCGCCTTCACTTTTCTTAGTTAAAAGTGCGGGCTTGATGGTGTTGGTATAATCAAAACCAGTCTGCTTAGTGACGATATCACAAACCTCACCGAGTGTTTTCCACTCAACGCCATTTGGACACATGTCTTGTATCATTTGTTCTATATGGGTCATATAGTGCGTTTTAAAGGTTTGCTATCAGTTTATCTATTTCAGCACGTATCTTGTTCTCACGTGCAACGATTTCCTTTATCTCTGCATTGAGTTTGTTGATGTCAACGACTTCGCGTGTGTCCTTTGGCTCTACATAGTTATTGACGGCAAGGTTAAAGCCGTTATCTGCGATCTTCCGTTGCGGAATAAGCATCGCTTTATGCGGAACATCCACACGTTCGTTGTAGATGTCTAAGATATGCTGGATGTTCTCGTCCGAAAGTTTGTTCTTATTACCCTCATGTATAAATTCTTCCGAGGCATCTATAAACAGCACCTTATTATCGCGTTTGTTCTTGCGGATAACGATGATACAGGTGGCAATGCTGACACCAAAGAAAAGGTTCTGCGGGAGTTGGATGACTGCATCAACATAATCGTTATCGACCAAGTACTGGCGTATCTTCTGTTCGGCTCCACCACGATAAAGCACACCGGGGAACTCAACGATAGCAGCAGCACCATCGGCTGCAAGCCAACTCAGCATGTGCATCGTGAATGCCAAATCCGCTTTGGTCTTTGGCGCTAACACACCGGCAGGTGCGAAACGCTCGTCGTTAATCAATACAGGATCATCGTCGCCCTTCCATTTGATGGAATAGGGTGGATTGCTGACTATAACATCAAACGGTTCATCATCCCAGTGCTTCGGCTCAAGCAGCGTATCACCCAACGCAATATCGAAATGGTTGTAGTTGATGTCGTGCAGGAACATATTGATGCGGCACAGGTTGTACGTTGTTTGGTTAATCTCCTGACCGAAGAAACCCTGTTGCACATTCTCCTTGCCGATGACTTTCGCCACCTGCATCAACAGCGAACCCGAACCGCACGCAGGGTCATACACCTTGCGCACTTTCTGTTTATTGAATGTCGCAATGCGTGCCAGCAGCTCACTCACCTCTTGCGGCGTGAAGTACTCACCGCCGCTCTTTCCGGCATTGCCCGCATACATCTTCATCAGAAACTCGTATGCGTCGCCAAATGCATCTATCTTATTGTCCTTGGGACCGCCAAGGTTCATATCGCCTACGGCATCCAAGATACGAACCAAACGCTCGTTGCGCTTGGCTACAGATGAACCGAGTTTAGACGAATTGACATCGAGGTCATCAAACAGACCTTTCATATCATCCTCGCTGTCCGTACCGATAGCGGAAGCCTCGATGGACTTGAACGCTGCGGCTAACGTCATATTCAGGTTCTCGTCATTCTTCGCGCGCTTGCGTACATTGCAGAACAACTGGCTTGGCAGGATGAAAAAACCTTTCTCCATCACAATACTTTCACGAGCCGCTTCCGCTTGTGCATCTTCAAACGCAGCATAGTCAAAATCGGGAAAACCCGCCTTGTGTTGGAGTTGGTTGATATAATTGGTGATATTCTCCGAGATATACCGATAGAACAGCATTCCAAGCACGTACTGCTTGAAGTCCCATCCATCTACCGAACCGCGTAACTCGTTCGCGATAGCCCAAATACTCTTGAATAACTCCTGTTTCTGTTGCGTTGATGTTGCCATATTAGGATTTTGTATTGCTATTTATGTTGTTCTGTTTTCCTTTTGCACACTAAAAGTGCGCAAAGGTAGTAATTTTTTTTGACATATACAAGGATAAAATGTATTTTGTCGCCTTCACACCTGATTTTTCTGCGGTTTACCGCGAAAAATTAACGCGCGACCCCCGCCGCGCGCACAAAACCCCTTCCGTCTTACACAATCCGGTTGTACTTATCAATCACATCCCAGAAGCACTGCGGCAGATAGACATTCGGCAGCGCAGCCGCCTCGTAGAATAGAAGCGCCATGTCCTCTACATCGTAACCGGCAATGCCGCAACCGACAGCGGTCACTTGGTAGTTGTGTTCTTGATCATCCTCCGCCCAACGAGTGAAACGGAGTACTGCTTCGGCAAGTGCTTTCTCGCCTTCCATCGTAGGGAGTGCATAGCATTTTCCGGTAATACCTTCACCAACACCCCATTCGGCTCCGAAATACTTATTGGCGTATGCAGCAGCGCCTCCGTAATGCTGACCCGCTTTATTGCTGCCGAAGACGAAGATATCCTCCGACTTCAAGAAGTCGATATGATCAGGAGAAACATTGTGGTTCTCAAATGCTTTGATACGCCAGATGATGCGCCACCAGTCTCCGGGCAGACGCTTACGCATCTCGCGCATGATGTCGGCTGGTATGCTCTTCTCAAACGCCTCGGAAAACGCACCTGCTATACATGCCACCGTGTCGCTATCACCACCGATGGAGATGGCATTACGGATAGCTCCTTCAAAACTTCCGGACTCACCATAAGCGGTAAAGGCAGCAGGGATAGTCCCTTGGCAGGTCTCGTCAAAACCATAGGTGCTTTGCAGCGATTTGAGGTCTTCTTCAAAGGTATAGCCTAAACTTTCCAAGAACTCCTGCACGTCGCACCGAAGCGCTCCGTGACGCAACATCCATACACCGCCTGCAACCGCTTGTGCGCCTTTGATGCCTTCGGGATGGTCATGTGTTATCTCGGCAGATATTTTTGCCAGCATCATAGCCTCTTGACGACTATGTGCCACCCATCCGCACGCGGACGCACGCATGGCACTGCCGTTTCCGAATGAGTTGTACGGCTTCTTTTGTGCCGTGGGTGTGGCAAGCCATTGTGCAAAGCTGGCTCCGTAACCACCCATAGGGTTCGGAAACTCCTCGTAATAACGCTCCATGACCTCAATGAGCGAGGAATGAGTGTGCTCGGGGTCATCCAGCAGCCACTCGGCGACTGCCATCGTCATGATGCTGTCGTCCGTGAAAGTACTATTCGGACTGAACAGCGGAAACTCCGTTGTGTGGATGTTGTTAAACTCGTAGATACTACCTACGACGTCACCAATAATTGCGCCTAACATACTTTATTCTCTATTTCTCCCGCAGGCGGGAATTCTAAATATTCTCCGGTTGGAGGTTCTGTGTTGAGTAACATTTTGTGGTCATTATGGAAGCACGAACACATATCGCCAAAGGCAAAGAAGATATATCCGCGCTGAGCGAGGTCGTTGGCTTTCTTGAACCACTCTTTGTATTCCGGGTCTTTGCCCTTGCCCCATTTTGCTATATGAGGATAGTGCTCGATGAATTGCAGTGCTATCTCGTGCGGCGTTTTGCCTTGCCATCCATCCCAGTTGAATTCGCCTGCGGATGTATTAGCCGCCGTATGTGGTTCGTTGCTTCGATAGATAGCACCGCAGGTCTTGAGGGTGTACTTCTTGACGGTAGTCGCACAACGCCAGTTGGCACCATTGGGAGATACACTTGGGCAGACACGGATGAGCTCATATCCCATTTCGTGTAACTCCCGTATCACAAGGAAGTACTGCTTGATGCCTTCCATATAATCGTTATGTGCCATAAGTTTTTCATTAAATAAAACGGAGCAAGCGAAGGTTTATGCACTACACGGCATTCCTTGCCTGCTCCGTGGCAGGCTAAGATGGAGTCACTAAATGGACTGTCAGGCCTGCGTTACTCATATTATTTCTTCTCTAACAAGTTTACCCGTATTTGCACTTGCTGGTTCGGGTGAGCCTCTTTGTCAACGTATGTGATGACGCACTCGAAGATGTCTTTGTGACCAAAGTCCATCAGTTGTGCCAGTTGGGTGTTGTCACGACCGGGAATGTAACCAACGTGCAACGCTTCCACGGATCGTTCCTGTGCACCTGTTTTCTTGGGCTTGCCTAATGAGATACTGAACAGCTGTGTGTCTTTCGGCAACTCGTGCTTCGGAACGTAGAACAATGCAATGGCATCCAGATCATGCTTGTTCTCATCTTCGCGAACCATGTACAGCTTGTCACCCGGACGCATCTCGTCCAATACCAAATAACCCTCTGTGTGACCGAATCCGGCCAAGTTGCAGTTTAAGAACTCTGCTTTGTTTTTCTTCAGTTCCATAGTAGTAATTTTTTGCAGTTTAACATCTCGATTTTTTAATTTCGCTGCAAATTTACTACATAGGTAGTGACACTTGAAGTCCGAAGGTGCAAAAAAATTCAAAAAAAGTGCATTTTTTTGCTTAACAGTACATTTTTTGCATGTTTTCGGCTTCTTCTTGGAACTTTTTGCGCAGGCTGGCGGGTTCCAATACCTCCAGCGTCGAACCGAACTTGCGCAACTCCTGTATGAAGTCATAAGTAGGTGCGACATAGAAACTGAAATATGTGAAACCGCCTTCCTCTTTCAGTTCGGTTTGACTATGGTGGATAGGTAGCGAACGCATGAAGTTAGCATCGTAGTTCGTGAGGCGAACCAAAATCTTCTCCGCTTCCGTGGTAGTCCTATCTACGCCATATTGATTCTTAAAGAACTCCTTGGCATTGAATTTCTTCGGCATTTCGTACGGCTTATCCACCGTCACCAAATCTTTCATGCGATCCAAGGCATACACACGAGGCTCCTTCTCTTCCGGATGGTCTTCTGGTTTGCCTACCACATACCAACGGCGACGGCATACCTTCAGACAGTAGGGCGCCAACAGGAACGAGTGAGGTTCGGAGCGTTTGAAACCCTGATACGTCGCATAAAGCATTCGATGTTCTTTCATAGCACTAACGATGGTAGATAAATAGCGCGAACCTTCAGAAGTCTCCTCAAAGATGATGCGGTCTTTCATGTCACCGGCAAGGTTAACCATGTTGCTCACAGCAAACGTGTCCACCAGCCATGCACGGAGGCTGTTGCGGTCGATGTCGCCACGTTCACCGATGGAATACAAATTGGTGGCACGGTCACACACTATCTCAATGCCGAATAACTCAGCGATGTCCTCACGGTGACGATGCAGATTGCGCTTACCGTACTCGTGTTCGTGCTTCTCGTTGTAATGCGACTGCTCCCAGCGCTTGTCTATTTGTGGGAGTGAAATCTGTTTGGCGGAATAGATGGTGTCTAAGAGCCAAAACAAACGATGAAAGAGTTTAATTTGTGCTGCCATTGTTCTTATTATATGGACTTAAGTCAATTAGTAATTTATGCATGTCTTCCGGCGTTATCTTGCCTTTTAGCAACTCTAACAATTCCTCCTGCCGAGGCTGACCCATCGTCAGACGGTACATCGACAGAATATCTATCAAGTGCTGATACCTTCCTTGGTCAAGGCTCATCGGGTACATAGGCACGATACGTTCTATCCATTCCAATACGCCATCCGTCTTGTGCGCCGCTACCACCTCACGAGGCAGACACCAGAACGGCACCATCTCCGAATAACCGTATTGCTGCCACTCCTCTTTCGCCTGCTCGAACATCTCATTCCATGTGAACCGGTCAGGGAATAGGTGCGCGATATTTCTGCGGATAGCCAGACACTTATAGCGGTTGATACGTCCTTCGCGTTGCTCCATATCTACCGGATTGCTTGGCAGGTTCCAGTGCATGATCTTCCGGCTGTAGCGATGGAAATCCAATCCTTCCTGACCGACCGAAGTAGTTGCTAATACAAACGGTCGGAACGGAGAATTGAACGCCTGTTGCAAATCTCCAATGTGTTCAGCCGCCTCATCCGTGGTTATCTTTCCTGTTGCGTAATCGTACGCATAACCTCGTCGCATACGCCGAATAATATTCGGTAGGTCGGATTTGGGTTTACAGAAGGTCTCGGTGGTATCCACATCAACTACAGAAGATCCGATAAAAGAGCGAGTCATTCGTTTGACGATATTTGCAGTATAATTATCATTCTGCTTATCCTCACTAATTGTATGGGCAAACTCATCAAGGACGGATTGGAGATTTCCCATAACGCAATATTCGAGGACGCGCTCGTAGTAATCGACTTTCCCGAGTTGACTGCACCGATCTACGATTGCTGCGGACTCGCGCCTATTGAACATAGAAATAAAATTTTCAGCTACATATTTAGCCGCAACAGAATCTTCGAGTATGCGCAATATGCACACAGCCGGAGACGCAATAGCCATATGCGCAAGCACCTGAATGACACGTGGAGTAATAGGAGGGATATCCGTTTGGGGAATTCCTTCAAGTTGCAGAATAATGCGCATTACACCTGCGCTACCAGTGGGGGCGTTTTCGTTGACAGGGAGAGATTGTGTATCGTGGCGTATTTGTTCCTCAATTTGCTCCATTATTGTTTTATAGTCTCGGACGCCTTTGATAAAGAATGTCTCGGGATTATAAAGTGATGCAAGGTAAGTGCTTGGGTATGTGAGGAGTTTTTGATCTAATTGATGTTTTCCTTTCGCTTTAACATCCACTAGTCGGTCTGCGCCCTTTTTAGCCATGTAGTTGGTTCCTTTGAAATTCTTTCCTATATTGAGTCGTTCACTCTCGTAACTAAGCATAACGGCCAACATACGAGGTACCATCTCCCAAGAGGAGAAGACGAGGACTTTAGAGAAATCTTTGTTTTGCGCAAAGACATTGAGCGCAGGCACGCTGTAGTAAGGGTGCGAGGCTGGAACCCATAGGAGCAGTTCGGAGTGATGATTGAAGAGTGATTTCTGAAGGAAGTCAAGTCTCGCGTTATTCGGAACTATCTCATGATAGGTAAAAACATGATGTCCCTTGAGAAGCAAACGTTGCGAATTTGCAGTTATAATAGAAGGCAAAGGAGAACTTTTACGGGCGGTAGAATTAAAAGCTCTTTCGATGAACTTCTTCTCCTTGTAGTGCTGCATGAATGATAGCAGATAGGGCGAGGACTTCACATACTCAATAGACAGGTTGCCCGGCTTATCGCCTAACTCGTCACCGGCTTTGTCTAACAAGTGTTGCATCTGACAATAGGAGAGGATGTCACCTTCGGAGATAGGAAGCGTTTGAAGTTGGTCTTGCTCATCTACCGGAATAGGTTTAATGAGACCTTCATTGAGTCGTTCTGTTCGACACATGACTTCGTACATCTTATCTTCCGCAGTTTTTTTCTTAGCGATAAGGATGTCCATCTGTTCGGTGGACAATTGTGCGAGGCTGCGGGAATAGTCTTCCCAAACGGTTTGGAACTCGGTGCGTTCGTTATTGAGGAAACGCATGAGTTTGAGAAAATCTTCATATTGCTCGTCGCAGTTCTGTTCGTTCAGTTCTTCGAGGGTAGTGAAGGGTTTGTAGGGCGTGGCGGAGAGAAGTAAAACATATGAAATCTTGGGGTCACCAAAGAATTTTCGTGCTATTTGGTTTTCCTCACTATCGTTGTCTATGCTGATGAGGTGACTGAAACGTTGGAACTCATCCATAACGACAAGATCTGGTTCGAGTTTTTGCAGGCTTATCTCTGCAAAGATAACACGTAAAGCGTTGATGATGCGCACCATGTCGGTATTGGTGAAACCATCGGTGGCGAAGGAGATGAGTTGGTGTATCAGCTCAGTCGAGATGCGAGCGTTGAGTTCGCGCTGCATATCATTGATATAACCTTGTCCACATCGCATTACTCGGTCTTCATAATTGCGGACATCTTGATTCCAAGAAGTGTCACTAACATACATCTGGAACATAGACTTGAGCTTTAATTGATATGACCCAAGGTCAGGAAGGCGTCTCACGTGCGCATACATGAGTGCGCGTTCATATTTACTACCTGTGCCACCTTGAACGGTGAACGAGGTGGCGGGCGTGAGGGGGACGAGGAGTGTAGGCATGAGTCCTTCACCGTATTCGTTCTTGCTGATGACCTTCCGCATGCGTTCTTCCAACACCAGATGTTGCATCGACAGACGGCTATCAGAGATACGCAGTACGTCATCTGGATCTTCAACGAGTTTTTCTATATTCTGCTGGATGATGTTCTGGTTGGAGCAGACATAGACGATGCGGTAGTAGTCATCATTCTTTTGTCGTTGCAGTTCGCGCACGCGGTCGATGACCTCACGCGCCATGATGGTTTTGCCGAGTCCAACTTCGTCGGAGAGGAGGACACGTTTTTGTCCGGTGCGATTCGGATCGCTGAAAATCTCCAGAATACGATCGGCGGTCTTTTGCTGAAAATTCATTACTTTCATAGTCGCTCCAGTTGTTTGATGATGTTCGTGAAGTTCTGTAACATAGCTGCAAAATCTGTGGGCACTACCTCGTCACCCAGACGGTTCACCAGTTCGTTCACGTCGCGTAACATACGCGGGGAAGAGTAGGCGACACGTAGCAATTGCTCGTATATCTGCGGGTAACTCTGCTGTTGTGAACCGGAGCCCGAACCGCCGTTCTCTGCTGCATTGAACTCTTGCATGGAGAGCAGTTCGACGGGGTCATCGGATAGCATAAGTGAGACATAATTCATGAATTTCTCGCGGGTGTTCACCACACTCTGATAGATCCAGTTATCGCGCATAGGTGGCATACCGTATGTAGGCACTTTGCATAATGCGCGTTTGGTCATTTCGCCCTCATGTATCTCTAATACATAGAACTCCGACAGATGCAGCTTGTAGATGTCATTCATCTGCATCTCCTTCTCCCATTTCACCTGCGGCTGCTCGCATTGCAGCGGACGGATAGTAATATCAAAATCGGTCAACTCGCGTTTCAACTCACGCTTCGCCTGCTGCACGTATTTCTGCGTAGTCTGCAACGTGATATCGTATAACTCATCCTTCTTGCCTTCCGTGATTGTGGCACTCTTGATAGCACGCATCGCCCATTTGAGCGCGTGCTCCAGATCTTGCTCCTTCTGACGCTGCTCCGTCGTGTCAATGGCCGTCGGCTCCTCGATACGGATATAGCGGTGACTCTCCTCGTCTATAATCTCGTTCTTCATGCGCTCGAAGCGCTCTTGCGCTTGACGGAACTGCAAACAGATAGTCATCTCCGTATTGCGGTGGAAAGCGTTATTGGTCGCGTTAGCCGAACCTAAATAGAGGAAATGACCGCGGCGCTCACCTGACCAGCATTGTGCCAGATACATCTTCGCGTGCAGGTTAACCGGCGAAACGCTGTTTTCCAGCATCGTCTCATTCACGGCATACACCTCATCGAAGCAATCCAGCACCTCTTGACTGATGTTCTCACGACGGGTCACAAGCACCTTGTAACTGTCCTTCACGCGTCTGCGGGTCAACTCACTCAGCATCTTCTCGTCCACAAACGGCGACACGATCAGCAGTCGCTCCGATTGAGCAAGGCTCTCTTTCAGCGGAGGAGTGTCCGGCGCTTGATGACCGAACCAGACAGGGAAGAAATCATATCCGTCTTCCATGAATGGTGCATCCACATCAAACCGCTCCACACGAAGCATGTCATCTGCCATCTGGAGCACCTGCTGTTTCTTATCGCCTGCCGGCATCTGATCAGCAAGGTTGTTCAAGAACCATTGCAGCGGCTCATGCCGTTTGGCATTCTTGCTGCGGCGTCCTTCTGCTAACAACCGTCCGCGCATACTCACGATGATATCAATATCATCGCTATACGTTAGGTTACGGCTCAAGATAAGCAAACGAATCTGCTCCTCGTTCGTATCATTCACTTCGTGAATAAACCACATCTTCGGGTGGAAGTTTGCCGTCATGCGGTTCGTATCTACCACCTCCTGAATGCTGCTTTCAAACAGCGAATAAATTGTTTGACTGTTCTGCGGAACTTGAATGCCGCCCTTGTTGCAGAATAATATAAACCGATCGCTGCCCCGACGGATGGACTCCAATAAATAGGCTGGCGACTGTCGGATAGTGGCATCGAACTCACCCAACATGCCGAACGCCATCGGAACCGATAGCAACCCCTCAAAACTGAGCGAATAGGTTACGCCCACTGCGAACCGCACCTCATAGCCTGGCGAGGGTTGCAACAAATCGCTATACAGCAGGTCTTTTAATGTATCTCCTCGTTGTGACATAGTGCTTCGCGAATTTCACTGATTACTCGATATACAATCTCATCCCAACGGAATGTCATCACGCGCGGGTCAGACATCTCGTACGCCTTGAACTTGGGGTTGTCTATCTTATTCCGGTTACCTTTGATCTGCCGTTCACGCTGTCTGATGAGTTGGTTGAGTTTTGTGAGTTCGGCAGGGGTGTTCTTCTCTAGATGGAGCGCGGCTTTGCGGCAGAAATTATGCACGCTCTCTTCGTTCATGCGCGTCCATACATGCGTCAGCACGAGATCCATCGTATTTGCATCGCGTATCTCCGGATGTTCGTCCAGACAGGCTTGCATCATCTGCTCGTAATAGGCGGCACGCTCGCTGTCCTCGTTGCCCTGTGCAAACAGGTAGCGGTAACGCAAGTGCATATAATAAGCCCAGTACGAGAAATGAAGTGCCAAACGGTATTGCTCTTGGAAATGCGTCGGCAACTCATGCCATAAGGAAACTAACTCCGGATAGTACGGAGCAACCTGAGTGCCTTCACGCAGCAGGTACGCCAACAGCGAATCCTTGCTCGCCGGGGACAATTCTATATGACGCTTGATGAATTGTGCTTCACGCGCAGTGAGATTCGTTTGCAGCATCTCGCCGCGGTCGAAATCATAATGCTCGCCGCAGGTGGCAAACAACTGGTTCAGACCCGTCTGCTCGTCTGCATCAGCACCGTTCTCTAATTCCGTCATCCGCTGCGGCATGTTGCTCAATTGGCGGGAACGCTCATAAATCAGCGCCTCCAAATTGGCATTGCTGCGAATCATGTTATACGTCCTTAACCCCGTCTGATAGATGTACGTCGGGTCATAACGAACGAACTTCGTCTCGTCTTTCTTGGCGGCCTCCAACATGCTACTGCCCGTGATTCCGTTGCGGTCTTCCTGCGAACTCGCGCCTTTGTACAGCATATCCGTCAGACGTATCTCCCAATGGATGATCTGACGGTGCACCTCCTCACGACTGCGATAGTGCAACTTTGCCGCTTCGTAATACAGCGAAGGCAACACGGCAAA
Organism: uncultured Bacteroidales bacterium; assembly: GCA_900319005.1. Lineage (GTDB taxonomy): Bacteria > Bacteroidota > Bacteroidia > Bacteroidales > Paludibacteraceae > Colicola. The sequence goes on from ONMV01000024.1 coordinate 21,480, forward strand.
ATACTTGGCACGACGTTGCAGGGTGGACATGCCGGGGAACATCTCGTTCGCAAAGGCATCACGGATACGACCTAAACCCAGCTCATCTATCGCTGTCTGGTCACGTACCATCTGAAGCACTTTCATCACACGCTGACGCTCCTCCGTGTTAAATGTGACATAGCCTATTTGCATGGCATTTTGTGTTGTTAATTTTGCAACTGCAAAATTACTTCTTTTTTTTGATATATGCAAATAAAATCTTCATTTTGTCGCTCATCACACGCATAATAGCACTCCAGCGATAAAAAACATGCACAAAATGCCGATCGTATCCATCACCAAACTCAAAGTTCCCTTTTCCATAATGCTCTTGAATATTTCCTAAATTCGCTGCAAAGTTACAACACAACCTATGACACTTGAAGTCCGAAGTAACGAAAAAATGCAATAAATCTTCATTTTTTCTTCATTTTCTTCCATTTTCCCCGTGTAGCACATTATAAAAAGAAATCTTTCCCCCCTTTTTCAATAAGTCGTGCGTCTTGACGCACGACTGTGGGGCCCCCAGCAATTTTTAATTTCTGGGGAGAGCGGAGCACATCCAAGTACCTTTAGCCAAACTGCGTTTGAGCTCGTGTACTTCGGATAGTGTCCGCGAAAGGTGCTCGTTTCACTCGCGGCTTGTGGTCTTCATTTCATTCAGACAATTTTTTTGAAAGGAAGACAGATGAGTAGCGTAGCCGACACAAAAACAAGAGACCCTGGGGATTTCTCCTCGATCTCTCGAAAGTGGCGGCTACCTCCTCTCCCACAATATTCCGCAGTGCAGTACCATCGGCGATGCTGTCTCTCTGCCCCTGTCCTCTCTGTTGCCCTCGCCCCTCTCCGCTCCGCTGTCTCCCGCCTCTGCCCGCTCCGCTGCTCTCCGCTCTCTCTCCCGCGCCCGCGCGCCGCAGGCGCGCACACCGCTCAACCCAACGACCACCCCTCACTCATGGGAATTGCTAAGGAGTGCGTAAACGCACGACCGTGGGGACCCCAAAACATTTCCAATTTTTGGGGAGAGCGGAGGCACGAGTTGCTTCTACGATTTAGCGGAGTGGTATCGTCATTGCAATCTCGTTGCCGACCGCGACATCTATGGTCTCTCTTTAATAAGGTGTTCGTTTTACTCACGTCTTTTTTATTAGTCTCTCTCTAATAAGGAGTTCGCTTCGCTTACATGCTTGTATAAATTTTGCTTCGCTTGTATTGTTTCACTTGATCCTTTTTTATACAACCATCTAACCCCTAACCCTCTAACTCTTTTATTCCCATCTCCTATATATTATAATAAGGTATATACGCGCGCCCCCTCGCGCGTGTACGCATAAGGCAAACGAACGTCCCGTTGTGTCGCCGGAAAAAGCAATACGACTACACAATAAATTTGTCCATGTCGGATTTTTTTACTACCTTTGCACTCGCAAACGCACAACAATGACAAATGCGAATAGAGGAAGCGATAACATATGCCATTATTTCGGATGGTCATGGGAAGACAACCGACCAGATAGCCGACGCAATCAACCGCAACGGTTGGCATATCCGCAAGGATGGCAAGCCTGTTACAAGTGCCCAA
>ONMV01000007.1 GCA_900319005.1 uncultured Bacteroidales bacterium
GACGACGGCGTGATAGGATAGATGGCTGCTACCTCGGTGAACATGTAAGCTACATGCGCCGCAGCGGCGTTACCATCCATGGTCATAAATTTCTTTTCTTTTGCCATAAGAATGATTTGTTAATATTGTTGTTTATAATTGGTGATTTGTCTATTTGACTAGTAGACTAGTGGACTAGAAGACTAGTGGTCTAATACAGGAACCCTAATAGCCACAACGGAATCATGTTTCCTCGTCCGGTCTCGAGTTCGCCGACAGCCGTCGGGCGAATTGTATCGCGGCTGGAGGCTTTCTCGCGCACATCGAAATAATACTTACCGTCGATGACAAACATCGCGCTCCGCTCGGTAGCATTCACCTTGTGCGCGCCGTGAACGAACGTATAGAAACAGGTCTCGTACATATCCATCGGATGGACCTCCCGGGTGAAATTCATCCTTGCTACGTTGGTGTTGTGCATATAGACTTTGGTCGGCTTCATCGGGAAGTTCTTTCCTTCCGGATAGAGCAGATTGATCAGTCGCGAGTCCTTGAGGTACTTGATATAGTTCATCGTCGTCGCACGACTCAGTCCTATTTCCTCGGATATACTGCTGACATTCAGCGCACAAGGAGCGTCCTGCATGAGGATATAGAGCAGTTTGCGAAGCTTATGCAGACATGCTACGTCGATCTGCTTGATCATCAGCACATCCACCTCCAGCTGGCTATTCATCACCTTCAGCAGCGAAGCCTCGAAGGACTTGCTCTCCAGATAAGAAGGATAATATCCGTGATCAAGGTACGCCTTGAAATACTCCAGCGGTTGCACACGTTCGCACACCTCTCGCGAGATAGACGCATGACGTTGGATGATCTCCTCCAGCGTATAGGAACGGAACCGCAGACCGGTCTGCAGGTTCAGGTACTCACGGAAGGAGAACCCGCGCAGGTTATAGGTCTTCACTATTCCCTCCAAGTCATGGTTATCTTCGTCGATATCCATCACCGGCGTCGCACAGAAGATGATGTGCAGATCCTTGTACTTAGAATAACAACGCTTAAGTTCCCGCGACCAGTTCGGATACTTGAACAGCTGGTCGAGAAACAGATATTGTCCACCGCTTTTAGCGAACGTACCTGCCAACTCCAAGAGGGTATGGCGGGTAAAATAGAAATCGTTGAAACTGACATACAGGCACGGACGTATTTCCCGCTGCGATTTGCGCGGGCGTTTGCCTTTCAACTCGGACTCCGGCATATTCCTCCACTCATGCTCAATCTCCTTTGCACGAGAGAGGAGAAAATCGGTTTTCCCAACACCACGACCTCCTTTGATGGCGATCAGACGATCATCCCAGTTGATCTCATCCATTAACAAACGACGGATGGGCATCGAGGAATGCTCCACCAAATAATCGTGAATACGGAAGAACGCGCTAAGAAGCTCTGTTCCGTCTTTCACAGGCTCGATTACAGGTACATTTTGATACATATTCTTGTTCAAATTCTATGCCTTCGGCTCGATAAATACCTTGCCAAAAGCGCCATTTTTCACCAAATAACGAAAATACGCTGCAAAATTACGAAAAAAAAATGAATTTTGCAAGGTTTACATTACATTTTTTGCAAAAAAAATGAGAGACCAGCATTTTAGTCCCTCAAAATTACACATTTTTTATCAAAAAATGCACCTTTTACAGGCTGATTGCTCCACTTGGACAAACATCTGCACAAGTTCCGCACTCAGTGCATACATCCGGATCAATCGAATAGTGTTCACCTTCAGAGATCGCGCCCATCGGGCACTCGTCAATACAGGTACCGCAAGCAATGCAGTCAGTTGAAATTTTGTAAGCCATAAGTCAAAATATTTACGATTTAACGATTTACGATGTACGATTGATTGACGATTTTGCCAATTTATCGATTTCGACTGCAAAGGTACAACAAATTTTTGACACTACCAAATTTTAGGGAGAAAAAAATTAAAAATTCAAAATTAAGAATTAAAAATTAAGAATTATTTTCTCTTCTTCACGGTAGCCAATGCGGCTAGCAGTTGGGCGTTTGGTCCCGTTAATCCTTTGTCCGTCAAGCCTTTGCGTTTAGCGAAGGTAGTCCAGTCCTTAGCTCCTCCGCTCGACACCGGCATACCCAATTGTAGGTAATGACAATAAGCTATTCCGAGAGCATCGGTAGCATCGAGTTTCTTGGGCATCTCTTCGTCGGGGATATGTAAAAAACGCTGTAACATACCCGCAACCTGCTCTTTAGAACTGTGTCCGTTGCCCGTAATCGCCATCTTGATTTTCATCGGCGAATACTCGTAAATCGGCACATCTTTGCTCAATGCCGCTGCTATCGCCACACCTTGCGCGTGAACGATCTTGATCATCGTCTGAGGGTTCTTGTCCACAAATTGCGTCTCAATCGCCAGACAACTCGGTTTATACTTGTCGATAATCTCTTGCAAAAAGAAAAACTCTTTCTGTAACCGCGGATATTGACCCTCTAATTTATGTACGTCGTACGCACCAAACTCCAATATTTCAACCTGTTGTCCGAACGTTCGTAATACAGCATAACCCATATACAGAGTACCCGGATCGACACCTAAGATAATATGTTCGGATCGATTACGATCGATCATTTATGATTTCAAATTTATGATTTATAATTTTAGTCTTTCTCGTGGTTTCTGACAAACCCGCGGATGATAACCACCACTGCACCCGTAATGAGCACATAATCTGCCCACGGCTCTATTTTCGCCATACTCAATCCTGCTCCAACAGCCAAGATTACCAAACCGATGATCAATATTATAGATGATTTTCTCATTTTTCAACTATCAACTGTCAACTATCAATTATCAATTAAATAAATGTCTTCATTGGGCGTGTGCATGTAATAATGTTCGCGCGCGAAGCGCTCCAAGCTGTCCGCGTCCTGAAGCACTTTGATTTCCCTCTCCACCTTTTCCGACTCCGCACGATACATATCACGCTGCTCTTCCATCCGACGTATTTCACGATGACGATGCACAAAATGAAGCAGGCTCTGTTCGCCCACAAAGAGGAAAACGACCAAAAAAGCCAGCAATGTGACCACATATTTGCCCCACTGTCGAATCTTAATCATGTCCCAAAACTGCTTGAATGTCATCATACGTTTCAAATTCTGCCGCAAAGGTACAACAAAAAAACGACATACGCAAGAAAAACGCAAAAAGATTTGCATATGTGATTTTTTTTTTGTAATTTTGCGCCGCAAAATAAATTTATTCTTATGAAAGCTCGTTTAACACTCCTATGGGCGGCTGTATTGGTGTGCCATCTCCTTGTAGCCCAGACACATATACAGGTCAGTAACCCTGCTACTTGGAGTCCGGAGACCCTTCGTCCTTATATTGGGAAAGAGGTCATTTTTGACGTCCCGATGGTGGTGAATAATAACTATAGCGGTCTGCAGATCTCCACGCGTCGTTTCTTCGCGCCTACTAACCAAGCCCGTCCGGGAAGTGTTGCAGCGGAAAACATCATGGATTTGAACACCACGGGTAGCATCTCTTTGAAGAGCGCCCCAATTCCGCAAGGCGATGCCACTTACCGCTGCGGAGAGAAGATCTACCACCTCAAGGCGAAAGTGAACAGCACATCGAGTCTGACGTGGGTTGATGGCGAATGGGAAGGTAACACACGGAAGGACTTGGAGAACGCTAACATCCGCGAGATGGTGAATATAGAGGGATGTGACGAGTGCTTGTTGGTTTGCACAATGAACTTAGAGTACTACCTCGTGCAGAACCTCGGAGGGCAAATGGGACCACGAGACTTGAATGCGCATAAGAGGCAACGCGCCAAAATCAGCAAAGCGTTGGCAAAAATCAATGCGGATATATATGGTCTGGTAGAGATTGAGCAGGGACAGAAAGCTGCCGCAGAGATTGCTACCGATCTCAACACCAACCTATCCGGACGCAATTATACCTATATCGATGATGGCGGATCAGCCAATGGTACTTTCACCAAATCCGCTTTCGTCTATGATCGTAACAAAGTGAAACCGATCGGTGTTATTCAAGAAAAGAAAGGCGGCTCTATTCCTGCAGAACGACACCGGATGATCTGTTTCGAAGAAATAACTACCGGCGAACGCTTCATCTTCTCCGTTAACCACTTCAAAGCCAAGGATAAAGGAGGAGTCGGCTTAGACAGCTATGAGAATGATCATGGACAGGGAGGATATAATCAATCCCGGCAAGAAGAGGCACAGGCGGTGGTGGATTTGTATAAAGATTACCATCGTGACTACGCTATCAAGGACAAAGATCTTCTTATCATGGGCGACCTCAACTCGTACGCCATGGAAGATCCTATCATGAAGCTTGTCGAAAACGGTATGATTGACCTGCATCGTGCCTTCCATGCGGACAGCAGTTACAGCCACACGTATCACGGCATTGCGGGTTATTTGGACCACGCGCTCTGTAACTCCACCCTTCGTCCGCAAGTAATGGGGGCGTGCGGTTTTCATATCAATTCGGACGAATCGGACAGTTATACCTACGATAAATCCAGTGATCAGAGCATGTTCCGCAGTTCGGACCACGACCCTATCTTAGTAGGTTTAAAACTGGACAAATCGCTCACGTATGATCCGCTTCCCACCTTGAACACGGAATCCGGAACTGAAGGTCAACCTTCTATCATGACCATCACCAACGCTTTCAAAGAGAACCAGAATAGTTATTATGTCATCTATGACATCTACGGACGCATGGTAACGCAACAAAAACCGCTGAAGATCGAGAGTAATCTCCAGCCTGTGGAGTTACCCGCACAGCCCGGCATTTATGTTCTGAGGCTCTATTACGATCACAAAGTCTATCCCTATAAATTCATTGTTCGATAGTGGATCTGTTTTCAGAAATAGAAGAACCCGAGCGCGAGGAGTTAAAGAGCCTGCGTAAGGAATTGGAAGAGGCGAACTATAAGTACTATGTACTTAACATGCCTACTCTCTCGGACCGCGAGTTCGACGAGAAAATGCACCGTTTACAGGCATTGGAAGCACAATTCCCTGATATGTTTGACCCCAAGTCTCCTACGCAAAAGGTCGGAAGCGACCTTAATGTACAAAGGAACAATGTACAAGGTACAAAGAGCTTTGAGACGGTTAAGCACAAGTATCCGATGTTGTCTTTGGCGAACAGTTATTCGCGGGAGGAGATCGAAGATTGGGTGCGCAAACTGCCATCAAACGCAGAGATTGTCTGTGAACTCAAATACGACGGGCTTTCTATTTCGCTGTGGTACGAGCATGGTGTTTTAGTTCGGGCGCTGACACGAGGTGACGGGCAGCAGGGCGACGATGTGATCAATAATATCAAGACCATCCCGTCTATTCCTTGGCGAATTGAGCGAAACGATATCCCGGAATTCTTTGAACTCCGCGGAGAAGTGTTGCTGCCTTGGGAGCGATTCGAGGCACTGAACAAAGAACGCGAGGAACAAGAAGAACCACTCTTTGCCAATCCCCGTAACGCCGCCTCCGGCACACTCAAACTGCAAGACCCGAAAGAAGTGGCACGACGCGGACTGACCGCCTATCTCTATTATATGTTAGGCGAGAACCTGCCGGGCACAACACATTTTGAGCGACTCGAGACAGCTAAGAGTTGGGGGTTCAATATATCCGACGCCATTAAGGTGTGTCACAACGTCGATGAGGTGATGGCGTACATCGCCTACTGGGACACGGAGCGCAAGAACCTGCCCGTTGCCACAGACGGTATCGTCCTCAAAGTGAACAACCTTGCCCAACAAGAAGAATTAGGTTATACCGCCAAGACACCTCGCTGGGCAATCGCTTATAAGTTCCCCGCCGAGAAACAGTTGACGCTTCTCAAAGAGATCACCTATCAGGTCGGCAGAACGGGTGTCGTAACGCCTGTGGCTAATCTGGAACCCGTTCAATTAAGCGGTACCATCGTGCAACGCGCCACTCTCCATAACGAAGATTTTATCAAATCGCTGGATATCCGTCCGGGTGACCGTGTATGGGTGGAGAAAGGCGGAGAGATCATTCCGAAAATCACGGGTAAAGAACAAAGTGACGAAGTACAAAGTACAAAGGATTTTTCGTTCCCGGACATTTGTCCGGAATGTGGAGCGAAATTGGTAAGAGTGGAAGGCGAAGCTGCATGGAGATGTCCGAACGAAGCAGGATGCCCTCCGCAGATTAAAGGCAAGATTGAGCATTTCGTTTCCCGCAAAGCAATGAATATAGACGGTCTCGGCGAAGAGACGATTGACCTGCTCTACCAGAAAGGTTTGCTTCATAACATCGCGGATATATACAACCTCAAACTGGAAGACATAGCCGCCCAAGAACGTATGGGCGAGAAGTCTGCGCAGAATATGTTAGCCGGTATAGAAGCCTCCAAACAAGTGCCGTGGAGCCGTGTGCTCTTTGCGCTTGGAATCCGCATGGTGGGAGAGACGACGGCAAAGAAGATCACCCGCTTCTACACCTCCATTGATGCCCTTCAATGGGCTACCACAGAACAACTCTGCGCTATCGAAGATGTCGGTCCGCAGATCGCAGAGAACATCGTCGCGTACTTCAACGACATACGTAATCTGGAGATCTTGGAGCGTCTCCGTCAAGCCGGACTGCAGTTCGAGGGGGAAGCAGTCGAAGGTCCGCAATCCGACAAGTTAGCAGGGATGTCCATCGTCATCTCCGGCACATTCAGCCACCATTCGCGTGACGAATACAAAGCGATGATTGAAGCACACGGAGGAAAGAATGTCGGTTCGGTCAGCAAGAAGACGAGTTTTATCTTAGCCGGAGACAACATGGGACCTGAGAAACGAAAAAAAGCCGAATCCCTCAACGTAAAACTAATAACGGAGGACGAATTCCTCGAAATGATAAAATGAGAAAATTAAAACAATATATCTTTGATTACCTGCGAAAGCGAATGCCGGAACGCAATCCGCGTTTCCCTCATCTGGATCAACCGTTAAAAGTAATGATCATCTATGAGAGTGACCATTTAGAGCGGAATGACAGTATCAAATCCATCCGGCAGGACCTGTTACGCCGAAAAATGGACGTGACCATGTGGGGCTACGTGGAGAAAAAAGAAAACGAGATACAAACACTCATTTTACCGCAAAGCCGCATTTTAGGACTCGCGGATTATAATTTCTTCGGTAAACCGAAAGAAGACACCATCAGAGATCTGACCGCCGAGCACTACGACCTGCTCATTGATCTCACGACACATCCGATGTTACAGCTTCGCTATTTGACCATGTACACCGACGCGGATTTCAAGGTAGGACTGAACTTAGGCGAAGGAGTACACGATATGCTCATTTCCCTGCCTGACCTGACGCCGGAACAGGGAGAGAACGCCAATATAGAAGCTTCATGGCTCTACGACCAAATCATGAGTTTTATCACAACCATTAAAAGTAACGATTAAGGAGTGAAGGAGTGAACGAATGAACGAATTAAAAGGATTAGGAACAGCGCTTATTACGCCGTTTGATGCCCAGGGGAAAGTGGATTATGAAGCCCTCGCACGGCTGTTAGACACCCAGTTAACGGGGTTCGTTGATTACCTCGTTGTACTCGGTACCACCGGCGAAGCCGCCACAATGATGGAAGACGAGAAACGCGAAGTACGCACATTCATCCGCAAATATGTGAATGGTCGTTTGCCTTTGGTATTAGGCGTTGGGGGTAATTGCACAGCAGTTGTATGCGAGAGTTTGCGTACCATAGATCTCTCCGGTTTTGAAGCTATTCTTTCTGTTTGCCCGTACTACAACAAACCCAATCAGGAAGGGTTATACCAGCATTTCTGCAAAGTAGCGGAGACAAGTCCAATCCCTGTCATTTTATATAACGTACCCGGCAGAACAGGCGTTAACCTCCTGCCGGAGACCGTTATGCGGATTTATAACGCTTACCCCGAGAAGATCATCGGCATCAAAGAAGCGTCGGGCAATATCGCTCAAATCAAAGATTTGATCGCTCGTGCCAATTCAAAATTAAAAATTAAAAATTACGAATTACCATTCCTTGTTATTTCCGGTGATGACGGGATAGCTTGTGAGGTAATGGAGGCAGGAGGTGCGGGATTGATCAGCGTGGCATCGAATGCATTCCCGAAGGACTTCTGGCACATCGTGCATGACAAGGACGCTTCTTTGCAGGCGAAGTATGAAGAAATGGTCCAACTGCTCTTCGCAGAAGGCAACCCTGTCGGTATCAAAGCGGTGTTAGCCGAGAGAGGGGTGATTGGTAACTATTTACGTCTTCCTTTGGTGCCTGCGAGCCATTCATTGCAGCAAAAAATAGCAAATCTGCAAGCAGAATAATTTTTTTGGGCGAAATACTTGTGTATGTAATTTTTTTTTAGTAATTTTGCGCCCGATTAGTGTATGGAAGAATTGATTCGACATGAAGGAATAGTGCTGAGCGTGAAGGGAGACTCCGCGCACGTCCAGATTGTGCAGACCAGTGCCTGCTCTGCTTGCAAGGCGCGAAACATGTGCATGTCGAGTGAAAGTCAGGCGAAAGAGATGGATGCTGTGATGACCGAACCGATGCAGGCGGGAGACCGTGTAGAGGTGGAGGTGAGAGAGCATCTGGCTTGGCGCGCTGTGCTGTTGGCTTATATCCTGCCTTTTGTGGTAATGATGGTAGTGATTGCCGGCTTGGATTATTTCACCTCATGGAGTGAAGCAATCGTGGGCACCCTTGCCCTTTGCAGCATTGCGTTGTACTATCTCATATTAAATGCTTTCCGCAGCAAATTGCAAAAGCAGTTTACCTTCACAGCAAGAAAAATCTAACAATTTAAAAATACGATCAACATGAATTTAATTCTGATTTCGATGGGAGTACTTGGCGTGATCGCTTTCTTGGCAGCATGTCTGCTGTATGTGGTCAGCCTGTATTTCAAAGTGGAAGAAGATCCGCGCATTGACTTGGTGACCGCCGTGTTACCGGGCGCCAACTGCGGCGGATGTGGCTTTGCCGGCTGCCGTAACTTCGCGGAAGCTTGTGTCAAGGCAAACGGCATCGATGGTCTGGCATGCCCGGTAGGTGGAGAGCCGACCATGGAGCAAGTGAAACTGATTCTTACCCCTGCAGACGAGGCAGAGACTCCTGCAGCCGAAGGAGGTAAAAAAGACGGCTTTGATCCCGTTATTGCAGAGAAGATCAAAGCGTTACCGACTCCGAGAGCTATTTTCCCGAACGTAACTGCACGAGTGCAAGGTAAATGATCAAAAGCTTAATGGAATTATGAAGACATTTAAGATAGGCGGAGTTCATCCGCATGACAACAAACAATTCTCTGCTCACCAGCCTATTACCGAGTGCCCGCTGCCCAAGCAGGCCATTATTCCGTTGGTACAACACATCGGAGCACCGGCTCAGGCTGTAGTGAAAGAAGGAGACAAAGTGAAAGTAGGCGAACTGCTGGCTCAAGCCGGTGGGTTCGTGAGTGCGAACATCTGTTCGCCGGTAAGTGGAACGGTCACCAAGATCGGTGACTGGACGGACGCATGGGGCGCTCCTGGACAAGCGATTTATATTGATGTCCAGGGCGATGAATGGTTGCCGGAGATCGATCGTACGCCGGATTTAGTACATGCGTGTACGCTGGAGCCGAAAGCCATCATCGATAAGATTTCGGCTGCCGGAATCGTTGGTTTGGGAGGTGCATGTTTCCCGACGCAAGTCAAACTGTTGCCGCCTCCGGGCAAGAAAGCTGAAGTGTTGATTGTCAACGGCGTTGAGTGCGAGCCGTACTTGACTTGCGACCATCAGTTGATGTTAGAGCACGGCGAAGAGATCATCGTTGGTATTGAGATCTTGAAGCGTGCGCTGGGTGTCGATCGCGCAATCATCGGTATTGAGAACAACAAGAAAGACGCGATCGAGCACATGACCAAGTTGACGCAAACCAAATTAGGCATTGAGGTTATGCCGCTGAAGCTCAAATATCCTCAAGGCGGTGAGAAACAGCTCATTGATGCATGTATCGGTCGTCAGGTACCGAGCGGTGCGCTGCCTATCGAGGTGGGCGCCGTAGTTGACAATGTGGCTACTATCTATGCCGTCTATGAGGCTGTCCAGAAGAATAAACCGCTTATCAGCCGAGTAATGACCGTAACGGGTAAGAACGTCACCAAACCGGGTAACTACTGCGTTCGTTTCGGTACGCCGATTGAAGAGGTGATTGCCCTTGCAGGTGGTGTACCGGTAGACACGGGTAAGATTATCGGCGGCGGTCCAATGATGGGTCGTGCGATGGATCATATAGAGAACATGCCGGCTAACAAACGTCTGAGCGGTCTGCTCTTCCTGCCTGAAGCAGAGAGTATCCGTCCGGAGGAAGAGAACTGTATCCGTTGCGGTAAGTGCGTACAGGCTTGTCCGATGGGATTGGAGCCCTATCTGTTGCAACGAATGAGCCAGCTGGAGATGTGGGAGGAATGTGAGAAACATGACGTAATGGATTGTATCGATTGCGGTTGTTGCGTCTTCACCTGTCCTGCTCACCGCCGCTTGCTTGACGGAATCCGTCCTGCGAAAGCTAAAGTGGGAGCACTTATCCGCGAAAGAAACGCGAAGAAATAATTGAAAATTGATAATTGAAAATTGATAATTATTTAGATATGAAACAATTAATTGTTGCTCCGGCTCCTCACGCCCACAGTGGTGATTCAGTTCGCCGGAATATGCTCTTGGTCATTCTCGCCCTGCTGCCTGCTTATGTAGTGTCAGTAATCGAGTATGGCGTAGGAGCACTTATCACGGCAGCTATCTCGGTTTGCGCCTGCGTGCTGACCGAATGGTGTATCAGCCGTTTCTTGCTCAAAGAGCAAAGACAAACCATCGGTGACTTATCGGCAGTACTGACCGGTCTGTTGTTGGCTTTCAACCTGCCATCCAGTCTGGATTGGTGGATCGTTTTGATCGGCGCAGTAGTAGCGATCGGTGTAGGAAAGATGACTTTCGGCGGTCTGGGTCAGAACCCGTTCAACCCTGCTTTGGTTGGTCGTGTATTCCTGTTGATCTCTTTCCCTGCTCAGATGACCACATGGCCGACTCCGCAAGGTTTCGGAACCAGTTATCTGGATGCAGAAACGGGAGCTACACCTCTTTATTATCTCAAGCACATTGCCAAGACCGGTGATCTGAGCGTAATGGACCAACTGCCGGCACTCAAAGACGCTTTCTTAGGTGTTATGGGCGGTTCGCTTGGTGAGGTCTGCGCGTTAGCGCTCATTCTCGGTGGTCTGTTCCTCATCTGCACGAAAGTGATCACATGGCATATACCGGTATCGATCATTGCTACCGTAGCCTTGTTTGCATGGATCGGTACTCCGGCAGGCATGGATAGTTGCCAATACGTAGCTTATGAGTTGCTGACCGGAGGTTTGATGCTCGGTGCATTCTTCATGGCAACCGATTATGTGACCAGCCCGATGAGTGCATGGGGGAAGATCATCTTCGGTGTCGGTATCGGATTCATTATGATGGTGATTCGTACGTGGGGTGCTTATCCGGAAGGTATGTCGTTTGCTATCCTGATTATGAACGCGTGTGTTCCATTGTTGAATAAGATTCGTCCGCAACGTTTCGGCGAGAAAAAGAAATAAGGAGGTACGTTATGGCAAAGTTAGAAAGTACATTCAAAAACATGGTTCTTAGCCTTGTTATCATTTCGATGGTGGCAGCAGGAGCCCTTGCCGGCGTATATATCCTTACGCTGGAGAGCATCAACGCGCAGAAGATTGCCAAACAAGAGGCAGCTAAGAAAGCCGTTCTTGCCGGACATGAAGACGGAACGGCTATCGAAGCCGCAGTAGATGGTTTTGGCGGTCAGTTCCGAGTAATGGTAGGATTTGATGCAGAAGGAAATATCCTTGGTTACGAGATTTTGGAGCACCAAGAGACTCCGGGTCTGGGTTCGCATATGACCCACTGGTTCAAGAACGCAGACAAACCGGGTCAGAATATCATCGGTCGCAAGGGCGGCAATCTGACGGTTAGCAAAGATGGTGGAGACGTAGATGCTATCACCGCGGCTACTATCTCTTCCCGCGCATTCCTGAAGGCTGTCAATCAGGCTTATGCCGAGTTCCACGGAGTGGAGGCTCATACAGGTGCCAGCCAATTAAACAAAGTACAAGGTGACGAAGTACAAGAAGAAGTTGTAGAACAAGTAACAGAAACGGAGGCTAAAGATGAGTAATGGAATGAAAGTATTGACGAATGGTATTCTCAAAGAGAACCCGACATTCGTCCTCGTACTCGGAATGTGTCCGACGCTGGCGACGACGACGAGTGCCATCAACGGTATGTCGATGGGTCTGGCAACCATGTTCGTGCTGATTTGCTCGAACATAGTGATCTCGCTGTTGAAGAATCTCATCCCGGATAAGGTTCGTATTCCGGCGTTCATCGTGGTGATTGCGACCTTCGTGACGCTCGTTCAGTTGCTGATGCAAGCTTACCTGCCGGCTATCTACGATGTGTTGGGATTGTTTATCCCGCTGATCGTAGTGAACTGTATTGTACTGGGTCGTGCAGAAGCTTTTGCAGCAAAGAACAGTGTGGGAATGAGTGCGCTTGACGGCATCGGAATGGGTCTTGGTTTTACGCTTGCCCTGACGCTTCTTGGCGCAGTGCGTGAGTTACTGGGAACGGGTGCATGTTTCGGTTTACATCTCTTCCCGGACAACTACGGCGCACTGGTATTCGTACTTGCACCGGGTGCATTTATTGCGTTAGCATACTTAATGGTCATCATCAATAAGATGAAAGGTGAAAAGTGAAAAATGAAAGGATAAATTTATGGTATATTTCTTGATATTTATCTCTGCGATATTTGTTAATAATATCGTATTGAGCCAGTTCTTGGGAATTTGCCCGTTCTTAGGCGTCAGCAAGAAGATTGACACGGCAATGGGAATGAGTGCGGCAGTTGTATTCGTACTCACCCTTGCAACCGTTGTAACTTACTTGTTGCAGATGTTGTTGGTAGCCTGGGGTTTGGAGTTCTTGCAAACGATACTCTTCATCCTCATCATCGCTGCGCTTGTGCAGATGATTGAGATTATCTTGAAGAAAATCAGTCCGTCGCTCTATCAGGCGTTAGGTGTGTTCCTTCCGTTGATCACGACTAACTGCTGTATCTTAGGTGTAGCCATCTTGGTAGCTAACGGGACAGAGAAACTGCCGATGGGAGCAGAGCACGGCATGTTGACGGGTACACTGTTTGCATTTGCAACGGCACTCGGTTTCGGTCTTGCACTCATCCTGTTTGCCGGAATCCGCGAGCAACTTGCTCTGGCTAAAGTGCCGGAGGCAATGAAGGGCACTCCGATTGCTCTTTTGACCGCAGGTCTTCTCGCGATGGCATTCATGGGCTTCAGCGGAGTAGTATAAGGCTGACAGACATATAATATAAGGTACGCGCACGCTCACACGTGCGCGTATTTTTATGTGCCATTTGTGCGCAAAACATGTAGAAAAAAAAAAAAAAATACACTAAATTGAACCTATTATGTACTTAAAGTAAAATAAATAGGTTTATCTGCACTTTAAGTCAAAAAGAACACGTAATATTTGTATATAAAATATAAAAGGAGTACCTTTGCAGAAAATTTGCGAGAGCACTTTTAAGAAAATAATAAAAAAATCACATAATGCAAAAAGTAAAAACAATTTATCAGGCCCCGACGACAGAGGTTGTTCGGGTGCAAATGGGTGCGCATCTTTTAGATTCGAGCCAGAGTTGGCCATCTCAGGCACCAGTTAATGCAGAGCGTAAGGGCTACGGAAACGGAATTAGTGAAGATTGGTAAAAGAAGGGGCAGAAAATGAAAAAGACCGTATTATTCCTTAGTATATTATGCATGATTATTGCATCCCTTTCTCTGACGGGATGCAACAAGAACGAGCCGGAGCAGCCAGCAAATGTACAGAAGTATCATGTGCGTATTGAAGCAGGCAAGGTAGAAAACCAACAGATGAATGGTCCGAGACGCGCTTTGGGGCTTGAGGGCAACACGTTGACCGCATCCTGGGCAGCGGGCGAGCAAGTGAGCGTACGCAACCTGACGAAGAATGCAGACCTGGATGGCTATCTGGCTGCGGAGTCAGCCGGCGTTCAAACGGTTATTTCGGGTGATTTGACAGGTATTATCAATGCCGGCGACGCGTTGGAGCTGACATTCCTTTCGCCCAATTATGCCAATCAGGCAGGTACATTGGATTATATTGCATCTCATTGCGATTATGCAAAAGATACCATCCATGTAGCGAGCGTTACATGGGGAGATATTCAGTTTGAGGAGAGTATCGCAAGTTTCAACAACAAACAAGCGATAGCTAAGTTCATCCTCAAAAACGAAGCCAAAACGGAGAGCCTCTCTGCCTCTCAATTAGAGGTGGAGGTAGATGGTACGACTTATACCGTTACTCCAGATCCTGCAACATCTGAGATTTTTGTTGCCCTGCCCGGTTTTAGCGAGAAGACCATCAAACTGACGGCTACCGTCAGTGGTGAGAAGTACACCTATACTTCCCCTTCAGCCAAGACTTTTGAGGATGGGAAATACTACATTATTACCGTTGGCATGGCTGTCAAGAATGAGGTTCATCCATTCTCCATTAGCCCAACCAAACAAATCGAGTTCGCCCATGGTAACTTGCAGTACAACGGATCAACGGGTGTTTGGCGCATCGCAGAAAATCAGTATGATTTCGTAGGAGATAGCGTCGTGTATGGATCTATTTGGTCCGGATGGGTCGGTAATGTATATATCGGCGATGAGAAATGCAGTAATACGCAACCGAATAACGGAGAGATAATTAATAATCATGGTTGGATTGATCTATTGGGTTGGAACACGGCAAATGAACCACTTAAATGGAATGTAGATAACCAAGAATTTATTGGCACCCCATTTGTTGATTGGGGAGTTAATGAGATTTATGATCCTAGAGCGGATATCACATACCCTGCTAACACGTGGCGTACGCTTTCCATGGATGAGTGGCATTATTTATTCTGTGGTCGTACAAATGCCGGTGACTTATTCACGACGGCATCCATTGATGGACTACCTCATGGTAACGTGAAAGGTGTAATCTTGCTGCCTGATGATTTCGTATTGCCGACAGAATTGGCTCTAAAGACGGCTAACGACTTGTCATTTAATTTCATCGTTCCAGCAGTAGGGCTCTCGTATTACAAATACAATAATCCATTTATTGATGTGAACGACGAGAGTGTTGATGTGGCAATAGAAGCAAATAACGGATTCATGTATAACGAAAACCGATACACAGTGTCTCAATGGGCACAATTAGAAGCAGCTGGAGCTGTATTTTTGCCTGCAGCCGGAAGACGAGATGTATATCATGGATTAGCTTCATATGTACAATTTTCACTTCTTAATGCTCATTATTGGTCTTGTACATTATTAAGCGGAGATACAGAGCCGATAGTTATGCTAATCTCTTTTGATGATTCACAAACTGTTGATGCTCATTCATCTCAACCGGCTCGAACAGGTTGCTCCATCCGTTTGGTTAGAGATTTATAATTGCGAAAGGGATCTTTTGGGGAAGAGAAAATCTCTAACAGGACCGCTTGGCGAATCGTGCCAAGCGGTCTCTTTTTGTATAGGAAGGAAGAAGGAGAAGTGTTTATCACCCATTTTGCCCCACTTTTCATTAAAATGTTAATAAGTCGTGTAAAATACTGATTTTATGAAGAATTATACTTCTATAAT
Source organism: uncultured Bacteroidales bacterium (assembly GCA_900319005.1). Lineage (GTDB taxonomy): Bacteria > Bacteroidota > Bacteroidia > Bacteroidales > Paludibacteraceae > Colicola. The sequence goes on from ONMV01000007.1 coordinate 15,825, forward strand.
ATTGTTTATTTCATGTTAATAAAACAATTGATAATTTTTTTCGTGGGGAAATGTGGTGGATATCAAAACTTTTTTGTACCTTTGCAGCGTGAAATAATTCAGAATGCACAATTGATAATTACAAATTTTGAGATGCAGACATTTATTGGAAATATAGAAGGTCGGTTGGACGAGAAAGGACGTATATTTGTGCCGGCTGTTTATCGGAAGATCTTGGCGGAGGCAGAAAGCAAACGCATCGTTATGCGTAGAGATACGGACAACGAGTGTCTGATGTTCTATCCGGAGTTGGTATGGAACGAGAAAGTGGAGCAATTACGTTCTAACTTGGACGAATGGGATCCAGAGGATCAGTTGATCCTCATGCAGTTCATGGCTGACGCTGAGTATCTGGAGATGGATGGACAGGGTCGCATTCTGTTGCAAAAGAAGAATTTAGAGACCATCGGTGCGCAGCAGGACGTACTGTTTGTCGGCATGCTGAACCGCTTTGCGCTGTGGGCACCTGAGAAATTCGCCGAGAAACGTCTGAGTCAAAGCGAACTGGCTTCACGGCTGAGGGCTAAGATGAAAAAGACAGAGGCTAAATAGTAGCTGAAAAACAAAGGAATAACAAAATAAGAACTAACTAAGAACCAAATAAGAACTAAAGAATAACTAAAGAATTATATAAAATAGGCAGTACATAAACGCATAATCATAGTTCAGAAGGAGAGATAATTACACTATGGAAGAGATATACCACATACCAGCAATGCTGAAAGAGACGATAGAGGGTTTGGCAATCAAGCCGAACGGGGTTTATGTGGATGTCACTTTCGGCGGCGGAGGACACAGCCGTGCAATTCTCGGTGAATTGCACGGAATTAAAAATGAAAAATTAAAAATTAAAAATGAGGTTAACAGCGGCAATTATGCCGCTGAACAGGACAAAGAAGAAGGGAGCCGGATGACATCCGGCGGAATGGACGACGTAGAAAACGCGGAGCTAAAGCCCCGCGAACAGAACGAAGAGAAGAACACGGCAGAATACAGCCGTGAACAGGACAAAGAAGAGGGCGGGCGGCTGTTCTCGTTTGATCAGGATATAGAGGCGTATGAGAATGCGATCAAAGGAGCGGGGGAAGATCGCGCATTAATGCACGATGCAAAATGGACGTTTGTGCATAGTAATTTCCGGTATTTGCGGAACTGGATGGAGTATTACGGGGTGACGGAGATTGATGGATTGTTAGCGGATTTAGGGGTTAGTTTTCATCATTTTGATTGTCCGGAGAGAGGATTCAGTTTTCGGTTTAGCGCGCCGTTGGATATGCGGATGAACCAGACCGCCAAACGGACGGCGGCAGATATAGTGAACGGGTATAGCGAGGAGGAGTTGGCGAAGTTGTTTTGGCTATACGGCGAATTGAAGAACGGGAGGGGTATCGCAAGGAATATATGCAAGGCTCGTTCTCAGAAGCCGATTTTACGGACGGAGGAGTTGGTAGCGGCAGCAATGAATATGCCACTCGCGAAACTCACGGGCACAGAACAAGGTGCAACGCAAGGAGAAGAAGAGGGAAATCCGCCAAGATTGGCGGATGTAAGAGAGTTGGAGATACCGACGCAGTACAAAAAGGATTTGGCACGGCTGTTTCAGGCGTTGCGGATAGAGGTGAACGACGAGATGGGGGCACTGAGGGAGATGTTAGTGGCAGCAAGAGATCTGCTGAAACCCGGAGGGCGGATAGCGATCTTGACGTATCACTCGCTGGAGGATCGGTTGGTGAAGAATTTTCTGCGAAGCGGGAACCTCGAAGGGACGATAGAGAAGGATTTTTACGGAAATAACCTGAGTCCGTTTGAGGTGATAGAGAAAGGTCGTGAGGCGAGTGAGGAAGAGGTAGAACGTAATCCGAGGGCTCGGAGCGCCAAGTTGAGGGTGGCGGAGAAGAGGTGAAAGGCTCCGACTCCCCCCATGGAGGGGGAGGGAAAAGCGGACGATGACATCGTCCTAACTATATTGACAGATGCCGAAGAAGGGGAAGAACGGAAGAGAGAGAAAAATAGATCGTGCATCCATGCACGATGCAAAATATGGAAGGAATAGAGGAAAATAGATCGTGCATACATGCACGATGCAAAATATGGCAGATACACACAATATACAGAGCTGGTTGAACGGAGAAGTGCTGAGGAGCAAAAGTATCCGGAAACAATACCCACTGATCGGATTGATTGTGGGGTTGGTGTTTCTGTATATTCTGACGGGCTATCAGTCCGTCAAACAACAACACCGTTTGACAGACACAAAGAAAGAGATGTTAGACGCCAAGTTCCGGTACATGACCATCAGCGCCCAGTTGACTAACGCCACGCGGCAAAGTCAAATCATCGAGGTGTTGCAGGCAAACGGGAGTGAGTTGCAGGAGAACAGAGTGCCGCCGGTGAAGATAGAATAAGAACCCCACCCATCCTTCCCACAGGGGGGAGGGGAAGCCGGATAATATCCGGCGGAATGGACGACGTAGAAAACGCGGAGCTAAAGCCCCGCGAACAAAACGAAGAGAAGAACACGGCGGAATACCGCCGTGAACAGGACATAACAAGATGAGTGACGAGCAGAGAAATACGGTATGGCGGTTCGCGATGATATTTATCGTGATCCTGTTAGGATTCGGGGCTGTGCTCGGAAAAATCATCTATGTGCAGGTGGCAGAACGGGATGAATGGTTGAAAGTAGCGGAAAAACAAGTGCCGACGCACCGTCCGATCAAAGCGACCAGAGGGAATATATTAGATTGCAACGGACGATTATTGGCAAGCAGCATGCCGCAATACTATGTATATATGGATACGCGCGTACCCGCGTTGCACGATAAGAACGGAGCACTTTTCACAGCTCATATCGATTCGTTGGCATTTGATTTAGCACGCATTGTGGGAGACCATTCCGCCGCCGAATACAAAGGACGTATCAGTCATGCCTACATGCGTGGAGAGAAGCGGTTGAAAGTGTGCGACCATCGGATCAATTATCTTCAGCGGCAGGATCTGGAGAAGAACAGTTTGATCAAGAAGGGCAAGTACAAGAGCGGAATTTTCTTTGAGGACCAACACAGGCGAATCAAGCCTTACGGTATATTGGCCAGCCGCACAATAGGGAGTATCTACGGCGAAGGCGGAAGCGGTAACTCGGGATTGGAGAAAGGGTTCGACAAAGAGTTACGGGGCGAAGACGGGATGAGCAGTATTCAGCGTATCGGCGGGCGGAATGAGTCGGTTCCTGTAGAAGAAGCGAAAGACGGAATGGACGTAGTGACCACAATTGATGCCAATCTGCAGGATATCGTGGAGAACGCATTGCTGGTGAAGACCCGTGAGCGGAACGCGAAATGGGGTTGCGCTATACTGATGGAGACGCAGACCGGATATATTCGTGCGATTGCTAATCTGGACCGTTCGGAAGAGGACGGACAGTATTTTGAGGGGCAGAACCACGCCGTTCAGCGCGTGGAACCGGGTTCGACCTTTAAGACGATTGCCTTGATGGCGGCACTGGATGACGGCAAGATAGACATTGACGACACCGTTCGTATCACCAAACAGCCGTGGGTCTATATCCGCAATTCCAAACACACCGACGCCCACCCGATGGACACGGTACTGACGGTTCGTTCGGCGCTTGCGGTGTCCAGTAATATCGCCCTTGCGAAACTGATCACCCACAGTTATGAGGGTTCCGCCCGCAAGTTCGTCAAGAAGATCGAGCGGATGGGGTTGTTAGACAGTTTATATTGCGAGATTCCGGGAGCAGACAAGGCGCGCATTGATGTGCCGCGGGACACGGTGACGCTGAGTAAGATGAGTTACGGCTACTCGGTGGAGTTGAGTCCGATGCAGATTCTGATGTTTTACAACGCGATCGCTAACGGAGGACGAATGATGCGGCCGATGTTAGTGACGGCTATCGAGCAGAACGGCGAGAGTGAACGCACTTTCCGTCCGGAAGTGGTGAAATCGTCTATCTGTTCGCGGAGCACGCTTCGGGATATACAAGGGGCGCTGCACGATGTTGTATGGGACGATCATTTAGGAACGGCCGCCAAGAGATTATGGAGCCGGAAGGCACAATCGAACTTAGTAGCGATTGCCGGCAAGACCGGAACGGCGCAGCTGTTTATGCGAGGTCACGGTTATTCGGGCAAACATCACCGGATCACGTTCGTAGGGTATTTTCCGGAGGACAAACCGCAGTACACCTGTATCTGCATGATCGAGGATCCGCAGTATCCGTATGACGCGGGGATGGATTGCGGCAGTACGGTTAGGGTGATTGCAGAGAAGACGATGGCTTACACGGGGTGCTATGTTTTTCGAGATGGGGTAAGACATCTCGAAAAACGTAATTAAAAATTAAAAATTAAGAATTAAGAATTAAAAATTATATGCTTTTATCCGAGTTATTGACAGCGATTGAGCCGATAGAGGTGATCGGTTCGACAGAAAAAGAGATCAAGGGTCTGCATTTTGACAGCCGTAAGGTGGGTCAAGGCGATCTGTTCGTTGCACAGGTGGGAACGGCAGTAGATGGACACACGTTCATTGAGGGATGTGTGGAAAAGGGGGCGATTGCGGTCGTTCTGAGTGATCGTGCATTCATGCACGATGCGAAGGACGTGACCTATATTTTGGTTGAGAATACGGATAAGGCGTTGGGATTGTTAGCAAGCAAGTGGTTTGGCGAACCGAGTAAGGCGTTGACGCTTGTGGGCGTGACAGGAACGAACGGCAAGACGACTATTGCGACCCTGCTGTACAAACTTGTGCGTGCCTTGGGACACAAGGCAGGATTGCTTTCGACCGTGGTCAATTATATCGAGGACGAGGCGGTTCCTGCAACCCACACGACGCCGGACGCGATTGAGTTGAACGGGTTGTTGAGACGAATGGTGGATGCAGGTTGCGAGTACGCGTTCATGGAGGTTAGTTCGCACGCGATTGCTCAGGAACGTGTAGCCGGTCTGGATTTTGACGGGGCGCTGTTTACCAACCTGACGAGGGATCATATCGACTACCATAAGACCTTTGACAACTACCGCGATACGAAAAAACGGCTGTTTGACGGATTGAAGAAGACAGCTTTCGCGGTGACGAACAAAGATGACAAGAACGGGTTGGTTATGACGCAGAACTGCAAGGCGGAGGTGAAGACCTACTCTACCCGTTCGCTGGCGGATTACAAGGCGCAGATTTTAGAGGAAGGATTTGATGGGATGATGCTGAATATCAACGGGAAAGAGGTGTTTGTGCCGCTGGTAGGACGATTCAATGTGAGCAATCTGCTCTGTATCTACGGCGCGGCTTTGTGTCTGGGCTTTGAGGAGTTGGATGTGCTGCGTGTGCTGAGTACGTTGAAGCCCGTAAACGGTCGTTTTGAGACGATCCGCAGCCCGAAAGGGTGGACGGCGATTGTCGATTATGCTCACACGCCGGACGCTGTTGATAATGTGATAAGTACCATAAGGGAAATCATTGGAAGTGACAAAGTGACAAAGGACAAAGGACAAAGGAAACTCATCACCGTTGTGGGTTGCGGCGGTAATCGGGACAAGGGCAAACGACCAATGATGGCGCAGATTGCAAAGAAGGGCAGCGAGCAGTTGATCCTGACGAGTGACAATCCGCGTGACGAGGAACCGGCAGATATTCTGAATGATATGAAAGCCGGGCTGACGGAAGAGGAGTTGCGTAGCACGTTAGTGATCGAAGATCGTGCTGCAGCTATCCAGACGGCTTGTACGTTAGCGCAGGCAGGAGACGTGATTTTGGTGGCAGGAAAAGGTCATGAGGACTATCAGATCATCAAGGGGGTGAAGCATCATTTTGATGACCACGAACAAGTGCGGAAGTACTTGTAAATTAAAAATTAAAAATTAAAAATTACGAATTATTGTCATGCTATATTCATTATTTACATCTTTAGGGCAGTTTCCGGGATACCGGTTGTTCTCATACATTTCTTTTAGGGCGATTATTGCCGGTATTATCGCACTGCTGATCAGTGTGTGGTTTGGCAACTGGTTTATCAACTACATGAAGCGTCATAACATCTCCGAGACACAGCGTGACGAGAAGACCGATCCGTTCAATGTAGCGAAGAAAGGTGTGCCGACGATGGGCGGACTGATTGTGATTGCCGCTATTTTAGTGCCGTGTCTGCTGCTCGGCAAATTGACCAACGTGTATATGATCTTGATGCTGATCACAACGCTGCTGATGGGTGCGTTGGGTTTTGCGGACGATTACATCAAGACGTTCAAGAAAAACAAAGAGGGTCTGAACGGATGGGTGAAGATTGCAGGGCAAGTGAGTTTAGGTCTGATCGTGGGTCTGACGCTGCGTTTCTGCCCGGCAGTGAGCATGAATGAGGTGGTGACGAGCAAGATTGAGAATAACGTGGTGGTGTTTGAGAAGACACCGGAACTCAAGTCCACACAGACGACGATCCCTTTTGTGAAGCATCATAACTTCAACTATGCCGACCTGTTTTCATGGACAGGCGAGCAGAACAAATACCGCTTCGGATGGATTTTCTTTGTGCTGCTGACGGTATTTGTAGTGGCGGCAGTGAGCAACGGAGCTAACCTGAACGATGGTATGGACGGAATGTGTGCGGGTAACTCGGCGATTATCGGCGTGGCGTTGCTGATTTTAGCGTACACGAGCGGTAGTGTCGTTTGGGCGGAATATTTCGATGTGATGTACATCCCCGGCAGCGAAGAGTTGGTGGTATTTATGGCAGCTTTCGTGGGTGCGTTAGTGGGTTATCTGTGGTTTAACGGATTCCCGGCTCAGGTGTTCATGGGCGATACCGGCAGTCTGACTGTGGGCGGTATTATCGGTGTGTGTGCGATGGTGATTCACAAGGAACTGTTGGTGCCGGTGTTGTGCGGTGTGTTCCTCATGGAGAGCGTGAGTGTGATTATTCAGACACAGACCTATAAGTTCTTCAAGAAGCGCGGACAACATGTGCGTGTTTGGAAAAGAACCCCGCTGCATGACCATTTCCGGACGAGTGTAGAACAAGTTCTCAAGAACGATCCGACCTGTGTGTTCGTTTTCAAGGGGAGTAAGAACCTGCATCATGAGACCAAGATCGTGCTGCGTTTCTGCATTGTGACCCTGATCTTGGCAGCAATAACCATCCTGACCCTCAAAATAAGGTAAACGACCGCAGGCGAAGCCTGCTAAAAGAATAAAGACCGTTTCACTAAAAGACAAAAGACAAAAATGAATAAGCGAATAGTTGTATTAGGAGCTGGCGAGAGTGGTAGCGGAGCTGCTATTCTGGCGAAAGAGAAAGGTTTTGACGTGTTCGTGAGCGATTGCGGGACAATCAGTGAACCGTATCGCGCGCTGTTGGATCAGAACGGTGTGCAGTGGGAGGACGGAAAGCATAGCGAGGAGTTGATTCTCAATGCGGATGAGGTGGTGAAATCGCCGGGTATTCCGTTGACCGCTCCGCTGATTCAGAAATTGCAGGCACAAGGAACTCCGATCATTTCGGAGATTGAGTTTGCTGCGCGTTACACGAACGCAAAGATGATCTGTATCACCGGTTCGAACGGCAAGACAACCACTACTTCGCTTATCTACTATATCCTGCGGAATGCAGGGCTGAACGTCGGTTTGGCGGGAAACATCGGTAACTCGCTGGCATTGCAGGTGGCGCATGAGGATCATGATTACTACGTGATTGAGTTGAGTTCATTCCAGTTGGACAACATGTACGATTTCAAGGCGGACGTAGCGATCTTGCTCAATATCACGCCGGATCACTTGGATCGGTACGACTATAAGTTCCAAAACTATATCGATGCGAAATTCCGTATCACGCGCAATCAGACCAAAGAGGATAGTTTTATTTACTGGGCGGAAGATCCGGTTATTGACCGCGAGATGAAGAAGATTCAGCTCGGTGCAACGCTCTATCCGTATGGATTCAGTGTACCGAATCCGCTGCCGTTGGGCGAGGAGGAGTTAGCTCTGAAGGGTAAGCATAACGTGCTGAACTCGATGGCTGCCACGATAGCAGCGAAGGTAGTGGGTATCAAGAAAGAGGTGATACGCGAGAGTTTGAAGACTTTCCAAGGGGTGGAGCATCGTCTCCAATACGTAGCGACCGTACGAGGCGTGCGATGGATCAATGACAGCAAGGCGACGAATGTGAACAGTTGTTGGTACGCCTTGGAGTCCATGACGACACCGACCGTGCTGATCTTAGGCGGCAAGGACAAAGGCAACGACTACAGCGAGATCGATGAGCTGGTGAAAGAGAAATGTCACACCTTAGTGTTCATGGGATTGCATAATGAGAAGCTAAGAGAGCACTTTGAGAAATTTGAAGAATTAAAAATCTTTGACACCGATAATCTGCATGATGCGGTCATGGCGGCATATAACGCGGCGCATGAGGGGGACACCGTTTTGCTGAGTCCATGCTGCGCGAGCTTCGATCTCTTCAAGAGTTACGAAGATAGAGGAGAGCAGTTCATGAAAGCGGTAAAAGCGCTGTGAAAGGTGAAAATTGAAAATTGAAAGGAAGAAGGAAGGGGAAAATTGAAAACTGAAAGGAAGAAGGAAGGTGAAAATTGAAAATTAAGAATTAAGAATTAAAAATTGGGGAATTTGAATTTTAAATTAGACCATATTGACAAGACTTTCTGGGGACTTTTCGGGATGCTGATTGTAGTAGCCATCATCGCTTTGTTCTCAGCGTCCTCGACCTTGGTGTACCAACGCGGGTCGGTGTTGGGACCTATTGGCTCGCAGATGTTCTTCATCGTGTTAGGCATCATCGCCGCGTTCGGAATCCAATACATCCCGTCGTACTGGGTGCGGTTCGGGGGGTACGTTCTGTTGGGGATCAGTACATTACTGGTCTATTCGACCATGATTCCGGGCAATCCGTTAGTAGTGACCATCAACGGTGCTGCCCGATGGGTACGTATCGCCGGCATCACTTTCCAACCCTCGGAGTTAGCGAAGTTAAGTCTTATCATTGTGGTTGCCGACCAATTAGCCCGCATCAAAAACGAAGCCGATAAACCGAAATATTTCTACCGCACGCTCATTATTGCGGGTATTGTGATGCTTCCTGTGATGGCTTCGAACCTCTCTACAGCGGTGCTGATTGGGTTAATCATTTTCTGCTTGTGGATACTCGCCCGTATACCTTGGAAATACACGCTGTCTGTAGTAGGCATCGCCGTGACGGCACTGGTGTTGGGATATGCGATTGTGGAGTTCGGATTTGTACGTCCGGGTCGGGCGATGCATGGTCCCTTCAAACGTGCGACGACGTGGGTGGCACGTATAGATCGTCATTTTGTAGATGACAACCATTCGAAATATGTGCTGACGGATGACAATATCCAGGAGGTGTACGCATCGGTAGCAATCGCCCGAGGAGGGGCATCTCCGTTGGGTGTTTTGCCCGGGAACAGCAAGGAACGGGATTATCTGCCTCTTGCTTTTGCGGATTATATCTTCGCGATTATTGTAGAAGAATCGGGAGTTCTTGGCGCTGCTTTTCTGATTTTTATCTATCTGGCTATTCTTTTTAGAGCCTGCAATGTGTCAAGCCGTTATTCGGACATGCCGGCTATGCTGATGACGATGGGTCTGGCGCTGATGATCACCTGTCAGGCGCTGATCTCCATGCTCGTTGCTGTGGGGCTGGGCCCCGTAACAGGTCAACCTTTGCCGTTGATCAGCCGAGGAGGAACGTCGGTGCTCATCACCTCTATCTATTTCGGGATTATGATGGGCGTGAGTCGCGAGCAGATGGAGTTAAAGGAGAGGGTACAAGAAACGATAGACTCATCGTTGGATGATGCGCCTATCGTTACGCTGGAATAAAATCATCAAAGATTATATTGTTTTTTCTATGTGATAGCGCGGACGGCGCTTCACCTCTTTGTATATCTTTCCGATGTATTCTCCGATAATACCGAGTGAGAGCAAAATTGCCCCCCCGATAAACCAGATAGAGATGAGCATGGAGGTCCAACCGGCTACCACTGAACCACAGAGGTACGAGACGAGCGCATAGACAGCAGCTACGAAAGAAAGGACCGTGACAATAAAACCGATCGTAGCAATCATGCGGAGGGGTTGGATAGAGAACGAGGTGATGCCATCCACAGCGAAGTTCAGCATCTTCGTGAGCGGATACTTACTCTCTCCGGCAAAACGCTCCTTGCGGTCGTAGTACACTTCCGCCGTCTTAAAGCCCAGTAGTCTGACCATTCCCCGGATGAACATATTCCGCTCGGGATAGCGCATCAATTCTTGGGTAGCACGTTGGCTGGTGAGACGGAAATCCGCATGGTTATAGACGATGTTCACGCCCATTTTCTGCATGAGGCTATAGAACCCCAGGGCTGTCCAGCGCTTAAAGACCGTGTCTGTTTTTCTTTCCTTACGCACCCCATAGACCACTTCGCAGCCATCCTTATAGGCATCGATCATCTGCTCAATGACAGCGATGTCATCCTGAAGGTCGGCGTCAATAGAGATGATCGCGTCAGCGCGCTCTGCGGCATATTCCAAACCAGCCCAAAGAGCGAACTGGTGACCGACATTATGCGCCAGTTTCAGACCATGCACATATGTACTGCTCTTTTGGAGTTCTTCGATGAGCGTCCAAGTGGCATCATGGCTGCCATCATCGACATAGATAATTTCGCAAGACTGAATCTTGCCTTTCGCGATGAGATCATCCACCAGTTGGGAGAGTTGCTTCGTGGTTTCATGCAAAACCGCTTCCTCGTTATAACAAGGAACGACGATATTGAGTTTCATATTATTGGAAATATTTGGATGTGAATACATATCTGACAAGTACAAAATTGATCGGGATGACGATACAGAAGACGGGTATCGGTGCTATCGTTTCCGACAAACCGAGCCATAAGAAGAGGTTGAGGAAAAGGATATGCAGCAGATAATTAACGCCATGAGAGAGGGCAAAACCTATACCGCGTTTGAAGGATGTGTTGCTCTTGAAGGTAAAATGGGCAGAGAGGTAGAAATTGACACACCATGAAACCAAATAGCCGATTGAATAGGCGATATTTGTGCATAAGGTCTCATCTTCCCCTATGTCATTTGCCCACACGATAAGCAGATAGAGTCCGTAATGAATAGCTGTTGCGAGAGCACCTACAATCGCAAAGCGGATGAATTGCTGCATCTTTTTCATAATTGTACTACAGTTAGTCCCGCTCCGCCGTGGTTCACATCTCCGTCACCGAAGTCGAGAGCCACTTTGCCGCGTTTACGACGTTGGCGGTTGAGGTCATTGAGGTAATCACGCGTCAGTTGTTTGAGCGCTCCGGTACCGGTACCATGAAGGATGGTTACTTCTCCGGCTCCGACCATAAGGGCATCGTCCATATAGGCGATGAGCCTTTCGAGGGCTTCGTCCGCACGACAACCGCGTATATCGAGGGTTCGTGAGAAAGCAAGGGTTCGCTGGCGGACGATAGAGACGGTAGAAGAAGGCGCTGCGGGAAGGGTGTTCTTCAGGACTTTGAGGTCCTTGAAATCCTTGAGGCGCTTAGGGGCACCCACTTCTTCTTTGAGCGCTTCCACTTTGGCGCGCGCTACTTTGGTACGCTCTTTGTCAGCCTTGGCTTCTTTGATTTCACGGATAGTGCGTTCAATAGTAGCGTTGGAGCGTTGCAGGAGATCCGCTGCTTCCTGGCGTGCCTGATCCAGCATTTCCTTCTTTTTCGCCTTGATACCGCTCATCTGCTCTTCGTACCGGGCAATACGCTCTTCGAGCACTTTCTCTTTCTGGCGGATCGATTGGCGTTTATTCTCCCAGTACCGTTTATCGCGTGCAATATCCTGGAGTTGTTTATCGTAGTCTATATGCTCCTCTCCCACTAGGTCAGTAGCATAGCGGATGATGTCTTCGGAGAGCCCGGTCTGACGCGCTATCTCGATAGCGAAAGATGACCCGGCTTGTCCAATAGAGAGTTGGAAGAGAGGTTTCATCGCTCCGCGATCATAGAGCATGGCTCCGTTGACCACTTCGGGGGTCTGTTCTGCAAAATGCTTGAGGTTGGTATAGTGGGTCGTAACAACACCGAAAGCACCTTTACTGACCAAATCGCGGAGAACCGATTCCGCCAAGGCACCTCCGATGAGGGGTTCTGTACCGGTTCCCATCTCATCAATGAGAAAGAGCGTGTATGGATTAGCTTGTCGGAGGAAAGTCCGCATGTTCCGGAGGTGGGATGAATAGGTAGAGAGCTCATCCTGAATAGACTGCTCGTCACCTATATCAATCATTATTTGGCGGAAGAGCCCTGCTCTACTCTGCTCATTCACCGGCACAAGCATACCGCATTGGAGCATGTATTGGAGCAAAGCGACCGTCTTGAGGCAGACCGATTTACCACCGGCGTTAGGTCCGCTGATAACCAGCACGCGGTTCTCTCCCGCCTGAAGTCGTATGGAAAGGGGTACGACGGGTTTGTTCTGCTGCGCATAATGAAGCCAGAGGACGGGATGGCGCGCCTCGCTCCAATCGAGCAAGGGAGCGTCAATCAGTTCGGGGCGGATCGCATGGAGCGTATTCGCCAGCGACACTTTAGCTGAGAGAAAATCCACCTCAGCCAACATACGCTGGGATGATAGGATCAGGTCCGTGCTGGGGCGCAACTTATCAGTGATCGTTTGGAGGATACGGATCCGTTCGCGCCTTTCGGCTCCTTCCAATTCGCGGATACGATTATTGGCATCCACCACTTGTTGGGGCTCTATATAAACGGTTTTACCGGTAGCCGACTCGTCATGGACGATTCCGCCAATTTTGCGTTTATATCCGGGCGGTACCGGAATGACGAGTCGTCCTTCGCGCAAAGTAGGCGCAGCATCAGAATCGACCAAGCCATCCGCTTTCGCCTGACGCAAGATAGAAGCAAGGGTACAACTAACGCTCCCCTGCGCGTTGGACAGTTCTCGACGAATACGATGTAGTTCAGGAGAAGCATTGTCCGCCAAACGACCATAACGATCGAGGATAGCATCTATCGAGCGGACGATGGAGGAAAGAGAGCTGATAGTTGATGATTGACAGTTGATAGTTGACAGTTCTTTCAGCAACGCGTATTTCTGATCGTCCAATCCTTCAAAAAAGTTCTCCAGTTCGACCGCGAAAGAAAGCGTTTTGCGCAGATCATCCAATTCGGCTTCATCGAGGAACAGTCCTTCAATGCGAATACGAGAGATCGCTTCACGCATGTCCGCTATCTCGCCGCGCGGGAAAGAGAGCATAGGGTCCGCTTGCGCGAGACGCATTTGGTCAGTGATCATCAACAGGCGGGAGACGGTCTCGAAATCGGTCTCCATCTGCATAGTTTCCACTCGCTCGCGTCCCAAAAGAGAGGAGCAGCGACGAAGAAGTTCTTCACGAAGAAAAGTGAAGTCAATCTTCGATTCTATGTTAGAAGGATAGTTGATAGTTGATAATTGATAGTTGATAGTTTAACCTAAGATGCGACAATCTTTGATTGCGGGAGCACCGACTGCTTCGTTGAGTTTACGGACCAGTTCAAAACGATTCTCGAAGAGCTGGGCTTTGAGTGCTGCGGAGCTGATATGCACAACAAGCAGTCCGTTTTTGACCTCGATACTGCGAGTCAGTTTAGTTACCGTTTCCCCCATCACTTTAGGCCAAATCTCCTCAATCTGCACATCCAGCACGGATTGCTCCAATCCGTTTTCGCGCAGAAAGGAGACCAGTGCTTCGCTGATAGACATTGTATTAATAGGCTGGCCCATCCTCTTTCACTTTGCGCAGATAAATCTTCTGGCGCGTACGGAATGTACGGACTTGCGGATCAAGTTCGTTGTATTTGCGAATCGCTTCTACAAAGACTCCCTCCTCCTGGCTTAATTGCCAAAGAGATTGTCCGGTATGGGTCCAAACATACGTGTTGGAGCCGGTATTTTTCTTAGAAGAGAGGTATATTCGATCTCCCTTTTGCAATTCACGTCCGAGCGCATCGTTATCCTCACGCAGATCACGTTCGCGCACGTTAAGCCGGAATGCTACATTCGCATACGTATCTCCCTCTCTTGCCGTGACATAAGCGATTCCGTTACATTTCTTTTTAGGGTGCATGAGCATGAAACTATCCCTCTCTTCCTTCGCCGTCAGAGGTACTTCATATGGTGGTTCGGGATCATTCTTGACAACCATGATAGGTTCGGCCTTACGGACAACCGTGGCTTTAAGAGGACGTTTCTTTTTCGGTGCGCGAGCTACAGGCGTCAAATTAGCGAGTGTATCCAAGCGGTAATCCTCAATGATTTTGATGAGTTTGGAAGCATAAAGAGGATCGGTAGCATATCCGCACTCTTTAAGGCGTTTAGCCCATCCCTCATAATCCTGCACAGCAATCTCAAAGCAGGTGGTATATCGAGGTCTTTTGAGGAACAGCGCATGATCTTTGAAGGACTCAGCAGCATCTCTATACTGGCGGAAACACTCACCTTTGCTATCATCATCATAATAATAAACGCCCCCAAACCAATCGCTGGTACACTTGATACCAAAGTGATTGCGCGCATTTACCGCCAATTCGCTCTTTCCTGCGGCAGACTCAAGCAGCGCTTGCGCCATAATGATGGAAGCCGGGATACCATAATCCGCCTGATTCGACACAGCGGTTGATTTCCAAGTCTCAATGTAAGACAGATAAACCGATTGTTGATTTTGAGCCTGCGTCGTCATACCAACGAGCAAAACCACAACAAAGAACCATTTTTTGCTCATACTACTTACCAATTTTACAAATATGCCGCAAAAGTACAAAATTTTTTGCATATACGCAAGATTTCGACTGTTTTTTTCGTAATAATTTGCATATTTGAAAAAAAAGCAGTAATTTTGTCGCCGTTTTTTAAGATGTATTATGACACACGCTGATTCTTGGTGGCGGAGGATATGGTATCATCCGTGGATTGTTGCGGCCTGCAACATCGCGTTACTGATGGTGCTCTACACCCTCTCACGCCTGTTTTTTTATTACGTCAATCGCGACCTGTTCTCGAACATTTCGTTCTCCCACCTGATGGAGCTTTGTCTGGGCGGTACGGTGTTCGATCGTTCGACGGTATTGTTCTCCAATTCGCTATACCTGCTGCTGGCCCTTTTCCCCTGGCCCGAAGCATGGCGTTCGCTCAAGGGGTATCGTCAGGCCATACAATGGTCCTACTGGATCCCTAACGTACTCGGGTTGGTGGCCAACTGTGTGGACACAGTCTATTTTCGCTTTACCGACCGCCGCACCACCTGCCGCGTGTTCACCGAGTTTCAGAACGACGGCAACCTGCTTTCTATCTTCAGTCAGGCCGCTGTGCAATATTGGTACGTCACGCTCTTCGGCATCGCGCTGTTAGCCGCTTTCTTCCTGCTCAGCCGTCGTCCACCGGTAGTGGAAAAGCGCTACAACCCCTGGCTCTATTATCCCGTGGAGTCGCTCATCATCAGCCTCACGGCCTTCGTCACAGTGGTCGGCATACGCAATGGTGTACACATGTATACACGCGTCATCAACGTGAGTTACGCGCTGGAATATACCAATGAACCCATCGAGACAGGCATTGTGCTCAACACCCCGTTCTCGTTGATTCGTTCGCTGGAAAACCTGGGATTCGAAGAAGTACACTACTACGATGAACAGGAGATGGAGGAAATCTTCACGCCTATCCACCAAGCGCCGGACACGCTCGTCACGGGCCACGAGGGCATGAACGTGGTCATCTTCATATTGGAGAGTTTCAGCAAAGAATATATCGGGTTCTTCAACCACGATCTGGACAACGGCACGTATCAGGGCTACACTCCCTTCCTCGACTCGCTCTTAGAGCATAGTCGCTCCTACCGGCTTAGTCTGGCTTCGGGCCGCAAATCCATCGAGGCGATGCCCTCTACGCTCGCCTCTATACAACTGATGTATGAGTCGTATATCCTCACGCCCTATTCCACCAATGACATCAGTTCGCTCGCCTATTGCCTGGCGGAGAAAGGTTACTCCAGCAGTTTCTGGCACGGAGCACCGAGTGGTTCGATGGGCTTCAACGCCTTCTCGCGCGCTGCGGGATTCCAAAGCCACTACGGCTACGAAGAGTACGACGGACCCGAGGCTTTCGACGGCACGTGGGCAGTCTGGGACGATGAGTTTCTCCAGTTTTTCCTGCGCGGTCTAAACCGTCAGCCGCAGCCTTTCTGCGCCGCTATCTTCACCGCCTCGTCCCACCAGCCGTTCAAAGTGCCCGAGCAATACCGCGACACCTTCCCAGAGGGACCCCATCCCATCCATAAATGCATCGGTTATAGCGATCACGCGCTGCGACACTTCTTCCGCTGCGCACGCACCCAACCATGGTACAACAATACCCTCTTTGTCTTTACTGCCGACCATACCAATGAGTTAACCCACGAAGAATACAGCAATGCAAAAGGACTATTCGAGATTCCCATCTTCTTCTACCGTCCCGACGACTCGCTAACGGGAATACAGGACGATATGATCGCCCAGGTGGATATCATGCCCTCCGTACTGGGTTATCTGGGCTACGACAAACCCTACTTCGCCTTTGGCGAGGATGTGCTGACAAGGCCGCGTGAGCACCGCTATATCGTCAACTACAACTACCCCGTCCATCAGATCTTCTCCGATAGTCTGCTCGTCCAGTTTGACGGACAGAAAGTGACAGCGGTGTATAATTTCAAGCAGGACCGGCCGCTGAAGCACAACCTGGTCGATGAGATGAGCCAAAGCCCCGAAGTGATTGACATGGAGCGATACCTCAAAGCGTATATCCAGCAATACGTCTCCCGCATGATTAACAACGATTTAAGAGTAAAACAAGACTAAATATACATAAAAGTACAAAAAAATTTGCATATATGCAAAAAAAGCAGTAATTTTGTGCGCAAAATTGTTATTTTTATGAAAAATCGAGTGATTATAGGTCTGATTGCGTTGGTTTGTCTGTGTTTATCGAGTTGTTCGACTAACGAGCCAAGCAGTCGTTCATTGCGAACGATGACCATTGATTTCCGAGTGCCGCAGAACGCATGGGCTTTTGATGATCAGAACAAATGGTATTCTTATTATTACCCGACCTCAGATATATCCGAACGGGTATATAATTACGGAACATGGACGATGAGCCATGAGTATAATTCCGGGACAAAAGATGCGTTTATGATCGCACTACCGGAGTTCCGATTCAAGCAGGCGTACGATGACCAGCAACAGATTGTGAACTACTCACAACGTATTGATTATGAGGTAGGTCTTGGTTATATCCGCGTCTATATCACTAATTCCGACTATCAGTACGAGCCTGCGGATCTGGAAGAGATGTTTTTCCATATGCAAATCGTGTATTGATTTCCGCGCCAATATACATATTTGGTCCTTGCAGCGCGGAAAGTCGTGAGCAAGTGTTACTCACCGCACGCCAGTTAAAAGAGGCATGCGGTGATACTCATTATATTTTTCGCGCGGGCGCATGGAAGCCGCGCACGAGCCCGCACACGTATCAAGGAGCAGGAGAAAAAGCCTTGGAATGGTTGAAGGAGGCGAAAGAACTGTATGGTACCGAAGTAGCTACCGAGGTAGCAAGTCCGGAGCATGTAGAGGCTGCTTTGAAGGCAGGCATCGATTATCTATGGATAGGTGCCAGGACGAGTGCCAACCCGATGGCAGTAGAAGCTATCAGCCGTCAGGTAATAGCCGTCAGAGAAAAAGACATGCAAGGCTCTATGCCCAAAGCGCTGTTGATCAAGAATCCGGTGAATTCGGACGCGGCTTTATGGCTGGGAAATATTGAACGACTGGAAAAGACAGGTCTTCCGGTGATGGCGATCCACAGAGGATGTAACCATGCGCCGTGCTGGTCGATGGCGCACCAAGTACGGTTGGCTCGTCCGGACATACCGATGTTGCTGGATCCGAGTCATATGAGCGGCGATGCCAACAAAGTGCCGGAGTTGATGGGTAAGATTGGCGAGTTGGGATTGGATGGCGCGATGATAGAAGTGCATTGTAATCCAAAGGAGGCTTTATCCGACGTTGACCAGCAGATTACCCCGAGATGCCTCCGAGACAGTCTCGATCCGTTAGCGTGTCGTATGCGTGTCGTTAGCGTGTTTTCGACTAGTGACAGCCAGGAAGAACTGAATTGGCTGAGGGCCGAAATCGATGAATTGGACGCGCGTTTATGGGACACTATTGCGGCACGAATGGATGTGAGCAAGCGTATCGGCGAATGGAAGAAAGCACATGGTGTGGCTCCGTTGCAACCCGGTCGCTATCAAGAGATTGTAGAAAGAATAAAGAACACCGACAATTTCAAAGACAGCGGACAGAAAGAGTTCGCGTTACGGCTGTGGGACTTAATACATGAACAGAGTTTAAAACAACAATTATAATATGAAACTGACTGACAAAATATCGTACAGTTTATTAGCACTTATTAGTTTTATACTGCAGATCCCTCATACTATGGCACCATGGGGAAACGGCAATTACCCGACAGATATATGCATCTACGCAAGTATTGCGGGATGGATGAAGCAAGGGCTGGTGTTATACCAAGACATGTTCGACCATAAGGGACCGCTCGTCTTTCCGGTTTATATCGTTTATTGGCTTACCTCTTCTGCTACTCCTTACGGCGTTTGGCTGATGGATATCCTCATTTTATTCCTCTCGCTCTGCCTTATTTATCGCATGGCGAAACTGTACGTCGATAGTTCACATGCGTTGTGGATTACATTCCTCATGGCATGTTTTATTCAACTGCCTTTCGTCAACGAAGGCGGATCGGATTGGTTAGTAATGCCGGGTTGTATCTATAGTTGCTATCTACTAGCCAAGCGACTCAAGGATGACCAATACTGCTCTTTAACGGAAATTTTCCTATTCTCCCTGAGTGTGGCTATCTGTATGATGATCAAGCCCAACACGTCGGCTTGCATGATACCTATTGCCGGTTTTATCCTTTGGCATCTTATTCGCCACTATGATCCGCGTGTCTTTGGTCGCTATGCGTTGGGGGTCGTGTTAGGGGTAGGAATCATACTCGTACCAATCGCTATATGGCTGGTACAGCAAGATAATATCGATGGTTTTATAGAGGGCTATTGGCGCTTTAATACCGGTTCGTATGGTCCGATATCTGCACACAGACGGTTGATGGGAATAGTTACTATCACCCTCGTGTGCTTACCTGCCTATTTCACATACGTAGTGTACGCCTTTTTTGCCAATAAACGTACCTGGACTTTCTGGCTCGTAACCATCCTGTTCTTTTTCACCGTGGTGCTGAATGCCTATCTGAAAAACGGCTATCCGCACTATGTTCTCCCGACCATCGGTGTGTTCGCCTTAGTGCTCGTATTGGCATGGCAACACATACGTAGCCGCAAAGCCTTACTGGTTGTAACCTCCGCGCTCTATCTGCTGGTCGGCCTTGGCGCTTTCAGCGCACGCGCATATATGAGTCTGACGCCTTTTGACACCTCTTTGGATGAACAGACAGCACGCTATATCAATTCACAAACAGAAGCTGACGATTACGTCATGGTCTGCGACGTAGAAGACCGCAGCCGATGGAATGTGATGGACCCCAGTTACTCGTTTGTTTTCCGCTTATGGCTGTTGCTGGACGCCAAACCGGCTAGTCCCTATTTCTTCCTCCCACCGTCGATCACACCTCAGATGAGTGCCCATTCGTGGGAATTGATCACACAACGAATGCCCAAATTTGTGGTTTGCACGGACGACCACAAGGCGGACTATATCGGCATAGGATATACCGAAGACAAAGACTTACACAATGATTTTTATATATTACGAAGGCCATAACGAATTATGATTTTTCTGATAACTATGCGACAGATCAAATTTTACATACTATCCCTACTCTTGTGCTTCGCCGGGACGGTGATGGCGCAAGAAGCACCGGAACGCACGAGTATATCGGGTGTTGTAGTAGATGGTGACACCGGTGAAACCCTGCCTTTCGTTCAGATTTACTTCCTCAAATCCACCACCAACAAGGGTGTAATTCCTTCGGAGGTTGGTACAACATCTGATATGGACGGTAATTTCACGATCAGTAACACACAAGGTTATACCTCGCTGAATTTTCAGATGGTGGGTTTCAAGACGGAGTTGCTGACCTTACGCAAGGGGCAGAACAGAAAGAACGTCAAGGTCAAACTGACACCGGACGTGTATGGTCTGCAAGATATCGTGGTAACGCCGAAGAACCGTAAGCGCGATTATAAGCGTAAAGGCAACCCCGCTGTTGAGTTGATCCAGAACGTGATTGCCCACAAAGAGCAACATTGTGTAAAGGCTTCCGACCAATACACCGCTCAGACCTATCACCGAATGTCCTTCGCGTTAGATAATATCAAGGTCAATTGGGAAAAACCATTCTGGAAGAATTTCCTATTCGTCAAGAAATATATCGACACGACGGGCGTCTATCCCAGTGTGACGGTCAGTATCCGCGAGCATATGAGCGAGGAGTATTACCAACGCAAACCTCACCGCGAGAAGAAGATACTCAAGAAAAAGCGTACGTTCGGTTTGGAGGATTTGATTGGTTCGGGTTCGTTCCAAGAGAATATCAATGCGGTCTTCAAAGATGTGGAGATCAATGACAATAACATGCAGTTATTGTTCAACCGCTTTGTATCCCCACTAAACTCTACGATAGCCGTGACTTTCTATCAGTACTATATCATGGATACGATATTGGTGGATGGGTATCCGTGTATTGACTTGGCTTTCGTGCCGGTTAACTCGCAGAGTTATGGTTTTACAGGTCACCTCTATATCGTCAATGACTCGACGTACCGAATCAAGAAATACGCCATCAATGTACCACCGGAGATCAACCTTAACTTCGTAAGTAACTTCTCCGTGGAGCATAATTACAAGCAATTGGAGAATGGTATCTGGGCGCCGGACAGGACTACTACCTACGCCAAGTTCTATATCCTCAACAACAAGCGAGGTCTGCTTGCCCGGCAAACGAAGATCTATACCAACTGGGATTTGGACACTCCTATAGACAAGGATGTCTTCTCCAGTTTCACAAGTTCGGACGAGACCTCTCAGATCAACGATACCACTGCGGAGAACGTCAGTTCAAAAGACTGGGAGAAATTACGTCCAGAACCGTTGAGTTGGTATGAAAATTCCGTACAGGAGTTGGTTAACGAGTTTACCCATACACCTCTTTTCAACAGCCTTGTGCTCTTTGTTAATGCCATCACCTCCGAGTATATACCCACCGAGCACTCGTCTCACTATTGGGACTCTAAGTTCGACTTCTACCCCATCTATAGCTTCGTCAGTTGGAATATGTTGGAGGGTGTGCGTCTTCGCGTCGGCGGTGCATCGACCGCTAAGTTGCACAACCAGTTTTATTTCCGCGGGTACGTCGCCTTCGGTACCAAGGACCTGCGGCCGAAAGGTAGTGGAACCGTTCTCTACACCTTCGAACCCCACGAGTGGAATGCCTATCACGGTCTGCGCCATCATATTTCCCTCACGGGCCAGTACGATGTAGAGCAACCGGGTCTTAATACAGAAGTCATTGAGCGAGATAACATCTTTGCTTCTATCCCTACCAGCAAGCCTACCATGGGATTCTACCAATACGTGACGCGTGCTAACGTAGAGTACATGAAAGAATGGGCGAATAAATTATCCATCCGTACCCGATTTGAGTTCATGAATAACGAGGCAGCCGGAGTGCTCAGTTATGATCGCGTTGATTGGAAGCAGCAGATCAGTGGTACAGATACCACTTGGAGCAGTACCACAACCCCCATCCGTTCATTCCGCAATTTCGAAGGACAATTCGAGATTCGCTATTCGCCGGGAAACCGCGCTACCTATGACCGAATGGGTAAGGAGAGTACGTTCATGCTCGACAAAGATGCGCCTACCTTCAAACTCACCCACTATGTGGGTTACCTCGACGACCGGCATCACGGTGGAGACGGATTCATCTATAACCGCACGGAGTTCCTCTTCGACAAGCGTTTCTGGTTCTCCGCTTTCGGTCACCTTGATATGCGTGTAGAGACGGGTATGATTTGGCAGAAAGTGCCTTTTGTACACCTGTATATGCCTCAAAGTAGCGGAAGTATTTTCCTCTCCAAACGCGCTTTCAACTTAATGAAACCGATGGAGTTCTTGATGGACGAGTACGTATCGCTATACGCGACATATTACATGAAAGGATGGTTGATTAACCGAATCCCGGGATTGAACAAGCTCAAGTTGCGCGGCGTGATCGGTGTATCGGTTGTCTACGGTGGTTTGACCAAGAAGAACAATCCCTTCCTGCCTACCGAAGCCGGGAATGGTCTATATGCGTTGCCGCAGGGGACTACCTTCGATCAAAACGGATATCTCTTATCAGGTACCTCCACCTCACCCATCGGCAAGTTACCTTATATCGAGATTAACGCAGGATTCGAGAATATCCTAAAATTCATCCGAATAGACTACGTACGCCGTATCACCTATAACGACTACGAGTTGCCCTATCCTGCAAGAGATGCGGAGGGTAATGTGATGGTCAATGAAGCCGGTGAACCGATTATGGCTCGGCGTCGTATCCCCGGTTGGGGACGAAACGGCGTGAAGATATCATTCCGCTTTGCACTATAATAATAACCTAAAAATGCAATAACGATGAAAAGAATCTTTTTAATGAGTACCCTCATTCTGCTGATTGCAGGCGTACATGCTCAAGAGGCACAAACACCCGATAGTATTGATACTACGACAAAAAAGGAGAACAAATTTGTTGACGCCATGAATACAGTAGGCGATGCCATAGTCAAATGGGACACAGAAACCACTCTGGACTCGCTGGATCAGGAGAAACTGCCCAAATTAGTGACCGGTGGTTTATTTATCGGCGGTAACATGAGCGATTTCCTTATCACCCGCGCCAAGTACGGAACGATTGCTTCCCATCGACGCTTTGGTGCCGAGATAGGCGGATTCATTGATTTTGCACTCACCAAACATTTTGCTATTCAACCCCAGGTTATTTTTACCGCCCATCAGAACTATTTTGCAGCTACGGACACAACGAATGGTCTATGGTCATTCGGAATGGAGGTACCAGTCTATTTCTTAGGCCGATTCGGAAACATGCAGCAAGGCTATGTGCAGTTCGGAGGAGGATTATTCACCCATTTCACTTTTGCCGACAACAAGGGCAAATATAAGAGTGCCGACAATGTACCCCTACCAGCCAACGGAGACACGCAGTCAGAGAAAGACGGCTATAACTATAGCGAACTATATAGCCTGCACAATAACCATTTCGGTATATGTGCCATGGTCGGTTATGAGTTCAGTTTCGGCATGCAGATCAATGTACAATACAAAATCAGCCTGTCGGATATAGCCGGATTCTACAGTTCGAACAAAGGCAAAGAAATTGCGAACGCATTGATTTATCCGCATTCCCTAAGTCTCTGTTTTGGTTATCGTTTCAAATAAAAACTAACGACTGAAATAATTATTTCTGATCAGACGATCGGATAACGGAAACGCTTCCTCCTCGGTGATGGGGCGTTTTTGTTTATTAACGCCACAAGAGACATCGTTCGGTTCATCCAACAGATTGATACCAAAGCCATGCCAACGATAGTCTTCCACCCCTAAGAGCGATTGATAAGTAGGATAGATATCCATCTGGTAGCAATCCTCCGAATAATGGGGGTTATTGCTGATCTTCGGCGAATAGATGATAAGCGGCAAGCAGTCGTCCATAGGGGTAAGGGATGCTATCCATTTATGGTCTGCGTCCGTATATTTATTACGCCAACGATCCGCATAACGCTGCATTTGTTGCCGTTTCTCGCGATGCAGGATACGATGGTCCCCGGTGATGACAATGGTATAGTCCTGCAAGACGGTATCGGTCTCTATCTTCCGGATAAAATGCGCCAAACCATCATCCAGGGCATTGAAACCGCGAATGAAATTATACATCACCCAAGGCATCGTCTTGGGCAGATTCAGATTACTGTATTTCTCATTCACAAAGGGGGCATGGGTGGATTGCGTAATACACTGGATATATTTATATCCGTGATCCACAAGGCTGTCCAGTTTGCGGAAGAGGATAGTATCGATGTCACTATAGATAATCGTGGAGTCATATCCGTAGGCAGGAGACATATGCGTTTGATTCCATACACAAGTGTCATGCGGAAGAAGACAGATGGCGCTATCCGGCGCTAATTTCATGATAGCAGGGAACGTATTATCGGCATAGTGCATACAGGTAGCACCGGCATTGATAGGCAGCAGTCCGGTATTGACAATCATCTGACCATCCGCAGAAGGTGCACCCACGATCTGGGTATGAATACGATTGGCGTAGAAGACGTGCTCATTCGTAGTCAGACGATAGAGGTTCGGCATGATCTTAGGCGTCAAGACCCAGTTCTCCAAACTCTCCAGCAACACGATGATCAGCGGTCCGCTCAGCGTAGCAGTGTCCTGCCCCTTATCCAACTGTCTCATCATAGCATAGTCATGCGGCGTGAGAGGACGATCGGGCTGAATATCATTGACCATCAAATAATAATCCGAACTGATATATAAAGGCGAATAGAGCACACTGGTATTTGCTACAGTAGTAGGGAAATGGGTACCATAAACCGGTTCCCGATGCTCGCGAATGAACGGCATAGCATCGTATTGGGCTTTTTGATGGGTCAAGTTCTCTATATTATTCACATAGAGGACTTCCGCAAACAGACGCATCCCTATCGCCAGAAGAATGGTGATTAGCCCTCCCCACCAATTCCGTTTGCTCTGTATAGTAAAGAAATAGATGCAGCAGAAAAGCGCTGTCAGACCATAGAAGAGGAGGTCTATCCCCCATTCGATATAGATGAGCACCGACCAGAAATAGCCATTGAGGTTCGCCGACATATTAAATGCCTCCGCATCCAGCAATATATGATTATTGCGCATGTAAATGAGGTTGGCTACAAACCAGGTATCAATAGCTACAGACAACACTATCAACCATCGTTTATCGCGCAAGAAGAAGGTCAGAGAAGCAAAGAGCATAGCCGCTGCCATTTTGCTGATGAGCATAGCGAACCTATTCAAAGGAGTCGGCTGCAAAGCCAGTTCTTTGAAGGCAAAATGGTCAAACAGCAAAGTCTGACAGAAGATAAGGAGCGTGAACAGCCCCCACACTACCCAATTAGCTCTATATCCGACCTCCAACCACTGTTTAATTTGCTCTCTCATACGCGCGCAATACAAATACAACCTATGATAACCAACATCACGCCGAACCACTGCATGAAGCCCACCTGTTCATGAAAAATGAGCCAACCGGAGAGCATTCCGAAGATAAAGCCCAGACTGGTCAACGGATAAACCTGCGAAAGAGGATATTTATGCAGCATCCAAAGCCAGAATAGGTTCGCCGCAATCATCAGTCCCACGGCTATCATTAGCCAGAAATTCAGAATAACATGATGCCATAAGAACGACCAACTCCACTGCCACTGCAATCCCTGCATCGCCAGTTTCAGCGCCACTTGGCTAAAAGCCAACATTGCTGTTTGCAACAGCATCAAAAGAATCATCGTTATCATTTGCCGTGTTTCAATTTATAAGATTGTTGAATATCCCGATAGCGAAGGATGACCTCCTCCATCACGTTTTCCCATGAGCGTGAGATGGTCGTAGAGGCTTTATGGCCCACTTTCGCCATCATCTCGGGGTGGTGCATCAGATAGACAATGCGGTCGGCATACTGCTGCAGATCGTTGGGGGTGAGGAAACCATTCACATCGGGTTGTATAACCTCCGCTGCTGTAGATTCCTGCAACATCAATGCCGGCGTATGCATCGCTGCCGCTTCGCGCACAACGAGCGGGGCGTTATCGTATAACGAGGGGAAGAGGAAAAGATCCGCTGCAGCATCAATCTTCTTCAGACGGTTTCGGTCATGAATATTTCCGAGCAGGGTCACTTTGTTCTGCAAACCCAATTCGCCAATCTTATGCTTGATATCCCGCACAGCGTATCCGGTACCGACCATGAAGAGTTGGAATGGCTGCTCCTTGATCAGCGCGAGGGCATCCAGGATAAAACCGATATTCTTCTCCCATATATGTTGTCCCACAAAGAGCAACATCGTCTCCTCCGGCAACACACCCAGTTCCTCCCGCATCTCTTTGCGCATCGCATCAATAATGGGTTTGGGAGTATAGAAATCATTGCCGTTCTCCACCACCTCCACATGGCCTTTATACCCATATTCGCGAAGGGTCGGCTCCACCGCTGCCTGCGGGATCCAAACTTCGTCCGCTTTCTCAAAGAAACGGATGATATGCCGTACCATCCAATCCACGATCGGTTTGCAGTGTACATTATGCTCAAAGTCCTGACGATATTTGGAATGGAAAGTAGCCACCAAAGGTATCTGCTGCTTCTGTGCCGCCTGATAAGCCAGATCGCCAGTCACAAACGGACAATGGGCATGTACTATCTCGAACTCCATCTTCTTCCATTGGCGGAGAAAGGAGGGTGAGAGATAGGGCAATCCGTAACGGTAAGGCGCTCTAAAAGGAATAGGAATGGACGCAAAGCGATAAATGGGATACGATGCCTCTTCAATCACATGCTCCGAATGCGGGGCATAAGGAGTGATCACGGATACATCATGTCCCTTCTCATGCAACCAATACGCGTAGTTCTGCGCAGTCAACGCTACCCCATCCAATATGGGTGCAAAATTATCATTGAAGATTCCAATCATATTGCTCAACCTTTGCGGCTGCAAAGGTATAAAAAAAATCCCACATACGCAAATGTACGCGGGATTTTTTTCTAAATTACTTTACTTTTTACGGCATCGCAATGATTTTACCGGATTTGAAATACCCATTTGTGCTAATGAAACCATAGAAGTAAATCTGTCCCGGTTTGATATCAATGAGTTTACCGCAGCTGAAGTCAATTACGTCCAGCAAGACGTCTTTTCCTTGTCCGCCGTCTTCTTCATTATCCTTGAAGGCAGACTTCGCCACTTCAATATCATTCGGATCAGCAACCGGCACTTTCTCCGCCAATAACTGGCGTCCTGCCTGGTCGTAGAGCATGAAGGTGACATCACTATTAATCGTAGCGACAAACAGTTGGAATTTGCCTACGCGACGCAGGAAGACATCGTTCGCCGAGGGATGCGGACGACCATAGTTGATACCCGATACCTCAAAGTAGATACGATAGATACGTTTTTCTCCACTGAGAGATACGCACTCTATTTGGATGGTATCACCCGGCTGATTCTTATGCATGATAGCATAAGTGCCATCTTCCAATTCCTTAGAGTCCGTCTCTATCGCCACATTCTCCGATGTCTTCTTCACCGTGATACTCGGGATTCCCGCACCGTTCTTGAGTTTATATACATATACGGTATCCAGATCCGGCATATAGCCCTCCAATTCCAACTCATCCAGATAAATCATTTGGAGCGTGTTGCAGGTATCTTTGCCTAACTCCTGATAAATGGTGTATGTTCTATCGGTGGTTTCATCCTGAGCAATGACGCGGATGGTGATTGTTCCTTTTTCGTCCAACGCAACCTCCTTCTTAGCGAGCGGATCACCGGTAACAATCTCCGTAATGTCCTCCAAGGTGTACTTGGTTTCCGTACCGAACGGAAGAGAGATTGTCTCGGTATATTCCATTTCCGCAAACTCGACGGTCTGTTCTCCCACCGTCACGCTCGTTAAGGAAGCGTCATTATTACGATTGAAGACAAACGTCAGTTTATATACCGTTTCGTTCTCTTCATTAGGCGAAACGACAAGGATGAGTACTTCTTTCTTTACGACAGACAGTTCATTCTCCACCATCTCTACATGCTGCAATGTATCTGTGGGGATGCACTTGATTTCCGGCACGTCATAGCTTGTGCGAGCAGGATCGTAAGGCATGACGATGGTGTACTCTGCTATATCGGATTCGAAGAAGAACATGTCGTACGGCAGTTGTTTGCCTTTGTCCGTAATGATGATGTTCGCGAGGGTAGCTATATCGGATTTCACACGCTCGAAGGTGAGCACATAGGTCATCTGCGTACCATCCTCAGCGGTTACAATCACTTTGACTACGTCGCCCTCCGGCATGATTTCATAGGTCTGTGCCTCTTCACGTTTGGTGACGGAGATAACGGGTATCTCTTCTCCCAAACCGATCTCTACGCGATAGTTCGGTTTCTCGGGATCCCATCCGGGCACACGGCTGTTACCATACTTGATCTCGATAGGCGTAGCGTCGGACGAGAGTTCAACGGGGAACTGAACGGTATAGGTACGTGATTGGTTACCGGACTCGGCCGTTACCGTGATCGCGTACTTATAATCGAGCGTCTTATCCACGGACACATCCATCAATGTATCCACTTTGCATTTCTGCCATTCGTCGCCCAGAATCGGTTCTATACGGAGGTACTGACCATCGAGTGCTGCAGCTTCGGCTGCCGTCAGGGTCTTGTACTTGTACTCGAGCACATTTGGATCGAAAGGTTTGAGTTCATTACCATTCACAAGGATTCCTTGCAAACGGTCGTTCTCCGACTTATTGATCTTATAGGAGATCGTGTATTGGTTCACATAAGTCGTATCTTCCGCCGTAACTGTGATTTGACGCACCAAAGTCTTAGCAATCGAGTCGTACTCTACGGTATCTAACTTCACCGTCGGGAACTCCTCATCGTCAGGCCAATAGAGATCCGGGAACTGCTTCGAGCCTACAGTCAACGTATCAGAATAATAGAATACTTCGGGGTTATAGTTCTTCAGCGTATCTCTGTTCGCCAAGATATAATCGAGCGTAGCTTTGGACGAGAGTTTGACGTTGAACGAGAGGGTATAAGTGGTCTTGTGGTTCTTATCATCCTCATAATCTTCCGCCATCACAAGGATGGTAACCAAACCGTTGTTATTCGTGATTGAATAGGTTGCATTCTCATCCTGCGGAGTTACCGAGATCTTCGGCATCGCCTCGCCTGTTTTGAGCGTGAAGGAATAGAAATAGGTATAGGGATCGAAACCTTCGATAGGCAAACTACCCAACTCTATTTCCTGGAGCAACGAGTTATCCGATTTCTGCTGGTTGAAACGGAGCATATAGGTGTTTGTAGTCACTCCATCCACAGCCGTTACATGCAGCAGGAAGATATCCGTTTTCTCCTCGTGTTGATGTTCGATCTCTACTTTCTGACCGTCCATCTTCAGTTGTGCGCTCACTTCCGGCAAAACTTTGCTACCCTTGAGAGGGATCACATAGTTGTTATTACCCCCATCAAAAGAGAGGTCGCTATCAAACTTATCCATCGGTTTGCCATCAAAGAGGATATTTGCCAACTGGGCATCGTTCGATTGGTTCTCCACATAGATTTCAATGATATAATCGGAACTGGTACCATCCTCCGCAGTCACACGGAGGGTATCGCGATACTGGTGACCGGCGGTGATTACACCCACTCGTGTCTCCACTTTCTGGAAACGATCATCGGAAGTATAATCAATATTGATATCATCCGTTTTGAGCGAAACTGAATAGAAGTGACGTCCCGCCTCGAAATAATCGAGCGCCTCACCATTGATAATGATTCCCGTCAGGTCGGAGCAATGACTGGGTGCGGCATTGATGGTGAGGTAGTAATAAGCATTAGCGTTTCCGTCCTCGCTGGTCACAGTGAGGATAGTCTCTTCGCCGTTCAGTTCACCCGTTTGAAGGCTTACTCGCTGCCCTGGATGACCTACGAGATAAGATACGTTCGGCATCTTCGGTTGCTTTGTCTTCACGGTCGGGGAAGGCACCACTACGGTATAGTTGTAGTTATCCGGTTCGAAGTTAGCAACCATTACGCTATCCAGCATAATACCCGCCAACATAGCGTTAGCGCTTAGCTTAGGACGAACGGTCACTTGATAGGTATTGGTGGTATGCTCATCCTCTGCCGTTACTACGAAGGAGAATAAATGACCTTGTTCGGAGAGGGTTTGCGTCGTGGTAATTTGTTGATTGTCTTCTGCTCCTACTGCTGTCAAGACTACCGTCGAATCGGACTCAATCGTATAGTTGAAGTACGATGGACTGAACTCGGCATAGGGTTCTCCATTGATGAGGAGAGCAGCCAGGAATGCATTATCACTCTTCTCGGTAGGATAAATCAACTGATAGGTATGATTGACCGAACCGTAAACCTGCCATTCCATACCCTCTGCAGATTGAATATGTACCACTGAATCCTGCTCATACTTACGTTCAAAGAGGATAGCTTGGGTCGGTCTGGGTTCTGTGGTTTCATAGATGTCACCACCCAATGCAGGCCAAGGTGTAGTACCCTTCGTGAACTCATTTATCTGAGCGCTGGTAGTTACCTGCGGATCCTTACGACGGATAGTGAAGGTCTGCGTCGTTTTACCATCCTCAGCCGTGATAGTAAACACTGCACTATCAACCGCATAGTTCAGATCTACCAACTGACCTTCTTTCTTCACAATCTCTACCAACGGCATGGTGTTAGCTTCTACCGAATAGATCAATCGATCTACATCTTCGGTCACTAACGTACCGCTCTCCAACGCCCACATCTCCGGCATAGCATCGTCACTCTTTGCCTCGCGGA
Organism: uncultured Bacteroidales bacterium; assembly: GCA_900319005.1. GTDB lineage: Bacteria > Bacteroidota > Bacteroidia > Bacteroidales > Paludibacteraceae > Colicola. Next base: position 46,635 of record ONMV01000007.1, read on the forward strand.
AGACATAGACCTTCGTGATCTCATCGCCATTCTCTGCTTTCACGTTCACAGAGACTGCGTTGCCGTTCTTGGTCATGGAAACCAATTGGTGAATATTTGCCGGTGTGATGGTCAAGTCCGGTAATTGCTTAGTACCATAAGGCAGGCTTACAAAGAGGGAGTCGCCTTTCTCAGTAACATCATATGCACCGAAATCAGCCGAATAATCGAGCGTCGTCACCGGTGTACGCTTGAGTACTACGGTATATTCGGTATGGTCGGCAAGGTTCTCTCCGTAGTTCACTACGCGCGCTTTCAATTCGCCGTTCACCCATTCGCCGTTATTAAGCCATTCGATGGTTTGGGTCTGGTCATGTACCGCTCCGGTGAATTTCAACGTCGGAAGACCCATAATAGCCTCATCGGCAGCTAAGGTATAAGTAAAGGTATTGCCCTCCTTCACAGTGGATTTACCGTTTACGGTAACACCCGTCAGGTCGGAGTTATAAACAAAGCGGATGTTACGGATTTGCAAGTCCGAACTCTTGGATTCCGATCCACCATATACAGACAGACTATTACCGCTAAATTCGCTGGAACAAAGTAGAATATTCAATCTCTTTACAGTAAAGTTGTAAGACAAAGCCTGCGAAGCAGTTTTCCACTTGCCCAATTCATTATAATTTCCACTCAGCGTATATGCTACTTTCTTGCTATCTGTATTGTCCTCGCCTATCGATATCCATGCGTTCCATTGTGAGATTCCGTAACTCATAATCGGCAAATAATCAAACTCAAATTTCTCCGGCGTATTACGGAAAGTGGTGTATTTGGAAAGATTGTTTATGAACGAAACCTTCGTATTTCCACCGATTTTCACGCCACTTGGAAGGCTTAACCCTCCTATGGTTACTGCTCCGGGAATGGAACTATTCAATGCACCACCCCGAATAGTGGATAATATTAATTCTTTATCCCCAATGCGGGTCACCTCCTTGCCTGTATAATAGGTAAATGTCGAAACAACCGGTTCATAAATGATACCCGCAAACAAATCTGCCGGAACCGTCCACCCTTGCGGCTTATATCCGGTCGGATCCTTTATACCTTGGTCAGATATAGATCCCGTCAAACTGGAGCGATAGAAGTGTGCTTTCTCTGTCTGAACCCAATTGAAGGTAAACAGATTTTCATCTTCGGAATAATACCAGCAAACGGAATAAGTCTCTCCGCCGGAAACGGTCAGAGTGATTTGTTTCTTCTTGTTGTCCAAAGCGGATTTAGTAACGGTCTTTCCTCCAAAAGCGGTACCGACGAAATCAGATAAAGCCGGTTGTGCTGTTACCTTCACGATATAATTATATACATCGGGGCGGAAATTCGGTACGGTAGTTCCCTTGAAAGTGAGGTTTTCCAACTTACCATCCGTATCCATCTCGGGCATTTGCGGCACGATGGTATAGGTCACATCCGCTTCGTCCGCACGGTTAGAGACTGCGATGATCTTCGCACCGCGACGGATACCTCCGTTGTAGAAGTAAACGGACTGCTCGGCATAGTTCTTCTCCACTTTCTTTACCTCGAAGCTCTTTGCGCCGAACGGCAGATGGAGGATATTCTCCCCCTGTACCGGCTGCAAACTACCATTAATAGTCTCACCCGACGCATTAACATAGCTATAATCCAAACTCTTCACTTTGTTCTCGCCTTGCGGTTGTGCTACCGTGTATCGAATCGCATACGTACGCGTATTCGTCCTTGTCTCGTTCGTTACGATGATCTGTGTAACACCGCTCAGCGGAGCTTCTATCACATGCACTAACTGACCCGGTTTAGCCTTATAGGTAACATCGTACGGTTCAATTTGGGTGAAGGGTACGTTGAAATGGAACTCGGTTGTGCTGACATCCTTACTCTCCCCGTTAATAACCAGACTCTGTAGTTGTGTATCTTCGGATTTCTCTACAGGGAAAGCGATTGTGTACTCGCCTTTCGACCCATTCTGTGCTACCACTTCGATGCGTGTTACCCCATCAGGGCGAGAGAACCAAGTAGTCACTTTTTGGTTCTCATAAACAGGTACGGGGAAGATATTCGGTACTACTTTTGTATCACGCGAAAGGGCGATGGTGTAGTCGGTTTTCTCAGGACGGAACCCATCCATCGACACACCGTTCACCAATATATCCGCCAACTGCACATTATTACTCTTGACGCGCGTGTACTCGATCTTATAGCTGTTTTGCGCACCGCTTTGAGCTACCACCAACACCTGTTGGATTGTATCGTTCGCATTATTCTGCATGATCGTCTGTCCTTCTCGTGATTCGACGATGAGTTCAGGCAGCTGGGCACCCTCCTCTATTGTTGCGGTATAGGCAAACGTGTTGGGATCGAAAGCCGGCGTCATCGCTATCGGCGCGATACTCAGGTTCGCCAACGTTGCGTCGTCATACTGCGCAATCATATACTGCACGGTATAAGTAGCCTCTTCGCCGTTCTCAGCCAAGACGGTGATACCCCATTTGCCGGGTGCCAACTGACCGAAGAAGAGCACCTGTGCCTCGTTGGACGCCAGATAAGTGATCTCCGGATAAACGCTGCCGGCAGCCAGATGATAGGTATAGTTCAGTTCCTCCGGCTTGAAACCGTCAATGAGCGTTCCGTTCGCATAGATCGCTTGGAGGGTGTTGTCTCCGGAGAGCGTACGGGTGAAGGAAACGGAATAGATCGCTTTCAATCCTTCATGCTCCACATGCAGATAAGCCGTGTTGCCTTTCCATAGCACGCTGATGTGCATATTCTCACCGATACCTTCTACGGTCGGCTGTTCGTTGTTTTCCAGCGTTACATCGTAGTGCATCTTTGTCGGTTCGAAGCCCCCAACGCTCTTCCCGTTATAGCGAATATCGCTCAACTGCACCGTTGCAGGGGGTGCTTTGGTAAATTCGATGGTATAGAGCGAGTTGCTCTCCTCCATCTCCACGAGGATTGTAGCTGTTCCGGCAGCGTACGGCGCGGTGATGGTCACCTGTTGCTCCTCCACTCCCTTGACTGCAACGATCTTCGGACATGTCTCGCCCGTCAGCGGATAGGTATATTCGTATTGGTCTTTGCGGAATCCGGGCAGCAAGATCGTATCGTTACCTTCCACCAGCAGAATGCTGTCAAGTTGCGTGCTGGCAGCTGAGGGAACGAGGAACTTGAGTTTATAGGTACGTTTGTCATCGTTCTCCGCTTTGACGGTCAGACGCACGATACGTTTGTTGTTCTCATCCCATTTCTTGGTCACTACCTGACCCGATTCACTCAAGTCCCAAGTTACGTCCGGCATATCGACACGTCCCGTATCCAACGTAAACGTATAATCGGTAAGCTCCGGATGGAAGCCCGGAAGCGGGGTGACGGTACCTTTGACGGTATCGTTGATATAGATCATCTGAAGGGCGGTGTTGCCCGAGAGTTCATAGACGAACTTGATCGTGTAGGTACGGCTTGCACCGTTCACAGGGCGCACCGAGATCTTGTATTTGCCGTTCGGCGAAGTAGTAGGATAGATGTCAATAGTCTGATATTGTGCATCCTGTGCTTCGTAGGTAACGGTCGGCAGCGAGTCGTTCTCTAATTTGACCCAGTATTCATTGCGTTGCGGATCGAAGGCTATCGGGTGATAGTTCTCGTCCTGCAAGTCATAGTACGGACCGACGCTCAGGGATTTGAGGGTGTTATCCTTGTATTGGAGCACCTCAAAAGTGATATAGTAATTGGTGGTGCTTCCGTTACCGGCTGTGACGGAGATACGCATTCTTCCGTTCACGCTGGTAGGAGCGGAGATGGAGATGGTCTGGAACTCATCATGGGCGATCGGTTCAACTACCGGAAAAGTCTCCATCGTCGTACCGATCGGGAGTGCGTACCGGTACTCCGTTTTCTCCGGATCGAAGCCCTCCAACGGCACACCGCCTATAGTGATTCCGGAGAGCGTGGAGATCTCGGATTTCTCCGCGGAGAAAACGATCTTGTAGATGGATTGGTCGGTACCGTTTCCTGCGGTCACTTTGACTTTCACCGTTCCGTCCACTACGCCCGGTTCGAGCGTGAGGATATCAATCGTTTGGGTATCTTCACCCTTGGTAGCGATGATCTGCGGCAGCTCGGTAGCACCCATCATCAGGTTGACGTAATACGTCATGTTCTCCGGATCGAAGGACAGGACGGTCGGTTCGCCTTGTTTGGCGGGATTGACGCGGGCAATCTTATCGCCGATCACCTGCAGATCTGCCAGATGCGAATAAGAGGACGCCTCTTTCTTGAAGTTCAGTTTATACACTTTCGGCGTCGGGTTACCCGGCGTAGAGACGCTGATCTGGTATTGACCCCCGTCCACTACGTCCGGCGCTTTGTAGGTGATAGTCTGTTCACCTGCCGGATAAGCGGAAACGGCTTCGACGGTCGGCATATCATCCGTAGAGACGGACACCTTATAGACGGTCTGAGCCGGCGAGAAACCCGGGATAGGTTTGCCGTTCACGAGGATGGACCGGAGGGTGTTATCCTTGAGCAGTCCGATAGAGAACTGCACCGTGTAGGTCTCCTTTATTTTCTTGCTCGGAGAGGTCACTACCAGCGTTGCTTTGCCCGTCGGAGAGGTAGCTTGGGTCGCTGAAACGGTCTGTTTCTCTTCCGCTAATGTGTACAGCACTTCCGGCGTCTCGGTCGTACCATACGGCAACTCAACGTTGTAGTTATTCTTTCCGAAACTGTAATCGCTCAGGGCTATCGTGTCGTTGCCTAATACGTATGAGATCCCCGCCAACTTGGCGTTATCGCTCTCGGCGCGCTGGAAGAGGATACGATAGGTAGTAGTGGAGCTATTATCCTCCGCGGTAACGGTGATAGTCGTCTCTTTGCCGTTGAGGTCACCCGGGGCAATAGCAATCTCCGAGCCTTGCAACTTACGGCCCGGGAAATTGAAGGTTTTAGTGAACTTGGACTTACGCTCATATCCCTCGCCTTTCGTGGAGAGGGTTCCTGCACCGCGCCATGCTTCGATCGAGGGAATGGAAGTAGCGTCTGTTCCCAGCGAATAAACCTGCACTTCAGTAGAGTTAGGGTCGAAGGCGTTCCATTTCTTACCGCCCACCCAGAGCTCCTGGATTTTCGAGGAGTAAATCAATTCCACATCATCGACGTACAAAGCATTATCTACGTAAATACCGTCGTTGGCACGGAAGTTAGGATAGTTGGAAGCCGAGAAGAGCATGTTACAATTCGTCGGCACGAGATCGTTCATGTAATAAATAGGCACTACGACGCGTGTCCACGTGTTATAGAGTTTGCGGTCATGCAGCCATCCTTCGGCTACCTGCTTTGCCAGAACAGCGGTACCACACTCGTTACCGTCCAATACTTGGCGGACATCCGACTCCTCGTTAACGATATAATCCGGTGTCTCGGTACAGGATCCGGCTTTGTTCAGGAATTTCTTTCCTTTGGAGTCTCCCTGCCATGCGTAATAGAGGATATGAAAATCCTCCTTGTCGGTATTATTACCCGTACGCTTGATCCATACGGCTACGGAGTCCGGACGATGGTCAAACTTAATACCTCCCTTCGAACCGGCTGTAGCCGAGTTGGTGTCCAGACCTTTGAGGTACTGCCATGCTTCCGCGAGCGAGAAATAACCCGGAGCGTTCTCTGTAATACCCGCTGCTCCCACCTCTTGACCTTTCGTCATGGCACAATAACCGGTACGGCCGTTATCGCGATACATAAAATTGAAACGGAAGGTAAGACCGATGGCACTCTGCTCCACATTCGAACCATGCCAATGCTTCGGTTGGATCTGTCCGTTAAAAGCGCTACCCGACCAATCCTCGAAATGAGGGTCCGGCAACTGGAAATCCGTTGCTGCAAACGCTGTGACTGCGATTAGCAACAGTACTGTTTGGAATAAAAACTTTTTCATATCGAAATATTAATTTTTCATTATTAATTTATTTACGATTTACAGATTTACCATTTACGATTTATTTACGATTTGCCGCTTCGCAGGATTTACAATTTACGTTACGAACAATCGTCAATAATTATAATTCGTCAATCAATCGTACCTCGTCAATCGTCCAATCGTCAATTACTAAAAGGCGCATTCTTTATCGGGTGCAAAGGTACTGCTTTTTTGTCAAGTCCACAATAACGATTATTACGAAAAAGGACACGATTGTTAAGTACATATCTAAAAATATGCCCCGCAAAGGGCATATTTAATAGTCAATCTTTAAGATTTTTCGGAAAATAGGATAATTATTTAGCCGAAGTCTTGGTAGGCGAAGTCGATTTCAAAACAATATCCAAGATATCCTCCATGGCTTTTTGTTCGTTCTTGGTCTGGTCTCCGAGCGAAGTGCTCTCATCCATGATCAAAAGCACATAGGCATTCGTATTCGCCAGTTTGGATAGTTCGTACTCCGTGTTGGTTTCGAAATACTTGCCATGCTCCTGAGTGGCATGTTTGATATGAAATTTCTTGTCATTGAGATGAATCTCTTCCAGCCGGAAGACGGCAGACAGTTCTTTGCTGTCATTGATGGCGTAAAGTTCTTTGATGGGCTTGGGTTTGCCCGAGGCACTTTTCATGACGGTCACATTATCAGGATATTCAATGTCCGTCAGGCACCATTTGAACCATTTTTTCTTGAGCGTTCCCTCTATTTGTATTTTTTCTTTCTTATCATTCTCGAGGATCATACGTACCCGCTGATTGCGATACCCCGTCGGAACATAAAATTCAAATCCTGAGGAAGCGAAGAGCTCCTGAAAATCTCTGGTGATCTCCTTGAAATCCGTCCCGAGAATGACTTCCGGCACTGCCGCACCCTTCGATGCGCCACGATAGGATTGCATATCCTCATTGGCTGCTTTGAGGATATCCTCTTTGGTCGTCAATCCCCGTTTGGCGAGGTTAGCCTGCATATCCTTGCCTACGAATAGAATGGGGAAAATCTGGAACGTGTTTTGCCTCGGTTTACAAACACCCATCGCGTTCTTGATTTTTTTCTGGATACGTTTGACGTATTGATCCTCGCTGTTGATGAACCAAAGTTGCTTCTTGTTCTTCGCCAGTTGGACGCTGGCATTATCCAGTCCATCGGTCATATAGACAATGAAATACTTGGTATTAGGATCATTCTTGAACTGATGTTTGCGCACATATTCAATACGATCCAAACCGAGATCCAAAGCATAATAACCGGTAGTCTGATGTCCTTGTTTCTTCTGACGGATAAAGGATTTCAGATTGGCTACTTCCTTTTTGTCAACCCCGTTTTTGGTATACAAGGACACGGGATCCGATTGATAATATAAGTTCTTGAATTTACCGTCCTTGTGCGTATAAGTGGTGGTCACATCGTCGCCAAAACGTATGGCATCGCCCATAATCGCCTCATGCTGAGTACGACAAGAGACGCATACCAACAGACTCACCAACAAGATAAATAATGGAAAATAAGTTCTATTCATTTGTTATCAATTAGTTTTGTTCCGTCAAAGTATAAGTAAAATGCTTACCATCGAAGTCTCCACTGAGGGTAACGGTTTTTTGGGTAGCGTTGTATGAGCCGGAGAGGAATTTTTGTCCGGAGAGCGAGTATCCGGTTGTTTTGTCGTATGCTCCTTGCGCGTAACGGATGACCACTTCATTGTCGTTCGGAGACATCCACCACTCAAAATAGGAGTTTGCTACAGGAGCTTCGCCGGGCCTTTTAGCCTCCATCGTACACCGATAATTCATATGGAAAGAAAACTGCGAATAACTGTCTGCAGAGATTGTCTCACGATACGTCTTTCCGGCAATCGGTTGCGTGGTCGGATCGGCTGTAAAGCCGCTATCTTTGTCACAAGAAGTGAATGCTACACAAACCAAACTCAGCGCCATTAGTGCAAAAAATACTTTTTTCATAATATCATCATTTTAAGTTGTTCATCCATATTTTTTTCAAACACGCTGCAAAAGTACAAAAAAATTTGCATATATGCAAATAAAAAAGAGAAAATCGCCCGAAAGAGAGCGATTTTCCTTTTTTTAGCCTTGGGCGTTAGCCTTGCGCTTGGTCGTAGGCTTCCAGTTCGAGTTTCCAGAGGAAGCTCTTCATGGTTCTTCGACCTCCCGAGAGATCCTTCTGCGCGATGAAAGCCGCTTTGTCGGCAGCCATCTTCGTGAGGTCTTTAGCGCGTGCAGCAACGGCTGCAGATACGGTTGCGAATTTCTCGCGTGCTGACATCTCGTCCTGCGAGGGTGCTGTCGAACGCTCTACTTTCGAGCGCAGATACAAACGGTTGCAATCGGGGTTGGTGGTCTCTGCTACGCGGTGGGTTGCCAGCAGCATTTTGCTGCATGAGTGTTGCGGGTTCTTACCCGGCTTTGCGAGCGC
>ONMV01000005.1 GCA_900319005.1 uncultured Bacteroidales bacterium
ATCATGAAGTTCCTTGCCTTTGAGCAAACCTTTAAGAATGCCCTCACAACCCTGCCGATGGGCGGTGCTAAAGGCGGTTCGGACTTCTCGCCGCGTGGCAAATCGGACGCTGAAGTGATGCGTTTTTGTCAATCGTTCATGACCGAACTTCAGCGTCATATAGGTGCCGATACGGACGTTCCTGCCGGCGATATTGGTGTGGGTGGACGTGAGATCGGTTTTATGTTCGGTCAATACAAGCGTCTCCGCGATGAGTTCACGGGCACACTGACTGGGAAAGGTCAGATGTGGGGTGGCTCGCTTATGCGTCCCGAGGCTACCGGTTACGGCGCTTGTTATTTTGCACAAGCAATGCTCGCTACCCGTAGTGAGTCTTTCGAGGGGAAGAAGGTATGTATTTCCGGTTCCGGAAACGTAGCGCAGTTTGCAGCCCAGAAAGCTATGGCCCAGAAAGCTATGAGGCTTGGTGCTAAAGTGCTCACACTCAGTGATTCGGACGGATTTATCTATGACCCGGAAGGACTGAATGAGGAGAAGATGAACTTTGTCTTTGAACTCAAAAACGTCCGTCGCGGGCGTATCAAGGAGTATGCGGCTAAGTATCCGCAAGCCCGGTATTTCGCAGGTGAGCGTCCTTGGCGTATCCCTTGCGACATCGCAATGCCATGTGCTACCCAGAATGAGATAGAGAAAGCCGATGCCGAGAAACTGATAGCGAACGGCTGTTTCTGTGTCTGCGAGGGTGCGAACATGCCTTCCACGCCGGAAGCTATCGCGATCTTCCAAACCGCTAAGATCCTCTACAGCCCGGGCAAAGCATCCAATGCCGGAGGTGTAGCTACATCCGGTCTTGAAATGACCCAGAACTCAATGCGTCTCAAATGGACTGCTGAAGAAGTGGACCAGCGTCTCCGCACAATCATGGCGGACATCCACGCGGCATGTCTCAAATACGGAACCGAAGAGGACGGATACATCAATTACGTCAAAGGTGCCAACATCGCCGGCTTTATGAAAGTCGCTAATTCCATGGTAGAACAGGGATTAGTATAATGGAAAGTAATTATACCACATTGATGTCGCGCCGTGTACGGCGCATCCTGCTCGTTTGCAACAACTATGATAGTTTTGCACTCGAGGAAGACGGTCGTATTGACGTGCAGATCGCGCAGGAATATGCCGAACTGAACCTCTCTAATCCGCCGTCTATCACTCGTGCCGAGACCCCTGCCGAAGCGCTGGAGATCGTACATCGTACATCGTCCCTTGGTACATCTTTTGACCTCATCCTCACCATGTACAGCGTGGGCGAACTCGATGTCTTTGATTTTGCCAAAGAGGCGAAAAATTGGATGCCGGGATGTCCGATCGTCTTGCTCTCTTCATTCAGCAAGGAGATATACAACCGCATCGAGAAGCATGACCGTTCGGATATAGATTATTTTTTCAATTGGAATAACTCCACCGACCTCATCATCGCCATCATCAAACTGATTGAGGACCGCCTGAATGCAGAACACGACATTCTTAATGAAGGCGTGCGGGCTATCATGCTGGTGGAAGATTCCGTGCGCTATTATTCTACGTACCTGCCGCTTCTCTACAAACTCGTTCTGCAGCAAAATTCCATTGCCATCCGCGATGCGCTCAACGAAAAACAGCAGTTACTCCGAAAGCGTGCCCGGCCGAAAGTGCTCATGGCTACTTGTTACGACGAGGCGGTTGAACTATACAGCCGTTTCGGGTCGAACATGATCGGCGTTATTTCCGATGTGGGATTTGTTATCCATAAAGGAGAACCGTCCTCTATGGAAAAACTCGATGCAGGTGTTGATTTATGCCGGTTGATCAGGGAAGATAACCCCACAATGCCATTCCTTATGCAATCTTCGCAGGAATCCATGCGCAATACAGCGCGCAAACTGAACGTCGGTTTTGTGGTCAAGAAATCCAAGACACTCTCTCAGGACGTGAGCGAGTACATCGAACGGGAGTTTGGATTCGGCGATTTCATCGCCCGTGATCCGAGAACCGGCAAAGAGATAGCCCGCGCTTCCGATCTGGAAGGATTCGAACGGATTATTTCCTCGATTTCACCCGCTGCTTTTAGACGCTTGAGTGATAATAACTATCTCTCCAAATGGCTTTTTGCGCGAGGACTGTTTGCTATCGGGCGCGAGGTCTATAAACTGACAATCCAGGATGAAGCGGACATTGAAAACATCCGGCAGACCAACATCCGTCTCATACACGACTACCGCATCAACCAGGCACTCGGCGTAGTCGCCAAATACGCACCGGAAACGTATAACAATACAATCTGGTTCTCGCGTTGCGGGAATGGAGCCATGGGCGGAAAGGGTAGAGGACTCGCTTTCCTTAACCACATGCTCCAGAAACATGACCTCTACGATCATTGGCAGGATCTGCGTGTCTTAGTCCCCCGAACGATGGTTATTACCACCGATTATTTCGACCAATTCATCCATGACAATGGACTTCAATACGTCATCAACTCGGACTTGACCGACGAAGAACTGCTCTCGGAATTTGTATCAGCGGGTCTGCCAGCAGAATTATTGGGAGCTTTGCGCCATTTCATACGTGTTACCAGCAGACCGTTAGCTATACGTTCTTCCTCCAAACTGGAAGATTCATATTATCAGCCTTTTGCGGGAGTTTATAGTACCTATATGATCCCGCACACAGAGAATGAAGACCAGCAACTCAGAATGCTCTCCAAGGCTATCAAATCGGTTTATGCTTCCGTCTATTTTGCGGCTTCACGTGGTTACATCATCTCCACAGGCAATGTGCCTTCCGAAGAAAAAATGGCAATCGTACTTCAGGAAGTATGCGGTGAAACCGAAGGAAATTACTATTTCCCCGTCATCTCCGGCGTAGCACGAAGCATCAATTTCTACCCCGTGGGAAAAGAGAAACCCGAAGATGGCATCGTCAAAATCGCTTACGGACTTGGTAAAGCCGTGGTCGATGGCGAACAAGTGCTCCGTTTCTCGCCCAAATACCCGAAGAACGTCATGCAGACTTCTACGGTCGATCTGGCTATGCGGGAGACACAGCAATCCATGTTAGCTCTTTCGCTTAGCCCCGAGAAATTTAAAACTTCCATTGATGATGCCGTTAACTTGGAACGAATTCCGATTCATGAGTGCGGGCAGTTTGAATCCCTCAAACTCATCGCTTCTACATATGACCGCGAGAACATGCGCATCGTGGATTCCTGTTATCCCGATGGACCGCGTATTGTCACCTTTGCCCCGCAACTCAAGTTCAATACGTTCCCCTTGGCGGACATAATACAACACCTTTTAGATATCGCGCGCGAGGAGATCAAAACACCCGTCGAGATAGAGTTCGCCGTGAACTTGGAGCACGACCCCCAGATCTTCCATGTCTTGCAGATTCGTCCTATTTCAGCGGACAGCTTGACTGCAAAAGTAGACTGGGATAAAGTCGATGAAAACGGAGCTTTCTTGCGTTCCGGCAATGCACTCGGTGTCGGCAAAACGGAAGATGTAACCGACATCATCTATCTCCGCAAAGAAACCTTCAACGTCCTTCGGACTCAGGAAATGACGGCTACATTGCGCGAATGGAACAACAAAATGCGTCAGGAAGGACGCCAATACCTCTTGATCGGTTATGGTCGTTGGGGATCACAGATTCCGACACTCGGTGTGCCGGTTCAATGGGGAGACATCAGCGAAGCAAAAGCTATCGCCGAGTGCTCATTGCCTGATTTCCGCATCGAACCGTCACAAGGCTCGCATTTCTTCCAGAACATGACCTCTTTCAACGTCGGTTATATGAACGTGGACCCGTGGGCGCGTCCTCTGACCGACGAATATGATCAATCGGTCCTCGATGCCATGCCTGCTGTAGAAGAAACCGACCTCATACGTCATGTCCGCCTCGACAAGCCGCTGGAGATGTACATAGACGGCTTTGAGAACAAAGCCGTCGTGAAAAAGTAACTTCTCCCTTCGTCCATTACGTCGGGATTGAATCCCGACATCTATTCAGCCCTCGCCGCTTTTTTAATCACGATACTCCAACACAGGATTAACACAGCATTAACACAGGATTAACACAGCATTAGCGGTACGTCACCACGAGATAGCCGCAACGAAACCCTAATAACAACCCCGTATCCGCCATTTTTGGCGGAGCTCCAAACCCCGACAACCATGTCTAAAGTAACGTATCAAGACCCCATTCAGTCAACATCCGGCAAGATTTTCGGCAAGAAACAGCACATCTCCCAGCGCAAACTCTTCGGGATCTACGAGTCCACCTATTGTTATCAGAACAAACCCGAACACTGGTCAGATGCCCAAACCCTCCATCGCCAAAAGATGGGAGCAGCCTCTCTCTATGCCAAACTGCTTCTTCAAGACCCGGATTTTGCCGCCCGAGCCACTGCTTACCGCTTGGAACTCATCCGCCGTGCCAACAACCCGCGTTCTGCTGCCGACAAACACCTAAAGCCATACCTTCGCAACCAGCAGATGCTCACCTCCCTCATCTACAACTACCTATCTACTGCCACCGCCACCGCCGACGCCTCCCTTGCCCAAACCATCCTTGCCGGCTACACCCGTTATACAGCCGCCCGTGCCCTTGACCGCAAAGCCGTCCTCGTCCAACTCGCCGAAGAACTCTCCGCCCTGTCTCTTGCCGAAACCCTCCTTCCCTCACTCCCGTAGCTCCTGTGCGCTCACTTGACGGCTCTATGAGCCGCCCGTGTGCCCTTTGGTTCTGTGCTCGTGCTTTTTGAGCGCGAGTTCACTCCCCTCTACGAGAAATACTATTACTACGACAATTCAACTGAAACTTATGTGTTAGATGGTGAGTGGATCATTGATAGCATGGATCGATATTGGCTAAACGATGATAATTCGTTCACTTTATACCAAGGAACTACAACATTGAACCCAACAGAAAGAATCGTTTCCACTAATAAGCAAGCGACTCTATTCAACTATCGCCGCTTGAACGATACGCAAATTGCTGCAAGTAACAATTCTGCATCGTACATACTAAAAGAAGATGATGGTTCAACTCCTCAATTAGAAGCCTATGACTTAAAAGGCAATAGATTAATATCTTTCAACTTGGTATCTTTGTAGAATAATATAAACATAAGAGCAAGTGGCTGGCGCTACTTTGCAGATCCCAAACACCAGCCTGCTTCATTTCAAGCAGGCTGGCTCTTTCTTCCTTTGTGCACGATTGAATCGGGCTTTATATTCTTGGCAGTTGCACCACCGTCTGCCAGACGGCTTTTGCTTCTTGGTAGTTTCAGGCGTTTGCCAAACGCCGCCCCTTTCTTCTTTTATGCGGGATAATATCCCGCTATATTTTGCGAAAGAAGCTTTTCACCAAACGCTTTTTTGCCTATTTCCTTGCATATGTCAAAAAAAAGCAGTAACTTTGCACCCAAATTCGTATATGCGCGAAAATAGCAAACAATCTATATGACTTTATTACTCCAGATTATTACACTCATCGGTTCCGTGGCGATGCTGATGTACGGAATGAAGGTGATGAGTGAAGGCCTGCAGAAAATGGCAGGTAGCAAGCTGAGCAATGTGCTTGGCACGATGACTACCAACCGTTTCTCGGGCGTGCTTACCGGTGCGTTCATCACCGCGGCGGTTCAGTCTTCCACGGCTACAACGGTCATGACCGTCAGTTTCGTCTCGGCGGGTATTCTCTCGCTGGCGCAAGCTATCTCCGTCATCATGGGTGCCAACATCGGTACGACCTTCACGGCGTGGATCATGGTGCTCGGCGGCGGATCGTTTGATCTGCGATTGGTTGTGTATGCCACTATCGTAATGGCTGTAGCGCTTATCTTCACCAAGAAGAACGCCAACCTCGGCGATTTCCTCATCGGTCTGTCGCTCATGCTGCTTGGTCTGACTACCCTGAAAATCAACGCCACCGACATGCACTTGGACGAGATGGCGCCGGTACGCAATTTCTTTATCGCTACCTCGTCATGGGGGTACGGCAGCTATTTCCTCTATCTGTTAGTAGGCGGAATACTGACTTTTGCCGTACAGTCCTCGGCGGCGATCATGGCAATCACGATGACGCTCTGCTCAACCCATGTGCTGCCTGTCGATATGGGTATCGCGCTGGTGCTGGGTGAGAATATCGGTACTACCATCACCTCCAATGTAGTAGCACTCTCCGCCTCGGTGCAGGCACGCCGTGCTGCTCTGGCGCACTTGGTGTTCAACCTCTTCGGTGTCGTTTGGGTGCTTTGCGTCTTCCGTTGGTTTGTGGGAGGCGTGTGTGAACTCTGGGGCGTGGAATTCGAACCGGGCATTCCTTCCGAGGTCTCGCCGGATAAACTGAACGCAGTCCTGGCTACCTTCCACACGGCGTTCAACGTTACGAACACGATGATTCTAATCTGGTTCGTGCCGGTTCTGGAGCGAGTAGTGAGCACCATCATCCCGTCCAAACCGGAACAGAAAGATACGGACAGCCAGCTCAAGTTTATCTCCGGCGGTTTGATGTCCACTTCAGAGCTTTCTATCCTCCAGGCATGGAAAGAGGTGCATGTCTTTGCTCTCCGTGCGCAACGGATGATAGGAATGGTGCATGAGCTCTTCTATGAGAAGGACAACACCCAGTTCACCAAGATCTTCTCGCGTATCGAGAAATACGAAGGCATCTGCGACCGAATGGAATACGAGATAGCGCAATACCTCAACCAGGTAGCCGACGGCCGTCTGTCCGACCAGTCCAAGCACGAGGTGCACAAGATGCTCCGTATCGTCAGCGAGCTGGAGTCCGTGGGCGACGCCAACTACAACCTCTCGCGCTACATCCGCCACAAGCACGATGGCAATATTACCTTTACGGCGGAGCAGGAGAAGAACGTCGAGCAGATGATTTATCTCCTCACCGGCGCGCAGGCAAAGATGGTGGAAGCACTCGAAAAAGCGAATATCACCCAGGACGAGTTCTTCGAGATGACCAACATGGAGAACGAGATTAATAATTTCCGCGACGAACTCAAGAACCAAAACATGCAATCCATCACCGAGCATGAGTACGACTACACCACCGGTGTCAATTATATGGATATCATCCTTGAACTCGAGAAGATGGGCGACTACATCATCAATGTGGACGAAGCCATCTACGAGCACAAGCACGACAAATAATTAATCAACCAAAAAAAACAAAAAATGAAAAATAATGTATTAGCAGGCGCATTGGTTGCGCTCGGACTGAGCCTCGCAGGCTTGTTCGTCTATTGCGGAATCAGCAAGTTCGCTGACAAAGACCGCGCAGTAACCGTAAAAGGACTGAGTACCCGTGAGGTGGAGGCGGATTACGTAGTATGGCCGCTCTCTTTCGGATGGAATGGCAATGATCTGCCGTCGCTCTATCAGCAAATCGGCAATGTATCGGAGAAAGTGAAGAAACACTTGCTCGCATTGGGATTCGAAGAGAGCGACCTTCGCCAGGGACCGATTTCGGTGGATAACAACTGGGAGAACTATTACGGCAACAACCGTCCGGAGTACCGCTATACCCTCCGCACTTCCATCATTGTATCTACAGACAAAGTGAAACTGGTCATTGCTTCCCAAGGTAAGGAAGCGGACTTGCTCAAGGAAGGCATCATCGTTTCTTCCAACAAGTGGGATCTCGACTACCAGTACAACGGTCTGCCCGAACTCAAGCCGGCTATGATTGAAGAGGCTACGCAGAACGCTCGCACCGTAGCGCAGAAGTTCGCTGACGATGCGCAGTGCTCGCTCGGTTCTATCCGTCGCGCCAGCCAGGGCCAGTTCTCCATTGAGAATGACCAATACCAGCCGTGGATCAAACACGTGCGCGTAGTCACCACGGTGGATTATTACTTGGATTAAGGGTTTAGAACCAGCCTAACCGGCGGATCAGACGAAGCATCCAAGTCGGGATCAACAAAATGATGAAACACAATACCTGCCAGAAGACGGTGGGTATTGTTGTTTTACTGCGGCCGTGGAAAAGTGCCCGCAGAGCGCGGCGAACCAGCATCTCGGGCGAAGCGATGATGCCTAAAGCCTTGCCCGCTTTGGTCACCCATTGAGGTATGCTGAAAAGCCCTGTATCTACGGCTCCGGGACTCACATCCGTTACATACACGCCGTAAGGTTTCAGCTCGATGTGCAGCGACCGTGTGAAGGCTGAGAGGAAACATTTTGTGCTGGCATAAGTGCCTAACCGCTGCGCTACTATCTTGCTGGTTACGGAGCATACATTGAGGATATAGCCGTGTCTCCGCTCGCGCATCTCTTGTCCGAAGAGGTAACACAGCATCGCCGGCGTATACATATGTAAATTCATAATGAGGCTTGTGAACGCCTCGCTGTCATCGAGTATATCTTTGTCGTGATAAACTCCGGCATTATTTACCAACACTTCCACCTCTATCTCTTGTGCGCGCGTGTATTCATATAGTTCGCGCGCGGAACTCTGTTGCCCAAGGTCCATTACCAAAGGAATCACCTCTAATCCACTAATCCGCTCATCCTTTGATCCCTTTATTTCTTCTGCACGCTTTTTTATTACCTCTTCGTTGCTGACAATGAGTAAGTTATAACCTCTCTTGGCTAACTGCTTGGCAAACTCCAAACCTATTCCGGACGATGCACCCGTCACTAATGCAAAATGATTCTTCATATACGATATCTTTTAATCGGCTGCAAAATTACAAAGATTTTTCCATATCTGCAAAATTTTTACAGAAATTTATTTGCACATCTCGAAATTTATTTGTACCTTTGCACCTAATAATACGGGTGTCTTTATACCGCGATCTCTCAATCCTTAGAAAAAATGACTAACCAACTCATCTATATATTTGACCTCGGCGGGGTACTTATCCGCCTTAATGTTGGACGTTGTATGCGGGCGTTCGAGGCATTGATGGGAGAAGAGAACATGCGAGCCGTCTTGGGCATGGATAGCAACGGAGAAGGCATCAAAGCCGTCAGCGTGGCGAGCAAACAACTCATGGCGGATTTCGAACGCGGACTGATCACTCCCGATGAGTTTGTTGTACAGGTTCAGTCTTTCTGTCGCCCCGGCACTACTTGTCAAGAGATAGTGGATGCGTGGATGGCAATGTTGGATGACCTGCCGCAGGAACGTCTTGAGGTAGTGGATCACCTGCGCGTAGCGGGACATAAGGTCTATCTGCTGAGTAACGGCAATGATCTTCATTTTGAATTCATCAACCGCACTTATGGCCTCGACCGCCATTTCGACCGTCTCTTCCTCTCGCAGAAGATGCACATGGCTAAGCCTGAACCGGAGATATTCCATGCGGTGGATGAAGCCGTTCGTGAGCCCGACAGACGCATCATCTTCATTGACGACATTGCTGTTAACCGCCTTGCAGCCGAGCAAACTGTAAATTGGGCTACTTTCAGCAGTATAGACGAACTCCAACACTTGTAAAATCTGAAACACCAATATGTACCACTTTGAATTAGTTAACACACGTACCGGTGTGATGTGCGAAATGACCATCCCGGAAGAGATGACCATCGAGGATTTCTGCCGTAACCTGCGTTGTGAGATGGGCTTGCCTTACACACTCGGCTCGCGTGAACACATCATTATTGATTGTCAGGAACGTATCTTCATGCAAGATAAAGAGGTTATTGAGAACCATGTAGAGATGCTATGGGCTGGAGGTGACGATCCGAATGACCCTGATAAGAAAGGTTCATTGTACCATGTGAACTCTTATTTCCCCGAGGACCAATATACTCTCCGAGACCTTTTCCCGCAAATCGGAGCAGACATCCTGTATGGGCAGGACTACGACCGTATAGGCTGCAAACTGATAGCGATAACAGATGACGAAGAGGAATATCATTTTTAAGCATAATTGATTTTGGCATGGTATTTGTTTATAGGCTAATGAATGTGTAACCATCTAAATGTAAAACGTATGAAAAAGATTGTTATTTTGGCTCTTAGCGCCATCTTCGTGGCTAACATTAGCGCACAGGAAATGAAAAACGAAAAGTGTGATGGAAAGAAATTTAGCAAAGAGGAAAGGGTAGAGCTTGACATTAGACGCTTCACTAATGAATTGATGCTTAGTGATCAACAGGCAGAGAAATTCGCCGTCACCTATCGTGAATATTCTGCTAAAATGGACGAGCTCTTCAAAAAGAACAAAGTGTTTAATCGCCAACAGGGAAAAGTCTTAACCGATGCTGAACTGGACCAAAAGGCAAAGCAGCGCTTTGAGAGTTTCAAAGACTTGGCGGACTTACAATCCAAATATTATGATAAGTTCCGCAAAGACCTTAGTGCGCGCCAAGTAACTAAAGTACTGCGTTTCGACGAACCTTTTGGGCATAAACATGCTTGCGGCAAGCATCAATGCAAGTTTGATGCTAAACACCATGACAAGTTTGATTGTAAGCACGCCAATAAAGCATCTAGTAAAATTCATGGTCGCCCTATAGCATCTGAAGTCCAGACTGCACAGAATGAGGAATAATTCCTAAAAACAAAAATCTGCATCAAAAATGCAGATTTTTTTGTGTATGTTAGAAAAAAGTACTACCTTAAAAAATCCCGTCCCTCGAAAGAGTGGGCGGGATTTTAGTATAGTTAAGAGGTCCTTTTTGAAAGCGAAAACAGCCGTCATCCCGACGTCTGTTTTTCTAAGGTATTAGTCTGTTTATTTAAGGTACAAAAAAGATTGGTCTAATTTCGTTGGACTTTGAATGACTACCCTTATTTTGCAAAGTCGACTTGTCATTTTTCAAATCCGATGCAAAGGTACTGCTTTTTTTTTATATGACCAAATCTTTTTTTATGTTTTATAGCATATTTCTTAAAAAAAATATGAATTTTTCAAAAAAACGGGCATTTTTAAGCATTTCATTTATAATCTTTCTAGTTCGATCACCTCTAAATTATCAATTTTGCTACCATCAATGGTAAAACGTAACAAGGTCTGGCAAGGTTGCCATCCTTGCTTTCCTGCAGCTCCGGGGTTCATCGTGAGGAACTTATAAACCGGATCGTATTGTACTTTGAGTATATGGCTATGACCGCAAACAAATAAGTCGATGACATTTACCATTTGTTCATTTACCATTTGTTCATTTATTGGGTAATTTTGTATTTTGGCATTTTTTGCTTCCAAACTTTTACGGAACCAAGGAATGAGCCAAGGGTTATAATGTCCGGGATAGCCGCCAATATGGGTCATAAGCACATTGACATCTTCTACACGAAAACGGTAAAACTCAGGCAGCGAGTAACGCACATCGCCGGAGTCCATGTTACCATAGACAGCCCTTGTAGGTTTGAACTCACGAAGACGGCGTAAAACATCCTCGGAACCTATATCTCCGGCATGCCAAATCTCGTCTACCTCCTTGAAATGCTCAAAGACGCGCTTGTCCAACAAACCATGTGTATCCGATAAAATGCCTATTTTTGTCATAGTATTTATTCATTTTCACATTTGTACATTTATTTCTTCGTGAGATGATCAATCGTGAAGATGGCTCCTATGATGGCAATAATAGCTATCGAAATAAAGAAGATGACATCGCGAAGATCTATCACTCCGCGTGAGAGGGAAGAGTAGTGGTCTTGGAGAAGCACCCAATAGAGGACAAAGCAAGTCAGCGTGCCGGAGATGAAACAGACGATCTGGCTTTTGCTGAACGTTGCACTGAAGAGACCTATGGCTAAGAAAGTTCCGCTCAATAGAATGAGTCCGATAAACGAACCCAAGAATGCACCGCTGTCCAAATTACCCATCGGTTCTGCCATATATGCCACTACGAAATAGTGAACAAAACAGGGTAACAGACCGATGAGGACTAAGGTCCATGCAGCAAAATACTTACCGAGCATAATACGTGTAAGCGAGATGGGCTTTGTGCGAATTAAGTCCCAAATACCCGATTGACGTTCTTCGGAGAGTAAACGCATCGTAAGCGCCGGACAGAGGAGCATGAAGAGCCACGGACTCAATTGGAACAATCCGTCCACTTGGGCGTACCCGGAATCAATGATGTTCCATTGACCCGGGATCACCCAAAGGAAGAGACTGATCGCCAATTGGTACAACCCAATAACGATATACGCAATCGGCGTAGAGAAATAATATGTGAGTTCCTTACGGAACATTGGTAATTTGTGATTTATGATTTATAATTTATGATTTAGTGTTTCACTTCAAGGTTCTTGTTCACCGGGGTTTTCGGGAAGAAGATCCAGAAAGCGATAGAAACAACAAGGGCAAAGCCGGCAAAGATGTACCATGCTTGTTTCCAACCATCCCAAACAGCGAGCGGTCCTTGCGAGGTGACTTCCTCTGCCATGACGAGTTTATTGACAATCGCTTGCGCTGAGAGCGTACCGATAGTAGCTCCAAAACCGTTGGTCATCATCATAAACAGACCTTGTGCAGACGAACGCTGTGCTTCTTCTGTCTCCTGATCGACATAAAGCGCACCGGAGATATTGAAGAAATCAAAGGCAAAGCCATAAACAATACAACTCAGTACGAACAAGATTATTCCGGGGAATCCGGGGTTTCCTGCTCCAAAGAACGCAAAGCGGAAGACCCACGCGAACATCGCCATGAGCATCACATTCTTGATACCGAAGCGTTTGAGGAAGAACGGAATAGCAAGGATACAGAGTGCCTCGCAGATCTGTGAGATGGAGATGAGGATGTTAGCGTGCTGAACACCAAAGGTGTTTGCGAACTCTTCGATAGCTCCAAACGAAGTGATAAAGGGGTTTGCGTATGAGTTAGTGACTTGCAGACACATACCGAGCATCATCGAGAAGATGAAGAAGAGCGCCATCTTCTTTTGCTTGAAGAGTGCAAAGGCTTTGAGGCCCAGTGCTTCCACGAGATCCACAGATCCTTCTGTCTTATTGATCTCACAAGCCGGAAGGGTAAGTGAATAGGCAGCTAAGAGGATACTCAGACCACCGGAAACGACAAACTGCCAAGGGGTAGCTTGGAAACCGAGCAGGTCAATACACCACATAGTGGCGATGAAACCCACTGTTCCGAACACACGAATCGGTGGGAAGTCCTTGACCGTGTCCATTTTAGCTTTGACCAAGGCATTGAAAGCCACGGAGTTCGTCAGCGCGATAGTCGGCATGAAGAACGCCACGGAAATCGTGTAGAGCGAAAAGAGGGTAGCAAACTGCACATCTGCTGCTGTATACGCATAGAGACCTGCAGCGCACATGAAGATACCCGCTAAGGCATGGCAAAGGCTGAGCGTCTTTTGCGCCTGAATCCAACGGTCTGCCACGATACCCATCAAAGCCGGCATGAAAAGGCTGACGATACCTTGGATGGAGTAGAACCAACCGATGTGCTGACCCATACCTTGTTTGAAGAGGTATGTTCCCATTGAGGTTAAGTACGCGCCCCAAACAGCGAACTCCAGGAAGTTCATGACGATGAGGCGGATTTGAAGTGATCTGTTTTTCATATTGATTAAATTTTACTAGTTTGCTAGTTTACTAGTCTACTGGTCGACTAGTCTTCTAAAATTCACTTGTAAAGTGGAATTGTATATGCTTGTAGTCTTGTTGCGCCATGTTCAGCACGTAAGCGGAGTCCGCCATGAAGACATCCCGACCTTCTTTGTCCGTCGCCATATACTGCGCTTTGCGTTTCTTGAACATATCGAGTTCGGCATCGTCGTCGGACTCAATCCAGCAAGCTTTGTACATCTGGAGCGGTTGCCATTTGCATTTGGCTTGGTACTCGTGTTCGAGTCGGTATTGGATGACTTCGAACTGGAGTTGTCCCACTGTTCCGATGATCTTACGGCCGTTGAGTTGGCTCACAAAGAGCTGCGCTACACCTTCGTCCATGAGTTGGTTGATACCCTTGTCGAGCTGTTTCTGCTTCATGGGGTCGGCATTGTCGATGTATTTGAACATTTCCGGCGAGAAGGACGGCAGACCCTTGAAATGCAAGTGTTCACCTGCGGTGAGCGTGTCTCCGATTTTGAAGTTTCCGGTGTCCGGCAGACCCACTACATCTCCTGCAAACGCTTCATCGACCGTTTCTTTCTTTTGCGCCATGAAGCAGGTCGGAGCCGCAAAACGCATCTGCTGATCCTTGCGCACGTGATAATAATAGGTGTTGCGCAGGAACTTACCGGAGCAGATCTTGAAGAACGCGATACACGAGCGATGATTCGGATCCATGTTTGCGTGGATCTTAAAGCAGAACGCCGTGAACTTGTCTTCCATTGGTTCAACGGTACGCTCTTCGGCGGTAACAGGAAGAGGGGAGGGTGCATTCTCTACCAGAAAATCAAGGAGTTCTTGCACGCCGATGGTCTTGTATGCTGAGCCAAAGAATACAGGTGCGAGATCTCCACGCAGGTATGCCTCCTTGTCAAACTCCGGATAGACACCATCAATCATTTCCAAGTCTTCTTCCAGTTTCGGAGTAAGTTCTGACGGGCGATTGTTGAGTGCGAATACGGATTCGAATTTTAAGCCTTGTCCGTTCGCCCAAGTGACGGGCGTGCAATGAATACCGAGTTCTTTCTCCGCTTCGTCCATTAAGTCGAACGGATCTTTACCTTCACGGTCCATCTTGTTCATAAAGACCATGACCGGCGTCTTACGCATTCGGCATACTTCCATCAGTCGGCGAGTCTGCGCTTCGACACCTTTGGCGGAGTCGATGACGACGATGGCTGAGTCCACCGCAGTAAGCGTGCGGAACGTGTCTTCCGCAAAGTCCTGGTGACCCGGTGTGTCGAGGATGTTGATATGATGGTCGGCGTAGTCAAAGCCCATGACGGAAGTGGCTACGGAAATACCACGTTGTTTCTCAATCTCCATCCAGTCGGAGGTGGCGGTTTTGCGAATCTTGTTGGATTTGACCGCTCCGGCTACGTGAATAGCGCCTCCATAGAGCAGAAGTTTCTCGGTCAAAGTCGTCTTACCGGCATCGGGGTGCGAGATGATCGCAAAAGTGCGACGTTTTAATATTTCGTTTTGATCAGCGGAGGGTAGCATTGAATTTCTCTTCGAATGTTGCCTTTAGGCGGTTCATAATATTCTCAATTTGTGTATCTTTGAGGGTGTTCTCCGCATCTTGGAGGATAAAGGAGAGGGCATAAGATTTCTTGCCCGGCTCGAGGTTCTTGCCCTCATAGACATCAAACAGATAAACGTTCTTGAGCAGTTTCTTCTCCGTAGAGAAAGCAGCACGTGCGAGGTCTGCGAACTCAACGGATTTATCCACAAGGAGCGCAAAGTCACGCTTAACTTCCGGATATTTGGGCAGATCATTGATAACTGCTTTATATTGTTTGTTTTGTTTGAGCAGCTGGTTCCAGTCGAGATCTGCATAATAGACTTCTTGGTCGATGTCGAAGATCTTGAGTTGCTTGCGAGCCACGATGCCAATAAAGCCGAGTGCTTTGCCGTTAGCGGCTTTGATAACAAGACCATCGGAGAAGAGTTCGTTCTCCAGACGTTCTACGGTCGTTTTAGAGAGATCTACACCGAGACGCACGAGGATATTATTCACATATGCACGGAGCTGGTAGAACGTGGTTTTCTCTTCCTTGCGCACCCAAGTCTGTGCGGCTTTGTTACCGGTGAGCCAAAGAGCCAAATGCGGTTCCTCGGAATATGCCTTGAGTGGATCGTTTTGAATTAATTCGAAATTTTTAATTTTTAATTCTCCATTGTAGTGGTAACAGTTACCGAACTCATAGAACTTGAGATCGCTGTTTTTGCGGTTTGCGTTGCGCGCAATGGACTCCAGACCGCCGAAGAGCAGGGTCTGACGCATCACACCGAGGTCTTGGCTCAAGGGGTTCATGATCTTGACACAAGTGTCAAGCGTCAGTTGGGTCAACGGCTCGTAATACGACACTTTGGTAAGCGAGTTGTTGAGGATCTCGTTGAAACCCTGTGCGGTCAGTTGCTCTGCAATACGACGACGCAGTTTCTCGGGGTCGGGTTTGACGCCGTACGCGAGGCTGGTGTTCAGTTTCTCGGGGAACTCGACATTGTCGTAGCCGTAGATACGGAGAATATCTTCTACGACGTCGCACTCACGCTGTACGTCCACGCGGTAGCGCGGAACTTCCAACTGCCAGGAGTCGCCATGTTTGGTAACTATATTGATCTCCAATGCGCGGAGGATCGTTTCGATGGTGTCCTTGCCGATAGCCTTACCGATGAGCGAGTTGACGCGATTGATGTCGATCGTAACAGACCAGGGTTTAAGTAACTCCTGACTTGCAATATTGTCATGTATAGCTCCGACAAACTCTCCTCCGGCTAACTCTTGGATAAGCATTGCAGCACGTTTCAAAACATAAATCGTGTTGCAAGGGTCACAACCGCGTTCGTAACGGAAAGATGCGTCGGTCTGGAGTTGCTGTCTGCGGCTGGTTTTGCGGATGGTTACAGGGTCGAAGTATGCGGATTCCAAGAAGATGTTTTTGGTGTTTTCCGTTACACCGCTTTCGAGTCCGCCGAAGACGCCGGCAATACACATTGCCTCTTCTTTATTCGCAATCATGAGGTCGCGGCTATCCATTTCCCGTTCAACGCCATCGAGGGTAACGAATTTCTCACCTTGGCGCGCATAGCGAACATGGATTTCGTTGCCCTTTATCTTATCGGCATCGAAGGCGTGGAGCGCTTGACCCATCTCGTGCAGCACGAAGTTCGTGACATCAACGATGTTGTTAATCGGGCGAAGACCGATCGCTAACAGGCTGTTTTTGAGCCAATCCGGCGACTCCTTCACTTCCACACCTTTGATGTAGAGCCCCGAATAACGCGGAGCAGCGTCGGGTGCTTCCACATGGACGCTTATCGGCGATTCGTTAACATCCGATTTGAACTCGTCCACAGAAGGTTTGGTGAGGGCGATGTCTTGTCCGTGCGCTTTGTAGTATGCATAAAGGTCACGCGCTACACCGAAATGAGAAGCGGCGTCCGAGCGGTTCGGCGTTATATCCACCTCGATGATCGTGTCGTTCTCAATGTGGTAATAATCAGCGGCTTTCATGCCCACCGGCGTGTCCGCCGGCAGAACGATGATACCAGCGTGGTCAGTTCCCACACCAATTTCATCTTCCGCGCAGATCATACCGAAGGAGTCCTCGCCGCGGAGTTTGCCTTTTTTGATGGTGAAGGACTGATCGCCATCATAAAGGACGGTTCCGATAGTAGCGACGATGACTTTCTGTCCGGCAGCTACGTTCGGTGCGCCGCAAACAATAGGAAGCGGTTCTGCTTCGCCGACATTCACTTTGGTAATGTGCAAGTGGTCTGAATTAGGGTGGGGTTCGCACGTCAGCACTTCGCCCACAACAAGACCTTTAAGTCCGCCACGGATCGATTCTTTCTCTTCAACTGTTCCGACCTCAAGACCGATAGAGGTCAGGATTTTTGCTACAGTCTCTGCATCATCTTTCAACGCAATGTAGCGTTTTAACCAATTATACGAAATATTCATGATTTTTGTTAATTTGCAAATTTCATGCAAAGGTACAACAAATATTTTATATTTGCAATAGGAGAGGGCTATTTTCTATATAATGTTTTATTTTTTGAAAAAAAACACGCGCGTGCTTGCGTATATCAAAAAAAAGTTGTACCTTTGCACGCTAAATTGAATAACTATGTCTAAAATTGCGTTAATAACAGGAGTTACGGGACAGGACGGAAGCTATCTGTCGGAGTTTTTGTTGGGTAAAGGATACGAGGTGCACGGCATAATCCGTCGTAGTTCGGTGGACTATCGTGAGCGTATTGCTCATTTGGAGGGCACGCCGCATTTTCACTTGCATTATGCGGATATGAGTGACTCGATGTCGCTGGTGAAATTAGTGGGTAAAGTGCAACCGGATGAGATCTATAATTTGGCAGCACAGAGCCACGTACAGGTTAGTTTTGATGCACCGGAGTTCACGGCAGATGTAGATGCGGTCGGTGTGCTTCGTATTCTGGAGGCGGTTCGTACGAACCATTTGGAGAAAACCTGCAGGATTTATCAGGCTTCTACAAGTGAGTTGTACGGCAAGGTGGAGGAAGTGCCGCAAAGTGAGACGACTCCTTTTCATCCGTATAGCCCGTATGCAGTAGCTAAACTGTATGGATATTGGATCATCAAAGAGTACCGCGAGGCGTATAATATGTTCTGCTGCTCGGGTATTCTCTTTAACCATGAGTCCGAGCGCCGCGGAGAGACGTTTGTGACAAGGAAGATTACTTTGGCTGCCGCTCGTATTGCGCAGGGCAAGCAGAAATGTCTCTATCTGGGCAACCTCGATTCGCTGCGGGACTGGGGTTACGCCAAAGATTACGTAGAGTGTATGTGGCTGATCTTGCAGCATAAGACGCCGGAGGACTTTGTTATTGCAACCGGTGTGCAGCACAGCGTGCGTGAGTTTGCAACCTTGGCTTTCAAACATGCAGGTATTGAACTGAGATGGGAAGGCGAAGGAATAGAGGAAAAGGGAATCGTTGAACGAGTGAACGGGTTAACGAATGAACGAGTGAAAGTGGGCGATGTGGTAGTGGCTGTCAGTCCGGACTTCTATCGGCCGACGGATGTTGTGAATTTGTTAGGCGACCCGAGTAAGGCGAAACGCGAACTCGGCTGGAACCCGCAAACCACCAGTTTTGAGCAACTTGTAGAACTCATGGTGGCGCACGATATGAAGAAAGTGGCTGCCGATGACGCCGCCGCAGAGATACGGAAAGTCAACCTCGCTGAGTTCTTAGAGAAAGGAATTGATAAATGATGGAGAAGAATTCAAAAATATATGTGGCAGGTCACCGGGGAATGGTGGGATCTGCGATTGTGCGGGAACTGCAACGGCAGGGATATACGAATATCGTGACACGGACACACAAAGAGTTGGATCTGTGTCGCCAAGAGGCTGTGGAGAAGTTCTTTGCGGAAGAGAAACCTGAGTATGTGTTCCTCGCAGCTGCTAAAGTGGGCGGTATTGTGGCGAACCAGAATGCGTTAGCGGATTTTATGTACGATAACATGATTCTGGAGATGAATGTTATTCATGCCGCCTGGAAGAACGGCGTTAAGAAATTGGAGTTCTTGGGCAGCAGTTGCATCTATCCGCGTATGGCGCCACAACCGATGACGGAGAGCTGTCTGTTAACCGGCGAGTTGGAGAAGACCAACGAGGCGTACGCGTTAGCAAAGATCAGCGGACTCAAATACTGCGAGTTTTTGAACCGTCAGTACGGAACGGATTACATCTCTGTCATGCCGACGAACCTCTATGGCCCGAACGATAACTACCATCCCGAGCACAGCCATGTGTTACCGGCGTTGATCAGACGTTTCCATGAGGCGAAAGTGAGTGGCGCTAAGTCCGTGACTTGTTGGGGCACAGGTTCTCCGCTGCGTGAGTTCTTGTATGTAGATGATTTGGCGAACCTGTGTGTGTTCCTTATGAATAACTACTCAGGCAACGAGACCGTCAATGCCGGAACGGGCAAGGAGTTGACCATCAAAGAATTAACGGAACTGGTGGCGAAAGTGGTCGGTTATGAGGGAAAGATCGAGTGGGATAGTACCCGTCCTGATGGCACACCGCGCAAACTGCTGGATGTGAGCAAGGCAACGAAGTTAGGGTGGACGTATAAGACCGAACTCGAAGATGGTATCCGTCTCGCTTATAAGGACTTCCTCGAAAATCCCGTTCGTGCAGAAAGATGAGAGACTTCTCGCTGGACATATATCGTGAACTCTTGGAGACCTTGCAAAAACAAGGTTACGAATTGGTTTCCTATGCTGACTACTGTCGTGATCTCGTGATCTCGAAATCTCGAAATCTCGAAAATCGTAAGTTCGTCATCCTCCGCCACGATGTGGATCTGAAAGCCCCGAACAGCCTCAAGACAGCACAGATAGAGCACGCACTCGGCGCGAGAGCCAGTTACTACTTCCGGATCATACCGGAAAGTAACCAGCCGCAAATCATCCGTTCTATCGCGCAACTCGGACA
The DNA here is from genome assembly GCA_900319005.1 of uncultured Bacteroidales bacterium. Taxonomy (GTDB): domain Bacteria; phylum Bacteroidota; class Bacteroidia; order Bacteroidales; family Paludibacteraceae; genus Colicola. The sequence continues at coordinate 20,085 of ONMV01000005.1, forward strand.
TGAAATAGGCTATCATTACGAGGACATGAGTCTATGCAACGGAAACATAGATCAAGCATGGAGCCATTTCCAAACTTGGCTGACGTATTTTCGGCAGTACTACGCTGTAGAGACGATTTGTATGCACGGAGCGCCGACAAGTAAGTATGACAGCAAAGACCTTTGGCAGAAATATGACTACAAGACCTTAGGCATTGTTGGTGAGCCGTATATGGACACCGATTTTAGCGATGTGTTCTACTTGACGGATACGGGGCGTTGCTGGGATGGTTACAAAGTGAGTGTGCGCGACAAGATACCCGGTTACCAAGACGAATGGACCGCAAAAGGCTTGGTTTGGCACACAACGCAGGAACTCATTGCTGCTGTTGAACAAGGCAAATTGCCAAATCATGTGATGATTACGACACACCCGCAGCGGTGGACAAACAACAAGGCGGCATGGTATAAAGAATGGTTGCTGCAAAGCGCCAAAAACATAGTAAAGCGAATAATAGTAAAACAACAATAATGGAAAAGAAATTGAATTTTGGGTTGATCGGAGCAGCAGGATATATTGCTCCAAGACACATTAAAGCGATTGCAGATACAGGTAATAACCTGCTGGTTGCTTATGACAAGTTTGATAGTGTGGGTCGTTTGGACAGTTCGTTCCCGGATTGTTCGTTCTTTACAGAGAATGAGCAGTTTGACCGTTTCTGCTCCAAACAAATGCGTACAGACAATCCCCTTCATTGGCTGTCAATCTGTACGCCGAACTACACGCACGATGCGTTTATTCGTTATGGTCTGCGTCTGGGCTGTAATGTAATCTGCGAGAAGCCGTTGGTATTGAACCCGTACAATATTGACAACCTCGTGGAGTTGGAGCAGGAAACCGGACACCAAGCATATACGATTCTGCAACTTCGTTTGCACGACAAGATCCGTGCGTTGAAGGAGAAAGTGGCAAACGGACCGAAAGATAAGATCTACGACGTGGATTTGACTTATATCACGAGTCGCGGCAAATGGTATTACAGTTCATGGAAAGGCGATGTGCATAAGTCCGGCGGTATAGCTACCAACATCGGCGTGCATTTTTACGATATGCTGCAATGGATATTCGGTCCTGTGAAGCAGAATATCGTCCATGTGATGAGTTTTGACCGTGTAGCGGGTTATCTTGAGCTCGAGCGCGCACGCGTGCGCTATTTCCTTAGTATAAATGCAGACTGTTTGCCGGCGAACGCTGTTCAAGGCGAGAAGCGGACATATCGTACGTTGAATATTGACGGCGAGGAGTTTGAGTTCAGCGCAGGATTTACGGAGTTGCATACAGAGAGTTACAAGCAGATTTTGGCAGGTAACGGTTTCCGTATCTCAGAGGCTCGTCCTTGCATCGAGACGGTAGCTCAGATTCGTCATTCAGAACCGATCGGTTTGGTGGGCGACTACCATCCGTTAGCAAAATTGCCATTAAGTCCGCATCCTTTTGGTTGGGATGAGAAGAGATAAAGCCCCTTCCCGACCTTCCCCTAAAGGGGCAGGAGAAAAATGCCTAAATGTATAAATGTGCAAATGAGAAAATTTAAATACATATTATTTCTGGCGATAGTTGGCTTTGCGTTAGCGTCTTGTGTGACCGCGCGGAAAGTAAACTATATGCAGGAACCTGACAAACAGATTCCGAGTTATGCAGACACATTAAGTTTTGAGGAATATGAGCTGCGAATAGGGGATCGGTTGTATGTGTATGTTTATTCGACCAACGAAGAGGTGATGAAAATGTATAACGCCGGTGGCTCCAGTTCCTCTCAAATGCGTCAACAAATGAGCCAAGGTGGTGGTGGGTATGGTTCGTATGACTTGTACACCTATCTGATTGACGAAGAGGGAAATATTGATTTCCCGAGTATTGGCAAGGTGCACGTGAAGGGTAATACATTGCGTGAAGTGAAGCACAAGTTGGAGGACGAGTTGGGTACTTTGGTCAAAGAGATGCCGGGTTATAGTACAGTGTCTGTGGAGGTGAATATCGTCAACCGTTCTTTCTCCATCATCGGAGCACAGAGCGGGCGGTACATGATCAACAAAGAGAAGATGACAATCTTTGAAGCGCTGGCGATGGCGGGCGATCTGAAAGAGTTTAACAGCCGTAAGGAGGTCAAGTTAGTACGCGAGAAGAACGGCGTGACGACGATTAAGACGTTTGATGTGCGTTCGAAAGATATCGTCAACTCGGAGTATTACTACATCGAGCCGAATGATATCATCTATATCCGTCAGATTCCGGGTTATAGCTTCGGAATTAACCATGTGACGACGGTTATCGGCGTGACGGCCGCTACGATTTCGTTCGGCGTGTTCATCTATTCGATTGTACAAACGGGTATCAACCACGTGCGTAAACATTACGGAGGAGGATCCAACTCGACAACTAATTCAGGGGAAGGAGGTAACCAATGAAAAAGGTAACAATACTATTATTGGGTTGTATTGCCCTGATGATGACGAGTTGTTACAGTCATCGAAACATCGGTTATTTGCAAGAACCGACCAAGTCGAACAAGATTCCTGTGTATGATTCCGCAGCTTATGAGCCTTATCGGATCCGCGTGAACGATGAGATTATCTATCGTTTGGTGACGATGGATGAGACGTATAGTAAGATGTTAGGTGCTAATAATGCAGCAGTTAATGGTCAGTACGCCAATTCGTACCGTGTCCATTCGGATGGAACGATAGATATACCGTTCCTCAAACCGGTTAAGGTACAAGGTCTGACGGAGATAGAGGCACAAGACACGTTGAAGGCGGCTTTCCGTGAGATCATTCCTGACGCGGATGTTAAGTTAGCGTTGTATAACAAGTATTTCTCGGTAATCGGAGACGCACATTCCGGCCAATATCATATCTACAAGGAGAAAATGAATATTTTCCAAGCCTTGGCGATGACCGGCGATGTAATGAACTCCGGTGACCGCAGACATATTCGGATAGTACGTCCGCGTGACGGAGGTCAGGAACCGGAAGTGCTGGAATTCGATATGCGTAGTAATACAATCATTGATTCGAAGTATTATTACATCTATCCGAACGATGTCATTTATGTGGCACGTACAAAGGACAGTTTCTATAAAGTGCCGAACTATGCAGGCTTTATTGGCTTGATAACGAGCTCAGTAGCACTATTGACGACGGTGCTTAATTATGTAGCATATATGTATAAATAATTATGGCAGATAATAACTATTATTATTCCCACGGAGGAAACAACTCCGCTTACATTCCCGGAGGAAACAATGCCTATTATCAACCGGGAGGCAACGCCTATGGTCAACCATACGGCAATGCTTACTATCAACCGGGCGGTAATCAGCAGTATTACATGCAGGATCCTCAGCAGGATAAAGATGACGAGGACAGCTCATTGAACTTCAACCCCTTGGAGTGGTTTTTTACGTTCTTACATTATTGGTATCTGTTCGTGATTGCATTAGCGATTTCTTTAGGATTGGCGATGCTCAAGAATCGTCGATGGATACCAACGTATTTCTCACAGGGAACGCTTGTGATAAAAGAGAATGCGGGTTACGGTGGATCTAACTTTGCTCTTATGCAGGGCTTTGGTGTGGATGCCGGTTTCAAGAATGTTAATAACCAGATGATTATGCTCGGTTCGTATGACTTGACGAGCCGTGTGGTAGATTCATTGCCGTTCTTGAACGTGGAGTATATTACTCAGGGACGATTCAAAACTCGTCAGTTGTATCGTCAAACGCCTATCTTGGTGGAGTATAAACGCCTTGACCCTCGTGCGTATGGTATTTTGTACCAAGTGAATTTCGAAAAAGATGGTACCATCCATTTGTCTTCTACAGAAGAGAACACACCGCTGGATATAGATGCGCGTTACGGCGAACCAATTAGTTGCAATCTGTTTGATATCATTATTTGGCCGACTGAGTTGATGGTGAACTCCGGAAAAGTATATTTCCGTTTCCGCAGCCATGAGAGCTTGGTGGACGAGTTCATGAGCCGTTTGCAGTTGTCATTCGTAACAGAAGGGTCAACGGTTTTGGCGCTTTCGTTAGTTAGCGAGACGCCGCAACGTGACTGCGAGTTCATTGATAAACTGGCGCAAATCTATCTGTTGCAGAACTTGGAGCAGAAGAATAAGGTGGCAGAGAACTCAATTCAGTTCATCAACGAGCAGTTGGAGAGTTTGCAATCCTCTCTGCAGGTGAGTGAAGGGGCGATGACGAATTTCCGTCAGGAGAATAAGTTCGTCGATGTGAACTCGTATGCCGGGCAGTTAATGGGCTTGGTAGCGGGTTACGACCAGAAGGCGATGGAGTTGCGTTTACGTGAGACCTATTTTGATTATCTGATCAATTATATCCACACAAATATCGAGCAGGATGCCGTCATAGCACCGACCACGATGGGCGTGAATGAGCCTATGTTATTGGGTTTGGTACAACAACTCAATGACCTTCGTATCCAACGCGGCGAGTTGACAGATAAGAATATTTACTACGCCAAGTACACCAAGGATATCGAGAATGTCAAGACAGCGATTGAGGAGGTAGTAAATTCGATGCGTGCTTCATTGGAGATTGAAAAATCGGATTTGAAGCGTCGTAACGATGAGGTGGAGCAGATGATCAAGACATTGCCTGAGAAGGAATTACAGATGGTAGCTATCGAGCGTAATTATCGAATAGATGATAATTACTATACTTTCTTCCTGCAGAAACGAGCCGAGGCTGAGATCCAGAAAGCATCGAACACGCCGGATAACAGCATTATGGATAAAGCGCGTACGACCGCAGTCATGAACGCCAAGGCTAAATCGAAGACCACTACCACCTATCTGGTTATCGGTTTCCTGATCCCTCTTTTACTGATTATCCTGAGCGAGTTACTGAATAATAAGATTCGTTCGCCGAAAGATGTGATGAAGCTCAAGTTATTCCGTCTTATTGGTACATTGCGTCATGCACGTAATCAGAACCCGACCTTGGTGCGTGCTTCGCCGCGTTCCAGTTATTCGGAGATGTTACGTGCTATCCGTACGCGTATTGAGTTCGTGCTCAAGCGTAAATACGGAATGGTTATCTGTGTTACCTCTACGGAGTCCGGTGATGGTAAGACATTCCTTTCTACGAACCTCGCCTCCTTATACGGAATGACGGGAAAGAAGACATTATTGATTGACCTTGATATGCGTAAACCGAACATTCACACGAAGTTAGGTTTGGAGAGCGGGGATGGTATGTCCAATTTCCTGATTGGTGATTGTGAACTGCAAGATATTATGACAGAGAATACACCTTTCGGCTTTGATTTCATGCGTGCAGGTACGATTCCTCCTAACCCGGGAGAGTTGGCGCACTCGGATAAGTTAGCTAATACGCTTAAGGAGCTGCGTGAGAAATATGACTTTATTGTAATAGATACATCGCCTATCGGTTTGGTACCGGATTGCTATCCAATTATTGAGCATAGTGATATGTGTCTGTTTGTTATCCGTTGTATGCAGACCAACAAATCGTTCTGTAAGCAGACTTTGGAGCAGATGACGGAAGTGGTGGACAATCCGGAGAAAGTCCAGATTATTCTCTCTGATATCCCGACGGAAGGCCGTCACTCTTACGGTTCCGGTTACGGATACGGTTATGGTGGTTATGGTGGTTATGGTTACGGTCACCTCGGTTACGGCGGTTACGGCGGTTATGGCTATGGTTACGGAAACAGTAACAGTAACGCCAAACGCTATGGTAAACTGTATGGTAAGTTGTATGGTAAGTTCGCGAAGGATGACAAGGCGTACCGCTCGTACTATTATTACCATCACGATGAGGATGATGAGGATGCACAGAATGAGAATCAAACGACTAACAACAATTAATTCCCTTTATGCCGCAAGCTTTTGATAACGATAAATATATTCGCATTCAGTCGGAGCATATTCGTGAACGCATAGCGCAGTTTGGCAACAAACTATATCTTGAGTTGGGGGGCAAACTCTTCGACGACATGCATGCCAGTCGTGTGCTGCCGGGCTTTTTGCCTGACAGCAAACTGCGTATGCTCACTCAGCTGCGGGATTCATTAGAGATCATTATCGTTATTTCCGCAGAGGACATAGAGCGTAACAAAGTCCGTCAGGATTTGGGTATCACTTATGACGAGGATGTGCTTCGTTTGCGCGAAGAGTTTATGAACCGCGGATTTGTGGTATCTTCGGTGGTGATTACGCACTATGCCGGTCAGCGTTCGGCAGATACGTATCGTCAGCGTCTGGAGCGCAAAGGTATACGCGTCTATTACCATTATATCATCGACGGATACCCGCATAATGTGGAGCTCATTGCCTCGGAAGAAGGGTTTGGACGCAATGAGTATGTAGAGACCACTCGTCCTTTGGTAGTCGTCACGGCACCCGGACCGGGCAGCGGAAAAATGGCGGTATGTCTGAGTCAATTATATAATGAACACGCGCGCGGAAAGGATGCCGGGTACGCCAAGTTCGAGACTTTCCCTGTATGGAATCTGCCGCTTAAACATCCGTTGAACGTAGCTTACGAGGCTGCTACAGCGGATCTGCAGGACGTAAATATGATTGACCCCTTCCATCTGGAGGCGTACGGCAAGACGGCTGTGAACTATAACCGCGACGTGGAGATCTATCCTGTGTTGGAGGCGCTCTTTACCTCCATCTACGGAAAGAGCCCTTATCAATCGCCGACGGATATGGGAGTGAACATGGTGGGCTTCTGTATCAGCGATGATGAGGCGGTGCGAGAGGCAAGCAAGCAGGAGATCATTCGCCGTTATTTCCAGGCACTTTGTCATCTGGCTAACGGAGCTTGCAATGATGCGGAGATTAAGAAGTTAGCGTTGTTGCAACAACAGGTGGGCATCACGACCGCTTATCGTCGCACGACCGTAGCGGCGCGTGAACGCAGAGCATTGACCGGTGCGTTGCATGACGGCTCTTTTTCCCATGCTGCAGCGATAGAACTGCCTGACGGCAAGATTATCACAGCCGAAGCGGGCGATTTATTAGGGTCTTCTGCTGCTTTATTGTTGAATGCAATGAAAGAGTTAGCGGGGATTGATCATGCCGTGCGGCTCATCCCTGAGAATATCATCGAGCCTATCCAGCAGACCAAGATCAATTATCTGCATGGTCAGAACCCTCGTTTGCATACAGATGAGGTGTTGGTGGCGCTCTCGGTGCTCTCCCTGCATGACGAGAATTGTCGCAAAGCTCTGGAGACACTGCCTTTATTCAAAGGTTGTCAAGCCCATTCGACCGTCATGCTCAAAGAAGTAGATTGGAAAACATTTAAGAAATTAGGGATTGATTTAACAACTGATCCCGCTAAAAAATAAGCAAAGAACGGAAGAGAACTCGGGTGTGAATCCCGGACTGACCGGCAACTGTGATGGTCGAAGGACCTAAGTCAGATCGCTTCTACTTTGCGCAATGGAGAGTCCTCCTGGAATAGGACGAACCCATGATAAGACGACCATTATTCATACTGTTTTTGGCACTCTGTGCGCCCTCCGTTTTCGCGATGAGCGATGCGGAGTTGGATTCTATATATAACCAATTTCAGATTGAAGAGGTTGAGGTTACTGCGCGTAGGCGTGAAGAACCCGTTATCCCTGTTCAGAAACTCGAAGGGGCTCGTTTGGATGGACTAAATACCCAGAGTGTAGCCGATGCCGCTCGATATTTCTCCGGCGTACAAATTAAGGACTACGGCGGAGTAGGGGGCATGAAAACGATTGATGTGCGTTCAATGGGGTCTCATCATTTGGGCGTTTTCTATGACGGTATAGAGATCGGTAATGCGCAAAACGGGACGGTGGACCTTGGTAAGTTCTCTATGGAGAATATCGAGGAACTGGCACTCTATAACGGTCAAAAATCTGAGATTTTTCAACCTGCCAAGGACTATGGTTCTGCCGGTACACTTTACATTAAGACCCGCCGACCTAAGTTTTCTCCCAATAAATCGTATAATGTGCATATAACCATGAAAGCCGGTACATTCGGTCTAGCCAATCCGTCTATTTTATATGAGCAAAAGTTGACGGAAAATATCCATTTATCTGCCAATGTCGAATATACATATGCGCACGGAAGGTATCATTTCAGATATAGGAAAGTATTACCTAATAGAGAAGTGGCTTGGGATACGACGGCTGTGCGCCAGAATGGAGATGTGCAGACTTGGCGTAGAGAGGTGGGACTCTTTGGCTATCTGCCGGAAGGCAAATGGCATGTCAAATGTTATATCTATACCAGTGAGAAAGGCATTCCTGGGGCAATCGTGAACAATGTATGGAAGAATAGTCAGCGTCAATGGGATAGTAATGTCTTTGTACAGGGTAATTTTACCAAGACCTTTATACGAGGCTATGATTTTCAATTCAATGCCAAGTATTCCAATGATCAGATGCGATACCTCAACCCGGACACGACACTCATGTATATTGATAATTCATTTGTACAGCATGAGGTTTACCTGAGTATGGCGCATCGGATGGCGCTCACAGGTTCGCAAGCCATTACAGCCTCGATGCGGAAAACAGAAGTCAATTGGGATGTGAATATCAGTGCTGATTATCAATGGAATAAGTTAGATGCTAACCTTGCAAATTTTGTGTTCCCAGAACGAAATACGGTGCTTGTAGCCGCTGCAACACAGGTGGATTGGAAATATATCAAAGCGCAGGCAAGCATACTGGGTACATTTGTGATGGATAAGATTCATCAGCCATCCCAAACCATGCCAACAGCCTCCAAACATCGTCCGCAATTCACACCAGCTGTCTTTTTCAGTTATCAGCCTTACCTCAAAGAACAACTGTATCTTAGGGCTTTCTATAAGCGTATATTCCGTATGCCTACTTTTAATGATCTTTATTATACCGATGTAGGCAACATTGCCCTCCTGCCGGAGTATACGACGCAGTATAATGGCGGTATCCAATACGACAAAACATGGGCACAGGGTACCTTCCGTACCCTCAGTGTAAAAGCCGACGGATATTTCAATCAGGTTAAGAATAAGATTGTAGCTATTCCCAAAGGGAATAGTCAATACCGTTGGCAGATGATGAATCTCGGTTATGTGGAGATTCGTGGGTGCGATGTCAATGCTTCCACTACCTTGCATTGTGGGGAAGAGGTCTTTTTAACTCTTGCAGGTACTTATACCTATCAAAAAGCGCAGGACTTTACAGATCCAGGAGAGATAACTTATGGTGGTCAGATCGCTTATATTCCTTGGCATAGTTGCAGCGCCACGATGAATCTTATGCGGCGCGGCTTATCTGTCAATTATGCGTTCATATATGTCGGAGAACGGTATCAGAATGCCGCCAATATACCGGTAAACCATATGCAGCCCTGGTACACGCACGACATAAGTATCTCGTATGAGTTTCCCATCAAAACCGGACAGCGGCTTCATTTTGGGGTGGAAATAAATAACTTGTTAAACCAGCAGTACGAAGTCGTCCTCAATTACCCTATGCCCGGTATTAATGGAAAAGGCATCGTAAAAATTATATTATGATGAATACATCTAATAATGTCTCCGCTCTGTCAGCGTTCACGGTCTTACTTATAACAGTGCTCTGCACGGTCATGACGGCTTGCCGAATCGAAGAACCTATCTTGCCTTCGGAAGAGGAACAGCATGGAGAACCCGTGCTTACCGATATAGTAGGCTTCTATCTGCTTAATGAAGGGAATATGGGATCGAATAAATCCACATTGGACTATTATGACTATACATCGGCTACTTATCGCCGGAATATATACGCGGAAGCAAATCCGGATGTGCCGAAAGAGTTAGGCGATGTGGGGAATGACCTGCAGATATACGGTTCGCGTCTTTATGCGGTAATTAACTGCTCCAACAAAATTGAAGTCATGGATGCTAAGACTACCAAGAGAATAGGGCAGATAGATGTCCCTAATTGTCGTTATTTATGCTTTCACGGTCAATATGGGTATATTACTTCCTATGCCGGTCCGGTTTCTCTTGATGCCTCGCATGCGCAGATAGGATATGTAGCGCGTTTTGATACGGCTACATTGGAGATAACCGGCACATGTTTGGTAGGCTATCAACCGGATGAACTGGTTATTGTGGGTAATAAAATGTATGTCGCTAATTCAGGCGGATACATGGTACCGAACTATGAGAACACACTTAGTGTGATTAATATCACTACTTTCACGGAAGAAAAACGCATACCGGTTGCCATTAACTTACATCGTGTGAGGTTGGATAAAAACGGCCTTTTATGGGTCACTTCGAGAGGAGATTACTATGATGTGCCGGCGAAACTCTATTGCGTGGACCCTAAAACCGATCAAGTGATAGATGAACTCGATATAGCTGTTTCTAATCTTGATATCGTCGGTGATTCGCTCTATGCATGTGCTACAGCATGGAACTATGTCACGATGGAAAATTCAGTGTTGTATTCGATCGTGGATATCAATACGCACAAGGTGGTTTGTGATAACTTCATCACCGATGGAACGGATCAAAACATCAAGAAACCCTACGGAATCAAGGTGCACCCTCTTACACGCGATATTTATCTTACCGATGCCAAAAATTATGTCACACCGGGTACGCTCTATTGCTTCGCACCTGACGGCACTATGCGCTGGTCTGTTCGAACAGGAGATATTCCTGCGCACTTTGCATTTTTAGAAATGCCTCGCGAATTTAGCCTAAACGGGGAAAAATAAAAAAAATAAGCAAAAATTGCATTTTTTATTTGCTTATATCAAAAAAAAGCAGTATCTTTGTACCCGCATTTAGATAAATGCCGACTATGGTTCTTCAAGGCGTTCCGTTTTGAAGATTAAAAGGGAAGGTTGTGCAAATCAACCGCTGTCCCGCAGCCGTAAGTCTCGACACCGAGTTCCAGTTCTCAATGGTCACTGTCATGCGACGGGAAGGCCGGAACAAGGGAGACAAGCCGGAAGACCTGCCATAACCGAACCGCTGATACTCTTGGCGCGGATACCAAGGTGTGGCACATGAGAACAAATGGTATATCAAACATTAATCATCAATTGTCAATTGTTGATAATCGCTTGTCTGTGATCAATTGTCAATTGTCAGTTATTATGAAGCGTTATGTATTTATCGCAGCTCTTTATGCTGTGTCTTTTTCTGCTCTTTCTCCCGCGCACGCGCAGAGTCCTTATATCTCGCGCGTGTGGGAGTATTGTCCCGCCCCCGGACAGTTTGTCAACGAATTACCCGAATACGAAGACGGAGATGACGCGGACTCTATGTGCCGCAAAGCCGGAGAGTATATTTGCGGTACGACTCGCAGCGATATTACCCTCGGAGGGTGGGGAGGATACGTAGTGGTCGGTTTCGACCATATGATTGTGAATGTGGCGGGTGAATACGATTTCCGCATATGGGGCAATGCTTTCTATGCGGACGTGAACCATCCGGAGAACGGAGGCAGTTCGGAACCGGGCATTATTTCTGTCAGTTATGATGCCAACGGGAACGGTCAGCCGGACGATAAATGGTACGAGATAGCAGGCTCCGAATACAGCCGTTCTACCCGTAATTATGAGATTACCTATTTCCGTACTCCGGCTGACCATGTGAAAACGCCCAAGATGTCGGAAGATCTGGTGGATACTACCTATATCAAATGGCGCGATAAAAACGGCACAACAGGCTATTTGGCAAAGAACCGTTATCATTCACAGGACTACTACCCCCAATGGGTAACGGCAGACAAAGTGACATATTCCGGTACGCTTCTTCCGGATAATGCCGTCCCGTATAAAGAGACCGGTCAGACCAGATATATCATGTCTAATTATGCGTATGGTTATGCAGATAATCATCCCAATGACAACGACGGTAGCAAGATAAAGATTGACTGGGCGGTGGACAAGAAGGGCAATGCGGTTAATCTGCCCGGTATTCATTTCGTCAAAATACAGACGGGCGTCAATCAGCAGTGCGGATGGATAGGTGAGTTGTCAACAGAAGTGAGTGGGGGTGAAGACCTCCATCCGGATGTGACGACCGACATAGAAACAGTCGAAAGTCGAAAGTCAAAAGTCGAATGCTTTAAGATTCTAAAAGACGGACATATTTATATCATTATTAACAACCAAATTAAATACGTATTATGAAAAGAAGATTCCTTCTATTCGCCGCATTAGCCCTAACGTGGTTAGGCGGCACAGCTGTAGCAGAGGATTATAACATGCCACAGTGGGGCTATGTGACAAAAACGGTCACAAAAGGAAGTCCCATTACGTTCTATGACAATGCCGGAACAGGCAGTTTCGCATCGTCAACATTCTATTCTCAATCAGCGGTTGTCTTTCAACCCGCGACAGAGGGTTATGCCATCAAAGTAACATTTGAAAGTTTGGAGTTGTATAATTACAATCACAATGCAACAACTTCGTATAAATGTTATTTGAAAGTTTATGATGGTACGTTCGCAGAGAGTTCCATGTCTAAATGGCCTACATCAGGAAGTTCTGTTAACGAATTTCCGGACAACGCTCAAATCGTAGCTTATTACAAAGGAGAAGATGTCATCAATCCTATGCCGACACTCACCTCTGGAGCTGCTGATGGTTCATTATCCTTCTGCTTTTATGCAAAAGACCCTTCTTCCACTGCTTCTCCGGGATGGAAAGCTACCGTAGAAGAAGTGTTGCTTGAGACAATGACCGTCAAATCAGCTGCTGGTAACAACAGTTTCGTGAATGGCGAAGTATGGGCAGGTAAAGCCAATGTCGGTGTTGCCGGTTTCGGTATCACGACAGAAGGTTACTCCTCGCCGGACAAACTGAGTTCGTTCACCTTCACGTGCAGCAACGCGGCTGTGCTTGACCCGACGACCCTCAAACTCTATGCCGGACAAGCGGCTTCGGTGGCTGGTCTTGCAGAGATAGCAGGTACGATTACCGAGAATGCCGGTGTCTATACCTACACATTGACTACTCCGCAGGCATTGGGTAACGGTGCCAACAACTTCTGCTTGGGCGGTGACATCCTTGCTGCTGCAGCCTTCAACGCAACGGCGGCGGTGAACATCACCGGTATCGCTACCGCAGGCGGTTTCACTACCTTCACCCCGGCTACAGCGGCAACTCTGACCGTGCAGCCAATGTACTTCATGGGCGAGAACGCTACCTACGCCATCTCGCAGGCGGCTAATTTCTACGATGAAGGCGGACCCGAAGGCAAAGTGATCAAGGGCTTTAACGGCAAGACGGTCTTTGAGCCTACCACGAACGGCAAGAAAGTGGTGTTGACCTTCAAGAATATTGATGTCTTCTATACAGATTACGCTGCTTCTTCCACCGGTTACGTGGATTATATCAAAGTGTATAGTGGTAACAGTACGAACGAAGCGGACCTGCTTTGGCAGATCACAGCGGCGCAGGCAAGCAGTTCGTCGGATATCGTGCTCCGCAGTACCGCTGCGGACGGCAAGTTGACCATTACGCACCAATGTAATATCTCGTACGATGCCAACCTCAAAGAAGGTTGGAGCGCTGTTGTGGACGAGTTCACGCCGCAAGCCATGAGCGTTACATCGATGGAGAACGGCAAAGTGACGGCGAACGTAGCAGCAAGTGCGGAGAAAGTGGAATTGGCTTCTATTCATCTGACTACTGCCAATACAGAACCCGCGTTGGTAGTCAAGAGCCTGGTGCTCAATACCAACAATACGCATGAGCAGATCAGCAAACTCTATCTCTATTACACCAAGGAGAATGCCTTTGCGACGACGCAACTCATCGGTGAAGCAACCGTGACCGGCAATAATGTCATCATCAATGCAACCAACAATATCGCATTCCGTGAAGGGGACAACTACCTCTGGCTCGCGGCAGACATCGCTGCAACGGCGGTGAACGAGAAGAAAGTCGATGCGGTCTTTGAGAAACTGACCTTCACCGACAACAGCGAACAAACGGCGTTCACGAACCCTGCCGGCGGTCTCACCATCGAGAACAAAGCCATTCAGGCATGCGGTTCGCAGACCTTTACCATCCAAGGCGAATGGCAATACACCCACACGGTGGCCAGCGAGTACAGCACCAAGTACAAAGCTGAAGAATGCGACCAGACGGTGATCTTCAAACCCATGCACGCGGGCAATGTCATTCAGATCGACTATACCGATTTTGATCTCTATTATTCCACTTCGTCCTATTATGGCGCACGCGCGAAATATATCGTTTACGCGGGCGAAGGCACCGGCGGTGAGAAACTCTGGGAGTTGGACGCTAACGGCAAACAACCCACGCAGATCCGTTCGACGGCTGCTGATGGTGCGATCACCATTGTCTTCAATCCGAATACTTCTTATTCGTCTTATACCGGTAACGGTTGGCACGCTACCGTGACGGAATACCTCCTGCAGAACATGAGCTTGGACGATCTCGCGGTAGAGCAGGCAAGTACCAAACTGGTCAAACTCGGCGAAGCGAAAGCCGCATTGCTGAACCTCGATGTCAATACCCTCGGTACGCTGAACCCGCTGACATTGGAGGCGCTTAATGTGAACCTCAAAGGCTCCGAAGCCAACATCAGTAAGGTTTATTTGATGCAAGGTACTACCGTTTTAGCGGAGGCAGACGCGGCTGCTAATGTAACGCTCACCCTCACGACTCCGGCTGAACTCGCCGAGTATGACAATAACTTTGTTATTGCAGCGGACATCAAAGACGACGCTACGATTGACGCCACCGTCGATGCCGCACTCACATCTGTTACTCTCAGCGGCAACGTTACGGCTGTAACCGACGGCGACCCCGTAGGCAGCCGACCCGTCAAGAACATTCTGATAATGGAGGCTGGAGATAACGGTACCGTTACGATCGGTGACAATAGTCTTATGTTCTTCGATGACGGAGGACCGGATGAGCAGGCAAGCAAGAGTTTTGAAGGCTATGTAACCTTTGTGCCGGCTACGGAAGGCTATGCGGTAGAACTCGTGTTCAAGAATTTTGAAATGGGATCCATCAGCGGTGATCCGTTCCGTATCTTCTATAGTAACGCCTATGACCCGTCGGCTACGGCGGATAAAACGTACAGTTACTCCAAAGTACCTGCCGAAGACGAGAGTGTTATATCTCGCGCCGAGGACGGTGCTGTTACTGTCTTTGTCAAGACGCCGTCGTACAGCCAGTCTGCCGGCTTTGAAATAGAGGTGCGTCAACACCTGCTGACACCGCTGGTGATCGATAACGTAACGGTCACATCGCTCGCTCCGGCAGAAGCAACCAAGGGAACCGGTGACATCCGTCTCTTGCAAGTGGCTGTCACTGTTTCCGGAGACCGCAACCCGATCACCATCACCGGTTTTGAGCAAACGGCTTCGGACCTGCTCTTGGATCAACATATCTACGCAACCGGGCATTCGACCACTTTCGCGACTGGCAATGAGTTCACCGGCAACTACGTCATAGACGAAAAAGGCGTGTTCTACTTCTGGTTCGTAGGTAGTATAGATACCGACGCGGAAGAAGGCGACGAAGTGACGCTGCAACTGAATAATGTCGTTTGCGGTGAGAACAAGATTGCTCCTGAGACATCCGTTGTTGCCTCTATTGATGTAGTCAGCGGTGCGCACGGTTACTACCAGATCGGTAGCAGTTACGAGGCGGACTATCCTACGCTGACGGCTGCGCTGACCGCTATCGCAAGTATTGGTATGGACGGTGCCGTAACGCTCGCTGTCGAGAATGGCACCTACACCGAACAAGTGACCATCCATGAGATCAGCGGTGCCGGTGCAGCTAACACGCTCACGATCCGTTCTGTCTCCGGCAATTATAACGATGTAACGTATCAGTATAATAATGCACTCAGCCAGACGCAAGGCGTGTTCACTATCAATGGCGCGGATTATATAACGGTTCAAGGAATCTCCTTCACCAGTACGTATACCAGCAACCAAAATCCGACGCTTGTGGTGGTGAACAATGCATCGAACCATGTTACCATTGACAACTGTCATTTCTATGCAGACCGCAAAACGGAATACTCCGCTCGTCTGGATTTGTTGCTCGTAGATGCAGGAGAAAACCTCTATAATAATGACTTCGCACTGACGAACAGTGTGTTCGATGGTGGCTATATCGGCTTCTATGTGAAAGGACACAAAGCGGCGGCGGATCCGTTGCAGCAGAATATGCTCATTCAAGGAAACATCTTCCGCAACCAAGGTAAGCAACAGGTGTACGGCGACGCAGTAGCGAACCTGCAGATCCTGAACAACACCTTCCGTCAGGAAGTCAAATCCAGTACGCCGTACTCGATTGACTGGATCTTAGTAGGAGGAGTCGCTACGATCGAGAACAACGATTTTCTGCTTACAGCATCGGCTGCCGATAACCAAAGCGCTACCGCTATCTATCTCCGCCCGAATGCTTATCAGGACAAAGAGAACGCCGAGATCCGCATTATCAATAATGTGATCAATGTGCAGAACGCGTCCTCGTACGTATCGTATGGCATCAACTTCAATAGCAATCTGCCGCAGATACTGCTTGCGCATAATACCATCGTCACGAATGCAGCCGGTACCGCTTCATCGCCGTTCTATGTCAACGCAGAACTGGCTGCCGGTTCACGCTTCGTGAACAATATCTTCCAGGCATTGAACAAGGGATACGCCGTGCGTTATAAGAACGCTTCTGTGGCCACGAACGTTACCTACGAGCATAACCTCTTCTATACATCGGAGACCTTCGGTATGCCGACTGCTACCTATGGTACTTTCGATGCATGGAAGACCGCTATCGGCGCTACCGATGAGCAAGCGAACCTCAACGAGGCGGCTGTCTTTGCATCTGACGATATTTTGTTACTCCGCCAAGACAACGGCGGACATCTGCTGACCGCTCTACCGCTTGAGTTCGCGACGACCGACATCACCGGCAAGGTGCGTTCGGCTACGCCGACAATCGGTGCTTATGAGTATGACCCGGATATGCTGAATATTCCTGTTTTGGCAGAGGGCTACCCCAAAGTACAGACCGTCAAGGATGTCAGCGCAGATATAGCTGTCAAAGCCGATAATATCGGTTCTGCGAAAGTACTCGTTCTCGCTGCGTCTGCCGAAGTTCCGACCGTAGAGACGGTGCTGGCTCAAGGCACAGAAATGACCTTGGCAAAAGATGTCGAAGCGGCTATTACCATCAACGGACTGACCGAAGAGACGTCTTACAAGGCGTATGTGGTAACGCTCTCGCCGGTAGGTGACGCTGCTGACGCTGTGGCAGCTACCGCTGAGTTCACTACTGCTTGGACGCTCCGTCCTGTAGAACTCAATGCTATCGCTAATCAGACCGTAGCCGAGAACACGGCTGTCGCGTTGACCGCCACACTTACAGTTGAATACGACCAGGCGAAACCTTACACCTATTCTTGGTTCACGGCGTTTGATGCTACGGAAATAGGCAACGAGGCTACGCTCAACATCACCGCTACCCGCGCGACGGAGTACATCTGCAAGGTAACGGATTATTACGGTCAGTACGCGCTCGTTTCGACTCATGTGCTCGTTACCAAAGCGGCTGCTGTGGCCACCTTCGAGGAATATAACATCCCTGCCGGCGGACACAAGATGGTAGAGGAGGTTTGGGCGAACAACATAGAGACTTATCTCTACAGTGGTACGTATGCGTTTGCCAATGTGCCGAACAAAACCTACAGCGCATTCAACGGTTTCGTCATTAGTGCCGATAACTCCACCGAGTTCACCGGTAATTACATGATTGATCAGTTCCGCTCGGCTGCCGGTGGCGCGTACGAAGGCAATAACTTCGGTGTCGCTTACTATGCCGCTCCTTCTTCGTGGTTCGAAGGCTACACCGATCCGGTCACGCTGACCAACAGCGACGAACCGCAGATCGTGCCGGGATTCTATATCACCAACAGTGTCTATACGCTTGACGCTATCCTGCATGGCGAATACGCTAATCCGGCGTTCAGCGAAGGGGACTACCTCAAACTGACTGTTCACGGTTATAACGGTTCTACCCCCACCGGTAACGTCGAGTTCTACTTGGCGGACTACCGCAGTTCAGACCCGGCAGAGCATTATGCCATCGATGAGTGGAAGTACCTCGACCTCAGTAGTCTCGGTGCCGTAACGCGTATTGAATATGACATGTTCACTACAAAGTCCGACGCTTACGGCTTTACCACGCCGACCTATTTCTGCTTCGATAACTTCGGAGAAGAGCGACTCCAGACCTACACCCGCAATGGGCTTACTATGGACAAGATGGGTACCATCTGTCTGCCGTGGGATGCACCGTCCTTCGAAGGGGCTACGTTCTACAAACTCCTCTATAAGGAACTCAAAGACAATCAGCCGTATAACATCACATTGGAGGAAGTAACGGCACTCGAAGCAGGCAAACCCTATGTCTTCGTGGCGGAGGATACCGAACTTAAAGTGCATTATTACGCTTCTACCGAAGTCACTGTTGCCGGCAAAGAGAACGGTCTGCAAGGTACGTTTGTAAACATCACCGATGGCGCCGCAGGTAGTGCAGGTAACTTGTTGGAGAACAACTACATGATCTACAACAATACGTTCAAACGCTGCGGGGCTAACTGCCGCTTGCAGGCGAACCGTGCGTACATACTCATGGATGAGGTGGCTGTTGAGGGTAGTGCCAATGCGCCCAAACCAAGAGGTGACCGCCGTCATTTGGTAATTGGTAATGCCAACGCGCCGCAAACACCGACGGGCATGGAAACGGTTCAGACATCCGAGGCTGACATTCAGAAAGTACTTATTGACGGTCAATTGTATATTATCCGTGATAATGAGGTATATACCATCACAGGACAAATGGTAAAATGAATAATGTAATTAGTCGTTGGTCGTTGGAAGTTGGTCGTTAGACAATAGAAAAAACCAAATCCAACGACTAACGACAAACGACTAACGACAAAATGCTAAATGTTATTATGAAAACGAAAAATCAGTATATCTGTCCGCAAATAGCGGTGCTGTCATACACTTCTCCGTCTCTTATGGCTGGAAGTCAGACGACAACTGGAAATGTAGATCCCATTTCTGAAGATGGCATGGACGG
Source organism: uncultured Bacteroidales bacterium (assembly GCA_900319005.1). GTDB lineage: Bacteria > Bacteroidota > Bacteroidia > Bacteroidales > Paludibacteraceae > Colicola. The sequence continues at coordinate 39,241 of ONMV01000005.1, forward strand.
AGATTAACTCCCGCTTCTAAAATAAAAGGTGCAGAAAATTCATGTTTTTGCACCTTTTATTTGTGTATGTCAAAAAAATGTAGTACTTTTGCACCATGATGAGAAAAATTATAGCTGTATTTTTGTTTGCCCTTTGCTGCGTCGTTTGTACGAAACAGCCTGCGGAGCAGGGTAGTGTGCCTGCGAGCAATAAATATGCCGAGGGATTTACGCTCACCGAGACGGACTCGTCGGTCATCGTGGAGGTCTTTCAGCCCTACCAGCGGATGGAGATCACCCGTCCTTTGCAACGTATCGGTACGATGAGTACCGTGCAGGTGGGTTTTCTCTATGCCCTTGATGCAATGGACTGCTTGGTGGCTGTATGTAATCCCGAACTCATCTACACACCCGTTAAAGGCGATGAAATCGATTTGGGAGACTCCATGAAACCTTCTGCCGAGCGGGTTCTTCAAGCAGGATTAGATGTCCTTTTGGCGGTCAATTATGGTCAGTACGACAATCTCGAAGCTACACGTCTGGAGAAATTAGGTGTCCCGATCATTTATATCAACGAATGGCAAGAACACTCTCCTTTAGCGCGGGCTGAATGGATCCGCGTCCTCGGTGCTCTCACCGGCAAACTGCACGAGGCGGACTCTATCTTTAATGAAGTAGAGACAAAGTACCTCAGTCTGTCAAGCGATCCGATCTCCTCCCTTGAGGGGAGGCCGGGAGGGGTTTCCCAGCCGGTCTCTATCATGTCCGGCAATAATTTCCGTGGCACATGGTACGTCCCGTCCGGCAAGAACTATTTAGCGTACCTCTTCAAGGATGCCGGAGCGGATTACCCCTTCTATGATGACAACCGCGAGACATCCATCCCGTTGACAATCGAAGAGACGCTCCGTTATTTCCATGACGCGGATGTATGGGTGGGAGCCGGAGGAAACTCTTTAGCGGAGCTTGCCGAGATGGACGAGAAGCATACTTGGTTCAAGGCGTATCAGTCCGGCCGCGTCTATAATTGGCGCAAACAGCGTCTGCCGAATGGTGCGAATAATTTCTGGGAGCGTGGGGTGGTGCACCCCGAAGAAATGCTCGAGGACGTTATTCATATCCTGAATAACGCCCCCGATAGTACGCTTCATTTTGCGGAGAGGCTGTACTAGTAGACTAGTAGACTAGTTGACTAGTGGACTAGATTATTAATCTCCTCCAAGCATTTTCTGCAAAGACAATCCGAATACTGCGCGCGAAGAAATTCGCGCGCTTTTTCGTTCAGTCGCACCCCAACGCACTGACAGAAGGCATCGTGCGTACAGATAAACGCTGCCCCGCAACGAGGACAGCGTTTATTCATTCCTTCATTCGTTAACTCTTTCATTCCTTATTTCACCAATTTAACGATTATAGTGCTGAGGGCGGGAACTTCAATATCCCTGCGGTTGAGATCAACTACTTCGCCGGTCATAGGGTTGAACCCGACGGCATTGTAACGACCTAAGATCTCAGCGTAGGTCTCTGTCGGAATACGGCGAGGCTCTTCGGCTGCGTTCGCAAAGACAAAGACCGCTTCCTTATCATTATAGCGGAAATACGAATAGGTGTTGTTTCGCGCAAGGAAATGCATCGTCCTGCCCCAATGGAGCACAGGTTCATCCTTTCGCCAATTGAAAAGACGGCTTTGGAAATCACACATCTCCTGCATAGCCGGCGTCACCTCTGCTCCTAACGGCAGCGGAGCACGCAGATAAGAGTGGTTGTTCGGATCTTCTCCCTTGGAGGTCATAGCGTACTCATCGCCGTAGAGAACTTGCGGAATACCACGCATCGTAGCGAGCAGCACGTAAGCCAATTTGACGCGACGAGGGTCTTTGTCTTTGACTACATCCGTGATACGAGCCATATCGTGGTTGCCAAGGAAAGTGAGCAATTTATTGACATCGGCGTACATATAATCCATCGTCATAGCATCATAGACGCGCGTCAGACCGTTACCCCAACCCTGACCATCGTTCTCCAGTGCTTGACGGATCGCCTCTTCTACGGGGAAATCCATGACGGTAGGAAGGTTCGAATCAAAATTATCGAAGTTCATCGCACCGCTCTGCCAATAAGCTACAGCCGGGGCAGGGCGCGTCCAGCACTCTCCGACGATATTGATATTCGGGTACTCATCGCGGATAGCTTTAAGCCAACGGCTCGCAGGGATCTTCTCGATATACGGATACGTGTCCACACGCAGACCGTCGAGATCCGCATATTCAATCCACCAGATCGCCCATAACTGGAAATACTGTAACAGGTCATTGTTCTCCAAGTTCATATCCGGCATCGGATGGTCAAACCAACCGCGGTTAGAGAGCTTACGGTCGTACTCCGACGCATTGATGTCATAATTGGCGGTGAAGACATTATTGGTGTTCGTGAACTCGGGGAACTGGTTAATCCAGTCGTGGTAGGGCAGGTCTTTCATCCACCAGTGTGCCGCGCCACAATGATTGGGCACCATATCCATGAGGATCTTCAACCCCTTGCTATGAGCCTGTTGAACCATTTGCTTGTATAGTTCGTTCGTGCCATAACGCGGATCGATATGATAGTAGTCCGAGCAAGCATAACCATGATACGACCATGCTGCCTCGTCGTCGCCTAACATCGGAGTAGGCCAGATTGCGGTACAGCCCAGTTTCTTAATATGGTCAAACGAATTGATGATACCTTGTATATCACCTCCCCAACGTCCGTTCACGTTGTTCTTGTCGGCTTTCTCACGGGTGTCAGGAGTGCTGTTATTCGACTCATCTCCATCTACGAAACGATCGCTCATAATGAGGTAAACTACATCCGAAGCATCAAAACTATTACGCTGACGACTACCTTCGCGACGCTCTGAGATAACATAATCATAACTTGCCTTCTTCTTGCCTTTCTGCAACGTAATCCGGTACGTTCCGGGGTCGTTCACTTGCATGTCAACAAACAAATAGTTAGGGCTCTCGGCGTTGTGTTGACCGGTCGGAACCAGTCCCAAGCACTGACCGCGCATTACTTTGCCTTTCACCACTTGCTGAACGCTCACTTGGGCATCTGACAGATCCTGCCCATGGAAGAGCAGGGTAAGCGGGGTGTGCATGTTCGTCCACCAGCATAAAGGTTCTACCTGTTCAATCTTCGGGGCAGCGAACACTAACTGGCTGGCGATTAGTGCTGCTGCAAAAAGAGAAAATCGATTCATAATTACAATTGATTAATTAGTATTTGATCTAAAGTTTGATTATCCTTTTTTATCTGTATATATCTCTTCCAGAAATCCTGCATCTCAGGGCTGGGATTTTGCAGGAAGAGCTCTGTTCCTTGGCTTTCTATTCGCTCCACTACCATCCCGCAAGTGATCTTGTGGGTATCGAGTGCCGGTTGGTAAGTCTTCTCTTCCTTGCCCTCTACATACACCTCGCGAAGGATACCCGTCTCCACCATACGTCCCAACAGTTGGTTTACTAATCTAATGGGCAAATAATCGCGAATAGCCAGTTCGTGCGCCGTGAGCGGTGCTTCGTCCGCCTCGAACCGCCTAACTATAATAGAAAGAAGGTAGAGCATAATGAAGTCTTTGTATCGGCGGGACATCTTTTTGAGGTCCTCTTCGTACTCAAACTCTTCGTTATTCTGGATGGCGTACGACATCTCCGCTCCAATGAGGATCAGCAGACTGGTGTATTGGAGCCAGGTCATCAGGATAGGGATCGTAGCGAAGGCACCATAGACGATGCTGGTACGTCCGAGCATAGCAATCAAATAGACCGAGAGCATCTGTAACACCTGAAAAAGTGACCCCATGATAACACCGGGAATGAGGGCGCTAAGGAAATGCACTTTGGTGTTGGGGATAGCGATATACATGCCCGTGAAGAGCAACCAGCAGATACCGAATTGCAGCGTGGTAGCCCCGCCGTTATGGAAGAACTCATGCAGGGAACCATCCTCACTCAGCAGACCCGACATAGTAGCATGCAGAAAAATGCTGATACCTGCGCTGCACACGATGAGGACGGGGATTAGCACCAGAATAGCGATGTAAGTGGTCACTTGATGAAGAACAGAACGCGATTTCTGCACATTCCAAATCTTGTTAAAAGCTGTCTCCACGGATTGGAAGAACGAATATACCGCCCATAGGAGCACAATTAAACCGATACCAACAAACACGCCTCCTTGCGCTGTGCTGAGGTATCGGTCCACCATCTGCATGATTGTAGGCACCATGTTGGTCTCGCCTAAAAAGGAGGCATTCAGTTGGCGTTCTATCACGTCCACTACGCCAAAACCCTTAGCTACGGCTACTACCATCGCCAAGATCGGAACGACTGCAAAAATAAGAGAGTAGGTGAGGGATTTGGCTTTGTCGTTGAGGTTTTTAGATCCAAAACCTCGTGCCACCAAGACGATTGTCCGGATGATGGCATACCCCAGACGCTGAAAGAAACCGTCGAACTCCGTTGTGGTACGACGCCACATGTCATAGCGGACAAATCGTGATATATCGGAACTCTTCATGGTTTTTATAATTAAAAAGTAAATCTATAAGCCGGGTTCTGTACTGCCTAAGCAGCGTCTATCATTAATCTCGAAGCACGTGTTACCACGTCTTTCTCTCGCTTCCTACCCTCCGACTCACGCGAGCAGCGCTCAGACATCGGTTTACTTGGAATTGCAGCCCATAGTGTGCTCGTTTCACCTTTCTCGTCTCTGTAGCAGGGACCAAACATTACTGCCTGACGGCCGTTAACCGCGATGGTGCTCTATGCTGCCCGGACTTTCCTCTGAGGATGAGATTAAAGCATAAATGCTTTTCTTTCCCTCCACAGCGATAGACCGATTTACTTTTAAGAGCGGTGTACGGGAATCGAACCCGCCTCCTCGGCTTGGGAAGCCGATGCACTACCGATGTGCTAACACCGCAAATGATGTACGATTTACGAATGTACGATGTACGATTTCATCAAATCGGGTGCAAAGGTACAACAAATTTTGCAAATATGCAAATAAAAAGTGCGCTTTTTAGTAAATTTCTACAATTTCGCGTTTCAGACGCTTGGTGATTTGAGACGGATGGAGAGGGTGTACATCCTTGGTTTCCAGACCGGTAACGCGTTGAGTCGCTTTGATATTTACAGGAATCTCCGCCTTCTTTGAACCGATGATGTGCGCATTGAGAATCATGTTTTTCTCCAGCGTATAGACCTGTCCGTCACGGCGTTGGAAAATCGTATTCAGATCCACCGCGGCACGCAGTTTCTTGAGGCGGAATTTCTCTATGCGATGTTCGTCCATATTGAGCAGATTGAGCATCTGGAGTTGGTCGGCGTTCAGTCTGATTCCGAACGGAATGGTCACTTTGACCTCCGCGTGCTCCGAAAAACGGCGCACGGCATAAGTCTCCGAATCAATGATATAATGGCGTTTGTACTCCATCCTGAAGAATCCCAAGTACTTGCTTATTTTCTCTGTATGGGTCAGTACCGTTTCTCCTTCGGATTCATTGCTGACCCTCCAGTGCTTCAAATCGCCCATCGATTCCTCGAAATTATGCTTCATATGACCCATCGCAAAGAGCGCACGGTGTACTACCACGCCCGAATCGATAGCGTTGGCTGCTTTGCGCATGAATTTCTCCTTTTGCTTCTTCTCTATGCGCTCGATAGCGTCTCCGGCAAGCAGCTCGTCCGCTTCTGCTCGTTTACGCGAATCAAAGAAACGTTTGCAAAATCGGCCTTGGAACTGCACGGAATCGCGTCCTTCACGCCCGATTTCCGGAAGAACCACCACGTTCGCTATCATCTGCTCCATGCCCCATGTGCTGCCTTCGGATTGCATCCTGACATCGCTCACTATCTGGTATTGTGCATTCTCGTCCGGAAACTCCTCCTCTAATTTCAGATACACGGCATGAAGCAGAGCGGCCATTTTCTTGCGTTTGTTGCGTTGTTTATGCGCCTTGGCGGCTATCACGGTCTCTTCCAATGCTATAGGTTGTTCATGCATGGTGATCGTTGCGTTTCCGTCTTTGAGAATAGAAGCAGGAACGGTCTGTTTCTCATAACCGATAAAGGAAATGATCACTTCAGAATAATCGGTCAAGTCCGCGGTAAAGGAGAACTGACCGTCATTATTGGTGGCAGTACCAAACTCAGGTTGTGTCTGGGGATATACCGTCGCATAGGGGATTGGATTTCCTTTTTCGTCCACTACTTTTCCTGTAAAAGTGGCAATGAATGACAATATAAATAATAAGGTGTTCATTGTGTCGAAATATCAAATCGAGTGCAAAGGTACAAAAAATATACCAAACCCGCAAATTTTTAGAGCTTTTAACCCTAAAAAAATGTTTCAATCACCTCAGAAACCCGCCACAAACAAGCTTTAAACCCGCCTCAAATTTGCTTAAAACATGCCGAAAGCACATACCAACGTAGCAAAAACGGGGAAAAACGTGAAAATCAATGGGTCATCCCGAGATTCGAGTGGGTGATTAGTGGGTGATTAGTGGGAGGTTAGTGGGTTGATTGGCTGACGTGAGGCTTAGATCAAGCCTCGGAAAAAGAATAAATTCAGCTTTCTTTCAAATCCGCTGCAAAGGTACAACAAATTTTTCATATATGCAAATTTTTTTGACCTTTTTGGGACTTTTTTGACAAAATGGCATTTAAGCGATTGAGGAATTTATTTCGACACTCCCTCGAAAAGAAGACAAAAAGCGCTTAAAATGCAAAAAAATGGGCAAAAAACGAAAAATTATCGCGTACGCGCTTGCGTATATGAAAAATAATTTGTATCTTTGCACGCTTTTTTGATAAAAATGAATAAAAATCAATATTAACAATGGAAGAAAACAACGAGATTATTAAGAATGATCACATTATTCCTGTGAAGATTGACGAGGAAATGAAATCCTCGTATATCGATTACTCGATGAGTGTGATCGTGAGCCGTGCGCTGCCGGATGTGCGCGACGGTTTCAAACCGGTTCACCGCCGTGTGCTGTTCGGAATGAACGAGCTCGGTAACACGAGTGACAAACCGACGAAGAAAAGTGCACGTATCGTCGGTGAGGTAATGGGTAAGTATCACCCGCATGGTGACAGTTCAATCTATGGTACGCTCGTCCGTATGGCACAGCCTTGGGCAATGCGTTACTGCCTCGTAGATGGTCAGGGAAACTTCGGTTCGGTCGATGGTGACGGAGCAGCTGCTATGCGTTATACCGAGGCTCGTCTCTCCAAACTCGCAGAGGAAATGCTCCGCGACATCGAGAAGGACACTGTAGATATGCAGAATAACTTCGACGACTCCCTCAAAGAGCCGACCGTACTTCCGTGTCGTTTCCCGAACCTCTTGGTGAACGGTGCAAGCGGTATTGCAGTCGGTATGGCAACGAACATGCCGACGCATAACTTGAGCGAGGTGATTGACGGCTGTTGCGCGTACATTAATAATATTAAAGCGCGTATGCACGATGCGTCGGTTGAAGATATCACCGTAGAGGATCTGATGGAGCATGTGAAAGCGCCGGATTTCCCGACAGGCGGTACTATCTACGGTTATCAGGGCGTCAAAGACGCTTATGAGACCGGTCGTGGACGCGTAGTGATCCGTTCGAATGCGGACATCGAGACCGATGACAACGGAAGGGAGCGTATTGTGATCACCGAGCTGCCGTACGGCGTAGTGAAGAACGAGTTGGTAAAAGCTATCGCTGAACTCGCCAACGAGAAGAAGATCGAAGGTATCTCCGATATTCAGGATCATTCCAAACGCGATATCCGTATTGTGATTGACGTGAAGCGCGACGCCAACGCGCAGGTAGTGCTCAATAAGTTGTATAAGTTCACCGCGCTGCAGTCGAGCTTTGCGGTAAACAGCATCGCCCTTGTGAAAGGTCGTCCGATGCTCTTGAACCTCAAGCAGCTCATCGGTAACTTCATTGAGCACCGTATGGACGTAGTGACCCGTCGTACGAAATACGAACTCAAGAAAGCAGAGGAGAAAGCACATATCTTGGAAGGCTTGATCATCGCGGTGGATAACATCGACGAGGTGGTACATATCATCCGTGCAAGCCGCACTCCGGCAGATGCTCAGACGAACTTGGAGAAGCGCTTCAACCTCGATAACCTGCAATCGAAAGCGATCGTAGATATGCGTCTGGCTTCGTTGACAGGCTTGCGTATCGATGAGTTGAAAGCTGAGTACGAGGAAATCGAGAAACTGATCGCCCATTTGAACGAACTGTTGGCAAACGAGGAAATGCGTTATGATGTCATCAACGCAGAGCTCGTGGAGATCAAAGAGAAATACGGCGACGAGCGTCGTACCAAGATTGTGAAGATGGCTACCGAGTTCAACCCCGAAGATATGTACGCCGATGACGATATGGTAATCACCATCTCGCACCTCGGATATATCAAACGTACTCCGCTGGCAGACTTCCGTCAGCAGACCCGTGGCGGTATCGGTTCGAAAGCCGGTTCGGCACGCGATCAGGACTTCATCGAGTATGTACACCAAGCTTCGATGCACTCGACGATGATGTTCTTTACCGAGATGGGACGTCTCTACTGGCTCAAGGTTTACGAGTTGCCGGAAGGTAACAAGCAGTCCAAGGGTCGTGCTATCCAGAACATGATCAACCTCCAGAAGGGTGATAAGGTTCGTACGTGTATCAACGTGAAGGGTCTGAATGACCAAGAGTATATCGAGAACCACTATCTGATCTTTGTGACCAAGAACGGTCTGATGAAGAAAACGACCTTGGAGGCTTATTCCCGTCCGCGTGCTAATGGTATCATCGCACTCGGTCTGCGTGAAGGCGACGAACTGATCGGTGTTACCCTGACCGACGGACAGAGCGAGATGCTCGTGGCTTCGTACAACGGTAAAGTGTGCCGTTTCAACGAAGGCGGTGTACGTCCGATGGGGCGTGGAGCTACCGGTGTGAAAGCAATTACTTTGGAAGAAGATGGCCAAGATCGCGTGATTGGCACGGTTTGTGTAGAGAAGGGTACAGACAAGAATATCCTCGTGATTTCCGAGAACGGATTCGGTAAGCGTACGCCGGTCGATGATGAGGAGGGCAACCCGATCTATCGTGTGACGAACCGTGGTGGTAAGGGTGTCAAGACCATCGAAATCACGGAGAAGACCGGCCACTTGGTAGGTATCGAAGCTGTAACCGACGCAGACGACCTGATGCTGATCACTAAATCCGGAACCGCTATCCGCATGGATATCTCTACCATTCGTCAGACCGGACGTGCCGCACAGGGCGTTAAACTGATCGAACTCCAGAAACGTAACGACTGTCTCATGAGCGGTTGTATCGTTCCGAAAGAGGAAGAAGAGGAAGAGGTTAGTGCCGTTAACGAAGAAACGGAAGAAACAAATAACAACGAAAATCAAGAATAATATGAGAAAACATTTGATTTTGGCAGCACTCGTGCTGATAAGCGCAGGCTGCTTTGCACAAAAGAACCCGGCTACCAAGAAAGCCAAAAGTTACATGATGTCTGAGACTCCGGACTTCAATGCTGCCCGTGCGTCAATCTTGGAGGCTTTGGATCAGGAACCGACGGCCGAGACCTATTACTGGGCAGGTATGGTCGGTTACAAAGAGGCTATGCGTGAGAACTACAACCAGATGATGGGTGGAGCCGCTAACATTGCTGTGGAAGGAGCTGCCGTAGAAGAGAGCTATGAATACTGGCTCAAAGCGGACGAATTGGCACAAGTATTGGTTCCGAATAAGAAAGGTGTGATGGTTCCTACCGACCCGAAAATGCGTGGTAAACTGGCTAAGATGATGCTTGAGTACTACAAAGGGCAGGAGTTGATTAAGTATGGTGTGCATCTCAACGAAAGTCGCGATTATGCAGGAGCTTACAAGGCTTTCAAGAAGCATATTGACATCCCTGAACTGGCAATGATGCAGGATGGCAAATTGCAGAAAGAGATGCCGCGTGATACTACTTATACCCAGTATAAATACTACGCTGCTATCTTTGCCATCCAGGCTGAGATGCACCATGAGGCAATTGAGCTCTTGGAACAACTCAAGGATGGTGAGTACGAGGCTATCTCTACCAACCAGTTCCTCTATCAGGAGTACGTAAACGTAAAAGATACCGTTAAGTTCGTTGAGACGCTGCAGAATGCCATCGCTCGCTTCCCGCAAGAGCCGTGGTTCCTGCAGAACCTGATCAACTACTATATCTTCTCTGGTCAAGAGCAAACGGCTATCAATTATCTCGCTACCGCTATTGAGCGTGAACCGAACGTTGCACAGTATCATCTCATCAAAGGTAACCTCGATGAGAACCAAGGTAACTACGAGGAAGCGTTGAAAGATTTCGATAACGCTTTGGCTCTCGATCCCAAGATGGCAGATGCCATGGCTGGTAAAGGGCGTGTATATTACAACCAAGCTGTTAAACTCAACGAGGCTGCTGCTATGATCTCGGATAACAAAGAGTACAAGAAAGCGCTTGATGAGATGAACGCAGTCTTCAAAAAATCACTGCCGTTCTTTGAAAAAGCACATGAGATGGCTCCCGAAGAGCGTTCTTATCTGCAGACGCTCAAAGGTCTCTACTATCGTTTCGATATGAACGCTGAGTATGAGGCTGTTAGCGAAAAACTCAATAACCTCTAATGGGACGTATTCTCGCTATAGATTTCGGTCGTAAACGAACTGGATTAGCCGTTACGGATGTTCTCCGCATAACGGCTAATCCGTTGCTTACGATTGAGACCAAAGATTTGATAAATTGGTTGACCGAATACTTCGCAAAAGAACCTGTAGATGAGGTGGTTATCGGTCATCCTACACAGATGAACGGGGACGAATCGGAGAGCATGAATTATATACGACCGTTTATGGGAGTATTCAAAAAACAATTCCCGGACAAACCTATAACTATGTATGATGAGCGCTTTACGTCGGTTTTGGCGCATAGAGCGATGATTAATATGGGAATGAAGAAAAAAGACCGACAAGACAAAGCAGTAGTTGATAAAATTGCTGCTTGTATCATACTGGAAGATTACCTTAATTATAAATTATAAATTTGAAATCATAAATTTGAAATCATAAATTTGAAATCATAAATATGATATTACCAATATATTTGTACGGACAGCCGGTACTGAGAAAAGAGGCTGAAGAAATTGAGAACACGCCGGAACTGAAACAGTTCATTGCGGATATGTATGAGACGCTGACCCAGGCTGAAGGTTGTGGTTTGGCTGCTCCGCAAGTGGGTAAACCTTGGCGGTTATTTGTAGTGGATGGCTCCGAACTGGCAGAAGATTATCCGGAGTGCAAGGATTTCAAGAGGGCGTTTATCAACCCTGAGTTACTGGAAGCATCCGAAGAAACATGCACGTATTCAGAGGGTTGTCTCTCTCTCCCGGGCATCAGTGAGAACGTTGTGCGCCCCAAAACGGTTACTTTGCGTTATCTGGATGAGGATTTCAACGAACATGAAGAGACCTTTACGGATTTCCAAGCGCGTATCGTGCAGCACGAGTATGACCATTTGGAGGGGCACGTATTCACGGATCGTATTTCGCCCATCCGAAAGACTTTTGTACGTAATAAACTGGCTTCCATTGCAAAAGGCAAAACAGGTGCCAGATACAAATACAGAAGAAATTGATGATTGTCCACCATAAATCGTCAATCAATCGTAAATCGTAAATCTGTAAATCGTCAATAGTTTTGTGAATTGGTCGAATATTATCATAATGGCTATCGGGCTGGCGATGGATTGCTTCGCCATATCGGCGGTACAAGGCCTTAACCAACATAAATGGCATCCGAAGGCATTGCTAATGGCGGCTATCTTCGGCTTCTTTCATATGAGCATGCCGGTTGTCGGTTATTTCGCAGGAAACCTCTTTGTCTGTTTTATGCGTACTTATGCCCCGTGGATTGCACTTGTATTGCTGGGTTTTCTGGGCGGTAAGATGATCTTTGAGGCGTTTCATCATGATGAATCACGTAGTAAGACTGCTCATTGGGAAATACGTTATCTGCTGATGTTGGCTGTCGCTACCAGCGTGGACGTCCTTGCTACAGGATTGCTCTTCGTCCCATATCCAGAATGGCTTATCCCATCAGTTATCACCATAGGCTCCATCACTGCGATTTTCTCTTTGGGAGGATATCTGCTCGGAATGCTCTTCGGTAAACTGAAAATCAATATGGAAATGGTGGGAGGATTAGTACTCATCGCCTTAGGCATCAAGATTTGTTTGGAAGGATGTTTGTAATTGGAAATAATACCCTTGTCTCGCTCGATGTAATTGAGAAAGAGTTTTGCTGCGACCTGGATACTTGTCGCGGTTGTTGCTGTATCGAAGGGGACGCTGGTTGTCCTGTCACGGATGAGGAACTAAAACAGATAGAGGCAATCCTGCCGGAACTCCTGCCGCATATGACCAAAGAGGCACGCAAAGTGGTGGAGGAACAAGGACTTTCTTACCTCGACCCCTCCGGTGAACAGGTGCTCTCCATCGTCAATGGCAAAGATTGTATCTTTGCTCGTACGGATCATAACGGATGGTGTTACTGCCTGATTGAGAAATGGGCTCCCTCCCTTTGTGGGGAGGGTCGGGGTGGGGTTATAAAGCCCATCTCCTGTGCGTTATATCCCATTCGTTTGACCAAAGTAGGAGAATATATCGGTTTGGAATACCATCGGTGGGATATTTGTCATTGCGCCCGTATCAAAGGTAAAAAACTGCATCTTCCTCTTTATCAGTTCCTTAAAGAGCCGTTGATACGCCGATTCGGACAAGCATGGTACGATGAATTAGAACTAACAGCATCAGAGTGGAAAAAACAATGCGCGCAGAAATAATTACTATAGGAGACGAACTGTTGATAGGGCAAGTGGTGGATACAAACTCTGCCTGGATGGCACAAAAACTCAATGAGAACGGGATCGAACTTTTCCAGATCACGTCTGTGCATGACGACCGTGAGCATATTATCAATGCTTTAAACGAGGCGTTCGGCAGAGCAGATATAGTGCTCACTACCGGAGGACTTGGACCGACCAAAGATGATATTACCAAACAGGTTCTTTGCGAGTATTTCGATACCCAACTGATTGAAGACACCTCCGTTCGCGCGCACATACACGAATTATATAAGGAGAGACCGGATGTGCTGAACCGCTTGACAGCTACGCAGTGGTTAGTACCGCAAAATGCTGATATTCTGCCTAATAGAGTAGGTTCAGCTCCACTGATGATCTTCCATAAGGAGGACAAAATCCTCGCTTGTATGCCCGGCGTGCCGTATGAGATGAAGATCGCGATGGAGGAGCAAATACTGCCGTACATTTCTCAATTCAAAATTCAAAATTTAAAATTCAAAATTATTCATAAAACGCTGCAGGTGACGGGGATTCCGGAGAGTTCGTTGGCGATTCTCTTGGAGGAATATGAGAATACCAAACCCGAGTATCTCCATTTAGCTTATCTGCCGAAGGACGGTATTATTCGTCTGCGGCTCTCTTCATATGGTGAATTGACCGAGGAAGAGATGACGCAATATTTCGACCGACTTAAAGATCTGACCAAGGATTACCTGATAGCTGATACGGATGAACCGTTAGAGATGATTGTTGGCAATTTGCTGAAGGCGCGAGGTGCTACTATCGCTACCGCAGAAAGCTGTACGGGTGGTAAATTAGCTTCCTTGCTTAACAAACATGCAGGAAGTTCTGCTTTCTATTTTGGCTCTATCATAAGCTATGACAACAGTGTCAAGGAGCATCTTCTTGGAGTGCCGGAAGAAATGATAAAGGCGCATGGCGTTGTAAGCGAAGAGGTGGTGCGCGTGATGGCTGAGTCTGTTCGCAAACAAATCGGAACTGATTATACTGTCGCAACAAGCGGCATAGCGGGACCTACCGGAGGCAGCAAAGAGAAGCCGGTGGGCACCGTTTGGATAGCATGGGCAACACCGGAAGGAACAACCGCTGAATGTTTCCATCTCGGCAAACTGCGTGAGCAAATAACCGACCGTGCTTGCATGAAAGCCCTCGTAGGAATGATTAAGAGGTTAGAGGTTAGAAGTTAGAAGTTATGAATTCAATAGAAGACTTTTTGTTTCATCCCTCCATCGCACAGTCCCTTTTGTGGCTGACCATAGTGATGACAATTGGCCTATGGCTTGGCGAGAAAGCGAAGATCAAAAGCTTCTCGCTGGGCGTTACGTGGGTGCTCTTTGTGGGTATCGCCTTGGCTTCCGTAGGCGTGAATATAGATCATAGTGTGGCACAGTTTGCCAAGGATTTTGGTCTGATACTCTTTGTCTATTCAATTGGTTTGCAAGTTGGTCCATCGTTCTCGCCGTTCAAAAGAGGGGTATTGCAACTGAATATGTTAGCAGCGGCTATTGTGCTGTTGGCGTGTGTGTGTACGATCGTACTGCATTATGTCACGGGTATCGATATGGCAACTATGACGGGTGTGATGTCCGGAGCTGTGACTTCCACTCCTTCGTTGGCATCGGCTCAGCAGGCTTATCAAGATCTGACAGGTACCATTGAACCGACTATTGCTACCGGTTATGCCGTAGCTTATCCGCTTAGTATAGTGGGTTTGATCTTGGCATTTGAACTGGTGCGCAAAGCATTCCGCATCAGTCTGCCGCAAGAAGAGGCACAACTGAAAGAAGCAGCCAAAGAAACGACCGAAGAGCCTGTTTGTGTGGATATAACACTCAATAATCCGCAGTTGGATGTGTTGACGATAGATGAGTTGGTACAACTCTGTCCGGTGAAAGAGATAGTAGTCAGCCGAGTGATTCGTCCCGACGGATCGGATGAGTTGGTGAACGAACAAACGACCTTCCGAAACGGCGATACGCTGCGCGTGCTGACAGAGAAACAATATATTCCTATGCTGCGATTATTAGGTCAGACCAAGGATTATGACTTGCATGTGCAGAGCGAGAAATCCAATCACCTGATATCTCGCCGTATAGCCGTTACCCGACCTGAGTGCAACGGAAAACGTATCCGTACATTTAATCTGCGTCAGCAGTATCATGCTACTATCACGCGTGTCAACCGTGCCGGTATCGATCTGCTTGCCACACCGGATATGATCCTCCAATTAGGCGACCGTATCATGGTAGTAGGAGACAAGAATGATGTAAGCCGCGTAGCGGACACTTTCGGAAACGAGTTGAAACGTCTGGATGCACCGCATTTGTTACCGGTCTTCTTCGGTATCGTATTGGGTATCTGCGTCGGACTGTTGCCTATTCCGATTCCGGGTATGGGTACGACTTTCAAACTTGGATTAGTGGGCGGTTCGCTGATTGTAGCGATCTTGATCGGTCATTACGGACCGTACTATAACATGGTGACGTTCTCTACTACATCGGCAAATATGATGCTGCGTCAAGTGGGTCTGACCTTGTTCTTGGCAGCATTGGGTCTCTCGGTAGGCGAGGATTTTGTGCCGACGGTAGTCAATGGCGGATATCTATGGATCGGATACGGATTCTTGATCACCATCATTCCTCTGTTGATCGTAGGCACCATCGCTTATAAATGGCTGCATATGAATTATTTCAATGTGGTGGGTCTGATGGTAGGCTCCATGACTTGTGCCATGGCTTTACCGTATGCTCAGTCGCTTTCGAACGAGAATAATCAGGCGGCTATTTGCTATGCAACGCTTAGTCCGTTTACTACCTTCTTGCGTGTGATGGCGGCTCAGCTGTTGATTCTCATTTTCTGCAGTTTCACCACAGCGGACAGCATCCAACCGCAACTATTGCCCAACACCGTCAATACGCAGATCGGGGAGGAATATGGACCAACGCTGACCATCGATGATAACACCCTCTATTTCGTGGGGCTTAATCGCGAGGATGGCTCGGCGTCGGAAGATATCTATGTTTCCCAGCGGGATCGTAGAACAGGCGAGTGGAGTAGTGCACGTCGTGTGCCCGAACTCTCCAACCCCTATCGCAATGAAGCCCCCACCTCGCTCTCCGGAGACGGACGAACGATGTTGCTCTTTGTGGAAGGACGTATGTGCTTCTCGATCCGCACACCTCATGGATGGTCCGAACCGCGTCCTCTGCCGAAGTACCTGCAATTAGGTAACTGGCAAGCCGATGCAATGATAGCTGCCGATGGCTCCGCACTCCTTTTTGCCGCCAATTATCCGTCAGAGGGAGAAGAAAAGCCTTCGCTTAATATCTTTGTTTCCGAGCGTGATGCTAATGGTCAATGGCAAAAACCGTATTCTATTGGCCCGGCTATTAATACTGCAGGAATGGAGCGTTCTCCCTTTTTACACCCCGATATGAAGACCCTCTATTTCTCTTCTGATCGGGAGGGCTCATTGGGTGAATTGGACGTCTGGGTATCACGACGTTTGGCGGACAGTTGTTGGAACTGCTGGTCGGAGCCCGAGAACCTGGGACCGGATATCAACACCTCCGGACGAGACTGCTGGTATAAGATCTCTGCTGATGGTACAACTGCTTATTTTGCTCGTAAAGAAGGGCGAAAACATGATATATATGCCGTGACACTACCGGAAGACAAACGCCCGGAGAACATTACCGTGATGAAACGCAATGAACCTATCGCCATCCAAAATCTGCTCTTTGAAACCGCAAGCGATGTCATCATGCCTGCCTCCCTACCGGAACTGAAGCGTATAGCCGCATATGTGGCAGCGTACGGATATAAGATACGCCTTGCGGGACATACCGACAACATCGGTCAACCCGAGGCAAACAAAGCACTCTCGCAAGCTCGGGCAGAATCGGTCAAACGCCAACTCATTGCTTTTGGCTGCAAACCGGAACTGATAACTACCTTCGGCTATGGAGATGCCCAACCTGTCGCACCCAACGATACGGAAGAAGGACGTGCGCTCAATAGACGTGTGACTATTACTATACAATAAGATATGAAAAGAAATGTTTTTATTCTTGCTCTTTGTGCATTGTTTTTGCAATCCAAAGCTCAAGAGCGTATCATGGTTATCGCTGACCCTCATGTCACTCCGCAATCTGTTATCGATGCCGAGCCTGATTTCGACACATACATGATCAAACAACGTAAGATGCTGGATTTGAGCGAACCGATGTGGTACACACTCATGGATACGGCACTAAAGTATCACCCGGATCTGCTGCTGATTCCCGGAGACCTCACGCGTGACGGAGAACCCGAGGCACACACGCTCGTTTCCAACTCTTTGCTGGCTTTGCAACAAGCAGGTATTCCATCCATCGTCATCCCCGGTAACCACGATAATACATCCGGCTTTACCCCCGCAGCAGTTGAACCTATTAAAGGACTTACTGTGCTGGCTTTCTATGACGGTGTGTCATTAGATTGGCTGGCGGCAGAAGCCGACGCGGCAGTGGCGAAAGGAAACACCGTCATTGCAATGACCCATCGACAGCTCATTGACCATTTTGACGGAAAAGGCACCCTCGAATCCTCGGCGCGTATGACAAATGCCGATACCGTTCGCAGTGTGTTGGCTCATCATGGGGTGCATCTTGTGCTAACGGGTCATTTCCATGTTAATAGTATCTCTACATGGCGCGATTCTATCACCGGTGACAGCCTCGTTGAACTCTCTACCGGTTCACCCATTACGTATCCTTGCCCCTATCGTTGGCTCACTCTTTCGCCCGATCGCTCGCAGATAAGCGTACAAACCGATTATATCACATCGCTTGGTGAGATAGCGGACATGCATACCTATAGCCGTGAATGGATGGCTGAGCATACGCGTAATTTGCTGCCCGTTATTGCACAAAAAGCAATCAACAAATCTGAAGCGCTCATTGCTAAACTGAAGAAATCTATCTTTACTACCGGCATAGCGATGATATTGGAGAATTGCATGCCGGACGAAGCAAAGTTGACGCAACTTATTGAAAAACATCTCGGTACTTTGATAATCAATATGTATCTTCTGCATTCCGATGGAAACGAGCTGACTCACCCTGAGGCAGCTGAGTTTGCCCGGAATTTTCCGGCAGGCATACAAGCGCTCATGGCAGAAATGATGGCAGAGTGCGCGGATGAGGAGACGCTGAATTTCTTTGTTTCGACTGTCATGGATATTGTGCAAGTACCGCTGCAATCGATTCTAACTGATGTCACCGGATATGCATCGCCGGCGTTGCGTAATTGTACAGACGATTTGCAACCCGTTCTCACTATCGGTACCCCTCAGGGGCAATCAATAGACCAATTGACAGATGACTTATCGCATTCCACGCACAAATATCTCCATAACGGTCAACTCATCATCCGTCATAATGCCGCGTATTACAACGCCCAAGGCATTTTGATGTATAATGAGAAGCTGTTGTATAATACGAATTATTAAATAGATAATATTTTGTAAGACCAATAGAAATAGAGTATTAATAATGCCATAAATATTTTTTTTTATCAGCAATATTAAGTCTCTTATAATCCTTAAAATTATCCTTAAAATCAATAAATCTGCATCAAAAGTGCAGATTTATTTGCATATATCAAAAAAATGTAGTACCTTTGCAGCCGAAATGTAAACTCATATGCGCAGTGTGTGTATCTGTGTGTACGCATTTCTCGGAATTCTATCTACGCCGATCTTCTATTGGAGAGGGTAAGAGGGATTCAAATTTTATTGAAATAGCGTTTATTGACGCTTTGTTATGATGTACTGAAACTTCGCAATTTTCGGATTAAAAGTCAAAACAAAGTAACCAATAGATGCCTATGGGTATGACTTATTACCCCGTCTTGCTGTATTCATGCAAGCGGTATGTCATATCGGCGTAGGTTTCCTGTTGTTTATTTGACTTTTAAGGCAATGCGAAGGCCTCAGTGCATGAGTAAACAGCACGAGGTCTGCGCTTTTTATATATATACCTTATAAAAATAATACACAATGGACATAACAAAAATTAATAGTGGAGAATTTTTAGGCGTGCGCATTATCGCCATTAAATCAATTCCTCATATATCTACATTGGCGACCTCTGAATTGACCTCTCAAGAAACAGAGCGGATAATTGTTGAATATGCGCGTGACATGTCAAATCTCCTTTCTGAGGTTTATCAGCAATACAAAAGTCGTGTACAAAATGGCGAAGCCGGAGATATGGCATTGGAATTGCTTTGGAAGACAGAAGCCGTTGTGAATCAACCATACAAAGCCAAAATTGATTTGTATGTGGTACTAAGAGCCATCCATACTGCAGAATCACAAGTAAAAAATATAGTAGACACTCTTTACTCACTTACTAGTGCTACTTTAACTTCTTCTAAATACGATATAGAAGAAATAGAATGTGATCACTTTTTTGCATCATTTTCTTCAATTGCTCAAGATCCGATTAGGGCTATTGTTAAAGAAGAGCGTATAGAAGATCTGCAGAACTCCTATTTCCCAGCATGCTTTGGTTTTGATTTGTTCCCAATTGAATATCAGGATTTAAGCCGTATTTCTAGTGTGCTTATTAATAATCCAGATTGTGCCGTCTCTTTTCAATTGATTCCGTCTTATTACAATGTAGATGAGGCTGCAGAAATAAGTCGTGTTAACCAAAACGTTAATATGTTGAGCCAAGGCGTTCAAGATCAGAATATGGGTTCAAATGTTAGTATTTCTGCTGCTGGTAGAGCTGCAAGTCTCTATCGTTACTACACCGACAATAAAGCTAGGGCATTATTTTCATATAATATTTTAATCTACGGATTGGATTCTTCCCTAACAAATGTATCTTCTCGGGTTCTAGGACAATTAAATTCTTCGCAAAGTAGCTCTCCAAATCTTAAGTTTATTGATTTGGGAAAGAATAAATGTAATAATAAAACTGATTTTATCTCATTACCTTGGGTTTTGAATGAGCAGCTTATTAATGCAGAACGTAATCAAAACATATGGACTTCCGGATTAATTTCACCTGCATTATATAGGCTACCATATGTAATTACTGCTGATGAGGCTGCTTTGTTCTTTCGTTTGCCAATAGGAAGCGACCGCATTTCTGCCGGTTTGGTAGTTAACGAAACATCAAAAACATCCCGTACATACTCACAAAATTTAATAAATGCCGGCGATATTGAAATTGGTGTATTGAAATCATCCGCGGGTAAAGATAAGATAGGATTTACACTTAAGGATCTTGCTAAACACATGCTGATTGTCGGTACTCCGGGGTCTGGAAAGACAACGTTTAGTGTCGGATTATTAGACCGGTTGTGGAAAGATCATCACATACCGTTCCTCGTAATTGAGCCAGCTAAGAATGAATACCGAGCCTTAGTACAGAGTATTCCTGATTTGCAAGTGTTTACTCCTGGTAAAAATTTTATTTCTCCATTTGTGTTCAATCCGTTTATTCCCCCAAAGAACGTACGCTTAGAAACATATAAAAGCACTCTGAAGACAGCTTTTGCTGCCGGTGTAAGCATGTCTACTCCTTTGGATAAGATATTTGAAGATACTATTAATAACTGCTATTCAGATTTCCGATGGTTGGATACTTATACAACGGATAACAAAGGTCGCATCTTCAATATAACGGACTTTATTAAATGTTTCCAAGAAACTTTCGATGAGATAGGCTATACGGGAGATGCACGTAATATTGGTCGTGCAGGTATTGTGCGACTTAAAAGTTTAGTAAATCTGTTTGATAATTATTTCTCCATTCCTATCGAAGATATTTTGACCAAACCTACCGTCATTGAATTAGCAGCTATTGAAAACTCTGATCAGAAAGCATTGATAATTGCTTTATTACTATTATCCATCCTTTCATATGTAAATGCCAACTATGTGGGCGAAGGCGGTTTGCGAAATTTCATTTTAGTGGAAGAAGCACACGTTCTTTTAGATTCGTCTTCTAAAGGTGGCGAGGGAGCCGCAGATCCATCTGCGATTGCTCAAGGACTTGTTAAACGAATGTTAGCAGAGATACGTAGTTATGGTGTTGGTTTGGCCATTGCAGATCAGTCTCCACGAAAAGTAGGTATAGATATTGTCGCTTTAACGGATATCAAAGTGGCATTCCGCCTTGTGGAAGGTGAAGACAAGCAGATTCTGGCAGATTCAACCAGTATGACAGATATTCAAACCTCGCGTTTAGCGAAACTAAAACCGGGAGAAGCATTCTTGTTCTTCAATAGGTTGGACGAACCGGAGGAGATTGTTACACCAGATTATCGTTTATCGAACAATATTAGCATATCGCTTTCTGATGAAGGAATCAAAAAACTATCAACTTATTGGAATGATAAACAGGATAAATTACGTCCTTATCCAGAATGTGCCTATACTCCATATTGCCAAAAATGCTGCACATATGAGCGCAGAATTTTAGCTAAGGAAATAGCGCGTAGAATCCACAAAAAATATCTTGGTGTGAATTGCTCTGAATTCGAAAAACTGAATGAAGTATTTAAAAAATTGCAAAGTTTGATCAGAGCCGAATTAAACGATGAACCATTTTCGCGCGAACTATATTCATGTGTCAAAGTACACTTGTTGCGTAAAGTCAAATACGAGACAAAAATACGTATTTCTGATGAAACTATTTATAAATCCTTAATAAAAGAGTAATGTTATGTATAAATTTGAGTATTATCCTCTTTACGATGAGTTTAATGAAGATGGCGGTGACTCGTTAGATGTACCCGAACCAGCAAATGATAATGAGCCTATTGAGGACACCCCTGAAATAGACGAAGGACCTCCTGCCGATGATACTCCAAAAGACTCAGATGAATCGCTAATGGATTCACCTCCTCTTGATGATACACCAAAAGACTCAGAAGAATCGTTAACGGAGCAACCACCTGTCGATGATACCCCAAACGAATCAGATGAATCGCTAACGGATTCACCTCCTCTCGATGATACTTCAAAAGACTCAGAAGAATCGTTAACGGAGCAACCACCTGTCGATGATACCCCAAACGAATCAGATGAACTAGAATATCCAGAACCCGCAAACGATAATAACCCTGTTAAGGAAACCCCTGAAATAGAGGAAGAAAATCCAGCAGGAAATGATTCCACCGAGGAATCAACTGACGGAGAAGAGTCTTTAACCGAGAATCAAGAAGGTGAGCGAATACAAGATGCTTCTGATTGGGATTCATTATCGGACCAAGAAAAGATAAATCGTCTGCGAGGCATTGATGATAGTGCAGAGTCTGAACTGGAACTGACAGAAGAAGGGAATGATAATATAACGGAGCAAGAGAGTTATGATGGTGGAGATGGGAAAGCGGCCGTTACAGATGATAAACCAGAGACAGAAAATAATGAAGAATTAGATCAAGTAGATGCTAATGATGATTACGATGACCACGATGACCACCGTTATGGAATGCGCGAAGGAGAAGATATGTACGGAGATGACAAATCATATGGCAATTCGGGAGACCCTACTAGAGATTCACTTGACGCGAATGCTACTTACGAAGATTCTCATTATGATGAAACTGATTATTTCTATAAAGACGAACAGGCTGAAGAGACAGAACGTGCAAATCTGGAAGGAAAAGCTAATCTAAAGAGACAAAACGAAATAGATGAAGAACGTTACGAGGAAGAGGAAAGAGAAGAACAAGAGACTCAACAACGTCAAGAGGAAGAGTTAGCTGAACAACAACGTCAAGAGGAAGAGTTAGCTGAACAACAACGTCAAGAGGAAGAGTTAGCTGAACAACAACGTCGTCAAGAGGAAGAATTAGCTGAACAACAACGTCAAGAGGAAGAATTAGCTGAACAACAACGTCAAGAGGAAGAGACTAAAGAACAGCAGGAACGTTCATTACAGGATATTATAAGAGAGAAACGTGGCATTTCTTCGAATTCTGATTCTACTTCAGTTGAAAAAAGAAATATCAACCCTTATATGCGGTATAGGGGAAGAGACGGAAGGTAAAGTAATTAATTTATAAATTAAATATATTATGGGATTATTTCATCGCAACCCTAATGAGGCGAATTTTGCCGGAGGGTCAAAAAATTTTGCTGAGTCTCTTCATTTGGACTCGCAAGACATCCATTCTTTTTATTGGCGCGACATCCGTGAAGATTTTAACACCGGTAGTACATTAACCGTTCATCCCGGAGAAGAAGCTATTTTTGAGAAGAACGGTGAGTTTATTGAGCAATTCACCAATGGGGGACCTTATAGTCTTACCACGGAGAACTATCCTTTTATCGGTCGTATCTTAAATGCGATGACTGGCGGTGTTAGCACTTTCAACTGCCGTATACACTGGTTTAGAACCGCAGAAATTACATGTAACTGGGGAACGAGTTCGCCAATTGTAGTGTCTGATCCTCTCTATGGTATAAATTTGATGATTGCTGCTAACGGACAGTTCCGCTTGCGCATGGCTGATCCAATGTTATTTATTAATTCATTGGCCGGAAATGTGACTGAATACAATTCAGATACATTATATGAGCAGATAGGCGCGCAGTACATGAGCGTCATCCAAAACAGCATGCAGCAAATTTTGGCGACCAGTCAGCAAGATATTGAGTTTATGTTAGCTCAACGTCCACAGATTGCGCAACAGGTTAGTCCTGTATTATCTCAGCAATTCAACCAATATGGTTTTATGTTGACGAATTTCTCCATTGAGCAAATTTCTGTTCTCAATATGGAAGAATTGCAAGTCCTCAAACTTCAACGAGGAACGCGCAGGGCAGAGAGTTTAGGAGACCTGGATGAATTGAATATGCAAGGCGATCGATATAACCAGATTCAAGGCATGAAAATTCTTAAAAATCTTTCAGTTAATGAAGGCGCAGGTGGCATTGCTTCTGCTGGAGCCGGAATTGGTATGGGAATGGCTGCTGGAAGTGTAATGGGTGATATTGCGCGCTCTGTATTCGCACCAATGCAATCAACACAACAGCCGCAAATGCCCACATATCAACAAGGAGGATCTTCACGTTTTGGACAACCATCTCAAACCGAAGAACCGACAGAAGATCCAATGGAAAAATTAGCAAAACTAAAAAAAATGTTGGATGCAGGACTGATAGAACAAGCGGAATATGATAATGTTAAAAATGAAATCTTAAAAAAAATGATGTAATATGAAAAACTTTTTTGCTAAATTTATTCTATCTGTTTTGCCAATTGCAGTAGTTGATTCTCTGTTTTTTATCCTTTTTGGAACAGAGAATAGTTTAACCAGATGGATTAGTTTTGGATTCTGTAATCTTGCTTATTTGTGCCTTATAATGACACCGCTTTTTGCCAATAGCGGCAAATTTATGTCCAATCGAGCATCATTATGGTATATCAGTGGTTGGTATCTTTTCCTTGAACTTATTCCGGGAGTTATATGTATTTGGGTTAACCCTGTTGATTATAGATGGCCGCTTATAGTTCAAGCTCTTTTATGTATTATCTTTGTTTTTTGGTTTTTATTGACCTATATTACAAATAATAATATAAATCAGAGTATTGAAGAGCAAAAAGCCTATTCAACTCGTATAAAAATGCTCACGCTCCAACTGAAAAATATTCAAAAAGAGTTTACAGATAAACCGGAATTATATGCAAAGATTGATAAAAGTTGCTTAAAGCTACAAGCAAGTCCTATCCGTTCTTGTGAGGAAATTAAAGATATTGAAGAAGAGATTGCTATATATATTGCGGAGATTAATGGCGCTGCAGTTAGTGGCGACGATGAAACAATCAGTAATCTCACAACTAAATTAAATAAGAAAATAGATGAGCGAAATACGACTCTAAAATTTAATCATTAATTAATCCCTAAATTGTATTATTTATGGCTGAAACATTAGAATTGCAACAGGTCAAATGTCCAAGTTGCGGAAGAGTAATCACCTCTTTTAGTCCTTTTCAGGCAGAAGTAGAATGTCCTTATTGCCACAATAAGGCATTTAACCCACTTATTACTGCCAAGAAGATCCCTATTCCAGAGCGCATCATTCCTTTTAAAACCACTCAAGAGGAATTTGAACAACATTTGGTTGCTGCGTTGGTGGACACAAATTTCGTACCGGTAGATATTTTTGAACATATTCAGCCGGACAATGTGGTTAAGGCTTATTTGCCCATGTATTTATATGAAGGCAAATATCAGGCTTCTTGGAACTGTCAAGTTGGTTATGAGACGCAAGAGGTTGGTAAATCTACGTTTAGTGATGACGTAAAGGTTAGAACTGTAACAAAATACCATCCGGCAAATGGTGTTAGCAACGGATTATTCTCATTTATGTGCCTCGCTTATGAGGGCAACGAGATTCCTGAAGAATTAAAGCAGTTCGCTATGAGATTCCCATATAGTGTGCAAGATTCAAAGGCATATAGCCCTGAATTGTTAAACTTGGACACCGATAAAGATTTGCAGACAATAGCTCTTAATGCTGATTCAGATCTTGTGTGGAACAAATGGGGACAAACATTGGTTGATGATTTGGCTTCTGAAAGTGCAAGTGAGCAACTCAATGGACAAAAAATAAAAGATTTTAGATGTACCTCAAACTACGATCTCAAAACGGAAGGGCGTTTCGTAATGGCACCTTTCTGGTTCGTTTACTATACTTACAAAGATCAACAATACTACTTCATTATGGATGGTCTGGGTGTAAATCATAGCTATACAAATCCTCAAGATGAAGAACAACTTAAGAAAGATAGATTATTTAAAACTATTGAGAAAGTATTGAAATGGAGCTGGATTTTGGCTATTGTTTTGTGGTTCATGGTAAGCTGGAAAGCTTGCTGGATTACACTTCTCGTATGGATTTGTGCTTGGTTATGCTCTAAATTAACATTTAAGATTTTGCTTAATTCAATGCATACAAAATCACATCAATTACGTGCTGAAGCAGCAGCAAAATTATGATGTCCATTTTTTAAAATTTACTTAGGGTGAGGCTATGCCTCACCTTTTGTATTTTTGAGGCATTGGATGCTAAAAAAAAAGAATAAATTTGTATATTTCAAATTTTTGTTGTACCTTTGCAACGAATTAGATAGGTTTTCTCCCAAAACGTTTACGCAAGGCAGAGTAAGAAACATATTAAAACTAAAGAAATTCAAATTTCATGGCTAAACTGATAAACATAACGGATTCGGAGCAAGCGGAGTTAGCGCTTGAGTTTGCGGAATCGATACATGCCGGTTTTCCTTCGCCTGCTGCTGACCATGCAGGTGAACGTATCAACCTCGCTCGTGAGATGACCCCTCACCCCGAGACCACTTTCTATGCCCATGTGCAGGGCGACTCGATGCGCGATGCCGGCATTCTCGATGGGGATATTGTAGTTGTGGATCGGAGTCTTGAGCCCCAAAACGGCGATTTCATCGTAGCTTATATTGATGGCGAATACACGCTCAAGGAGTTCAAAATGGATGAGGATGAACAAAGCGCTTGGCTGATTCCTCATAATCCTGATTTTCAACCTATTCGTGTCTCAGCGGAGAGTAATTTCCAAGTATGGGGAGTCGTGACATATGCAATTCATAGGACAAGACTATAATCTATCACCCATAACCTATCACCCTTACCATGTTTGCTCTCGCCGATTGCAATAATTTCTTCGTCTCTTGCGAACGTGTTTTCCGTCCTGATTTGGAGGGCAAACCCGTTGTGGTTCTCTCGGGCAATGACGGTTGTGTCGTCAGTCGCTCCAACGAAGCCAAAGCGCTCGGCATCAAAATGGGTGTACCGCTCTACCAAATAAAACCGCTTGTGGACAAAGAAGGGGTGGTATGTTTCTCCTCGAATTTCTCTTTGTATGGCGATCTCTCCGATCGTGTCATGTCTATGATTCGGCGGTGTACTTCTCGCTTTGATCAGTACTCCATTGACGAGTGTTTCTTTAATATAGACCATATCGCCGCAGACAGGCAAAAATCGTACTGCGAGCAACTGGTGAAAGATATCCGGCGTGGAGTGGGGATCCCTGTCTCTATCGGCATCGCCCCCTCCAAAACGCTCGCTAAAGTGGCATCCAAGTACGCCAAACAATACCCCGGTTATCACGGTGTTTGCGAGATACGGACGGAAGAGCAGCGACTCAAGGCGCTTTCTTCTTTTGAGATAGGCGATGTGTGGGGAATAGGGCGTCGGGCGAAAGTCAAATTGCAAAATGCCGGAATCTATACTGCCCTTGATTTTACACTCAAAACAGCTACTTTTGCCCGTAATGTACTCAATAAACCCGGTCTGCTGACATGGCAGGAATTAAGAGGACAGGATGCAATAGATATCACCCAACTGCCTGCGAAGCAGTCCATTACTACTTCTCGCACTTTTGCTTCTGCCATTACAGATCCGACACTTCTGGAGGAACAAATCGCTAATTTCTGTGCACATTGTGCTCGTCAGTTGCGTACTCAAAATTCGGTGGCTCAGCAGCTCTACGTGTACGCCCATACTTCGGCTTTCCGAACGGATATTGAGCAGCACTATCTCTCGGAATTGGTTACCCTTCCGGTCGCTACGTCGAATACGCAGGAGTTGATTTCATATGCTCTGAATGCCTTTCGGAAGGCGTACAGACCGGGAGTTCTATACAAAAAAGCTGGGGTCGTTTTGCTCAAGGTCATCCCCGAAACGGCTGTTGTGCCGGATCTGTTTGACACCAAAGATCGTTCCCGCGAAAAACGTCTCCAGCGTGTCCTTGACCATATTGATGATCGTCTTGGCAAACGATCCATCATCCTTGGCTCCCAGATGACTTCCCAACAATCTGTCTATAAAACGGAGCACAAATCGCCCCTATATACCACCGACCTGCGGGACATTATCACTATCAAAGCAACTTAATATCAACGATTTATGAATATCTTTTTAATAGTTTTAGCGTTTCTTATGATGCTGATCGGTCTGATTGGCTGTATAGTGCCCGGTTTGCCGGGAACACCGATTGCCTATGTCGGTTTGTGGATAGCACAAGCGACGGAAAAGATCCATTTCTCGTGGCAGTTCCTCCTCATTTGGGGTATTGTGGTGGTGATCATCTCTGTGTTGGATTATGTAGTACCGGCTTGGGGAACCAAACACTATGGTGGTACGAAATGGGGAGTATGGGGAAGTACAATAGGTGTTTTCGTCGGATTGTTTTTCGGCGCAATGGGTGTTATTTTGGGTCCGTTGGTCGGAGCAGTTATCGGCGAACTGATCAGCGGTAAACAACTCAACGATGCCCTCAAAGCAGGTTGGGGTAGTTTCGTCGGCATCCTCTTTGGTACGATCCTCAAACTCATCGCCTGCGGTCTCATGACTGTCGCTCTGATACAGGCTGTTTGGTGATTATAAATGAAACCGGTATGATGAATAGCGAGGATGAACACTCTCTACAACACTGGAATACAATAAATCTGCATCCCAAGTGCAGATTTTTTTTGTGTCTGTTCAAAAAAAGAGAGTTTTATTTGCATATATCAAAAAAATGTAGTAATTTTGCAGCCGTAAGTTGCAAAGAACGTACAAAATCACAACCTTTATGACAAAAACAGCAACCATACAACGCATCAGTATGATGGGTAAGCAGATTCTTCCCGAAGGAAGTAATCTATGGCTATATGGTTCTCGGGCTCGTGGTGATAATCGCTCCGATTCCGACTGGGATTTGCTGGTATTGGTGGACAAAGAAAAACAGCAACTACAGGATTACGACATGTACGCATACCCGTTTGTAGAACTGGGATGGCAGATAGGTCAAGAGATAAATCCGATGCTTTATACCCGTCGAGAATGGGAGCAACGCCATTTCACTCCATTCTATTGTAATGTTGAGGACGAAAAAATCGTATTAGTATGAGCCTGACAAACGAAGATAAACAAGTTTTGACGCAGCTTCATTTAGATAAATGCCGTGCATGTCTTGCTGATGGAGAACAATTGATGAAGATTGAATCCATTTCGGCTGCAGCCAATCGTTTCTATTACGCTGTCTTTCATGCTATCCATGCTATTTTTGTGGCGAATGGGATACAATCAAAATCGCATCATGGCACAAATGCGCAGTTTCATCAGCATTTCATCAAAACAGGCATTATTGATCCGAAGTTTGGTCATTTTATTGCCGTCATGGAGAATATGCGAGAGAAGGCGGATTACGATGTTATCTATGATGTCTCGCGTGAAGATTTGGAGGCTTTAAAACCGTTAGCTTACGAACTTTTACAAAAAATAGAAGAGTTGTTAAAGGTATAAACATATAGGAGAGTTACAAAAAAGTGCTTGAAAGATGATGGGAATGAAACAGTGACAAATTGTCACGCTTTGAAATTAGCCGCTTCGAAATCTCATTCCTTTAGAGTCTCCCAGGCTTCTACAAAACAATAAATCTGCATCCCAAGTGCAGATTTATTTTGTGTCTGTTCAAAAAAAGAGAGTTTTATTTGCGTAATTCAGAAAAAAGTTGTAATTTTGCAGCCGAAAAGGTTTTATAACCGAAAAATAATAAGCGTAAAGCGTTGCGCAATAACATATTAAAATAATAAGCATTACTATTATTTCGCGTTTAGCCAAGAGCCTCGGAAACTATTGGAAATAAAACACGACGTATTTGCTCAAGTTGTCTTATAGGGGATGACTTTATAGATCCTAGTAGTAACTACTTTTGTGTAGTTTCTTATGGGTCTATAGAGGTTTCCATCCGAGGCCGCCTCAAGCTAAACGCGATAAGAAACTACACTTTTTGTATACAATAATCTAAATATCTAACCATGCAAGATTTCATAGCTGTTGATTTTGAAACTGCAACATCGAATAAAATGGCCTGCCAAATTGGGGTCACTATTGTGGAAAACGGTGTCATTAAAGGCACTGTGGTTGATTATATACAACCACCTGATAATAAATATGAAATAGGCTGTATGAATATTCATCATATCACGCCGGAAATAACTTCAAATGCTTCTACTTTTGATATCATTTGGCAGAATTACAAAGAGCTGTTCGAAAACTTTCCGATTGTTGCGCATAATGCTCCTTTTGATGAGTCTGTATTACGCGCCAATTTAGATTACTATCGTATTCCGCATAATAACATCAAAAAATTCATTTGCACTTACCAAATCTATCAATTGTCTTTAGATAAACTTTGTTGGGTTTTTGATTTACAAGATGACGAACACCATGATGCTGGCTTTGATTCATTACGATGTGCTCAATTCTATAGTTTCTATTTGCAAGGTAAAAAGCCAGATTTATCTAAATTAGGCAATTATATTCCCGAAGAAGAACGAAGAAGAAAATTTGTTCTACACCAACAACTCAAAGGAGATGTCTTGAAAAAAGACTTGTCTTGTGCTAATCCAAACAATCCGTTCTACAATAAAAAAGTAGTAATCACAGGAGTGTTTGATGTTGAAAGAGTAGAACTCGCGCAGAAATTAAAGTATCTTGGAGCGGATATAGACACTGCTATTTCAAAGCGGACAAACTTTGTTTTAATAGGTCGTGAAGCCGGTCCTTCTAAACTGGCAAAAATGCAATCTCTTATTGAAAATGGTTACGATATTCGTCCATTAGGGCAGGCAGAAGTAACAGAAATCATGTCAGATAATTTTAATACAATATAACAACATGGAAAACAATTTGTTTTTATCGAATAAAGATTTGAAAGACAATCCGTTCTATAACAAGCGCGTTGCATACACGGGCACTTTTGCGTTAGATAAAAAAACACTCTCAAAATTACTAAAGAACTGGGGAGCTGAGGTAAATAATACCATCTCAAGAGCCACTAAATTTGTGCTTATAGGAAACAATCCAAATCCGGAAAAGATATCAAAATTGGACACACTTTTGCACGATGGTTTTACTATCAGAAGGCTCTCACAAACTGATTTGGATTGCATATTTCAAGGTGAAAATTGGGAAGATTATTCTACTTCCGATGAAGTAATTAAAGACCTTGATTTTACACTCGATCATTTTAATCAACATCACTATACTTTTGACGAGGGAACAAGAAATAAAATAGCAGGCAAAGAGTTATATTTCTGCGAGGGTTTTCGCGATGATAAATATGCCATTTCACAAATAGCAGGAAATCTGGCGGCTTGGTGTAATCATATGTTATCGTCTCAAATTCAAATCTTTGTACTGAGTAATTCCACGATTGAAAAACTTAAACAAGGAATAAAAGATGAGAATATTTTAATGATTCAAAACTATTACAATCGAAATAAAGCGGACAAATTCGATTTTAGTTTTATAACCGAAGATGATATTCTCAACTTTGCTAAGTTATGGATTGAAACTTTTGATGATCATGTCCTTAATTATTTGCTTCAACGCTATCTTCAATCTAATTACGCACAATAAATGGACATAAGTATGAAACCGGAACAAGAAAAGGGATTTGTTTATATCCTTACAAACAAGAGTTTTCGCGACAATTGGGTCAAAATAGGCAAAAGTAGTCGACCTGTTAATGTACGCTCAAAGGAATTGGACAATACAGCCGTTCCACTTCCTTTTGACATTTACGCAACTATGCAAACGGTTAAATATGCTGAGATTGAAAAAATTATCCATAAGCAGATTGACCGTTTAACTGATTTGCGCATTCGTCAAAGTAGAGAGTTCTTTAACGTAACTCCGTCACAAGCTCTTGATATTCTTTTGGACTTGGCGACAGCTTTTGATGATGCCATAATTATGCAGTATATCGATGGGAAACCGGTACAAATTTATCCAAAAGTAGAAACGACATCAACTCCTAATCCCAAAAAGGAGACTAAAGACACAACGCGTAAACCTTTCGCATTCAGCATGATTGATCTAAATATAGGTGATTATGTAGTTTTTGATCCTCGCGGATGGAAACTAAAAGTAGCCGGTGAGAATAAGATAGAATACGAAGGACGCCTTTGGAGCTTGTCTGCTTTCTGCGGTACATATCTGCCCAAAGAGAAACAGAACCATTCCGGAGCATATCAAGGACCTAAATATTTCAGTTATAATGGCAAAACACTTTGGCAAATCCGATTAGAAAAAGAAAAGGAGAATAGTTAAATTAAAAATTTTATACAATATGAAAAAGACATTTGTATTATTATTCGCGATTTGCGCATGGCTATATGCCTTTGCACAATCAAATGAACCCGAACTTGAAAATGGCATCTACGTTTACAAGTATGTACAGCAAGCAGAGGGTATTTCGCAGAATGCACTCTATCTTCGTGCACATACATTTTTGAGCGATTGGGCAGGACCTAATTCCAATAGTAAATGCAGCATCGATTTTGATGACAAGGAAAGTGCCACGATTATTACGAAAGGCTCTTATTTCCTTGGATATGAAAAAGAAATGATGTACGGTTGGAATGTTTTCGCAGACTTTATAGTAACCATTAAATGCAAAGATGGCAGATTCCAAGTTTTGACCAAGGTCCCTACTATGAGTTTTTGGTGGACTAATGGTAACGTGGCACTACAAACAATCCCTTACAACGAGTTATATCCATCGTACACACATAAAGGTCCGTATAAGTTAAAACGTTATTCAGACAGATATGTAAATCAAATGCCCGAATATGTCAAGGAAATCTCTAATATTGTAGCAAATGGCATTATTTCGATTTCTGATGGTGACGATTGGTAATCATTATGCGTGGCACTAACATTGCCGCGCATTTTCTTTTCAGTAAATTTGCACATATCAAATTTTTATAGTATTTTTGCGCAAGTTTTGCGCAGAAAGAAAATAATATGAAACCAGAAAGGAAAACACCAATTGTTCTCACAGAAGAACAAGAGCAGTTTTTTATTGAAACATGGGAGAACAATCAAAGTTCTTCCGCCACAATCATCATCAGGGAAAAACTTGGATTAGCTTTAGATGTAATCGGTATATGCGCAAAGCAACTGCGTGCTCAGGGAAAAATAAGAGATAAGAAGAAACAACGTTTTAGTGAGAACGAAATAACTGCATTTAAAACTGATTACGAAAATGGTCTCACTCTTAATGAAATAGCCAATAAGCGCCATAGAGACTCAAAAGCTATTCGCAGATATTTAATAGTTGCATTTGGAGGAAAACTTCCTAAAGTAGACAAACATTCTATCGAGGGTGAAAATTGGGCAGATATTGAAAATTGCAACACGCATCAAGTCAGCGACAAGGGAAGAGTATATGTAAAGGCGACAAACCAAATCATTTATGGGCATCTGACTCATGGATATAGATACGTTTATATTACAGATAATAATGGCATTAAGCATCATTACGCAGTACATAGATTAGTCGCACAAGCATTTATTCCTAATCTGGAAAACAAATCGGAAGTAGATCATATAGATAGTAATCCGGCAAACAATGATGTGACAAATTTACGGTGGGTAAATCATGAAGAACAATATAGAAACGAAGAAACAATAAAGAAAAAGCAACTTGGTCAAGAACGCAAGCAAAGACGTTGGAAAATTAAGCCTCTACTTGATAAGATTTTTGAGATAGAACCGGACAAAATGGAACTAATTAAAATGATTATTGATTACAAAAATAACGTGTAAAGGAATGTAAGCCTTTGCTATAAATGAATAAAGAAGAGATTAAACATATTGACGAGTTATATAAGTCGTCGCGGATTATCAAGGAATTGGGATTTGAGCCGAATAAAACTATGTATAGCGACCGTCCTGATTTAGTTCTTCCTTCGCTTGACGATCCTAAAATTGGCATTGAAGTAGTTACGTATAGTAGTCATCTTTATGAAGAAGCAGAAGATGCGTTGTATAAGATTCTTGAAGAATATATTGATGAGAGACTTGATAAACGATCGGAGAAACGATATGAAATAGGAATATATTTTAATGATTTGTCGATACCGACAGATATTAATTTTCAAAAAGAAAAAGAACAAATCTTTGATGAACTTGATGATCTATTATTCTTTCATCGGCCTCTGAAGAATCATTTATATTTAGCGGATGTTACGATAGAGGAAAACCCAGGTGTAAATCGTTCTTTTATAGGACAAGATACAGTCGTAATATACGATGACTTGAATGAGCAATTTCTCTTAGAATGTATCCAACATAAGGAGAGAAAACTAAAAGAATATAAATCATTAGAAAAGAATCAGTCTATACAGGAGTATTACCTTGTCGTCTTTTTCCCTATAAAGGAACATGCTGAGTTAAGAGGATATACATTACCGAAAACTTTTGAGACAGATTATAATCGTATCTATCTTGTGGATTATTTTTACACTAACCGAATAAAATAGAAAACATTTAGGGTGGGGCAGTGCCTCACCCTAATTTTTATTTACCCACCACGGGCAAATGATCTTTTACGTATTGTAGAGAAAAAATCAATAAAGTAATCCAACTATCAATAGTGCAAATTTTAAAAGAAACTGGATAATATGGTGTTAATAATGTCCATTGTAAGATGTAAACGTTAATTATTTTCGGTTTCAGCGCACCAAATTACAACAAAAATTTGAAATAAAAAAGTTTTTAGACTAAAAAATGCAATTTATTTTATTTTTTTTGAGCCCTTTTATTCATTTTCGACAAACCATTTAACGTCACACAGTGACCATCTTAACCCTTTAACGTTTTACAAAGTAAAACCATTTTAACTCTTTAACCCTTTAACGAAAAATCTCATATTTTTCCATGTAAATTTGCATATGTCAGAAAAAGTTGTACTTCGGTCCATGCTTATTAGGTATAGGACGATTATCCGTGAGCAAGCTCCCAATAACCGTCCTATATCCTAATAAAACGCGATAAATCGCTTTTTTTCAAAAAAATACCCGAACGCTTGCATATATGCAAAATTTGTAGTACCTTTGCAGCCGAAAAATCTTATTCACAAAAATTTAACAACTATGGCAAAGTACATCTGTGACGTTTGCGGGTACGAATACGACCCCAACGTAGAAGGCAAAGCGTTTAACGAACTCCCGGAAGATTGGGTTTGCCCCATCTGTGGAGTGGGGAAGGACCAATTCTCCGAAGCATAAGCCTTTAGGAACACTAAAAATAACCACGTAGCAAATACGTGGTTAAATATTACTGAAAAATAAGCTAAAGAACTAAAGATGAACTAAATAAGAACCAAAGATGAACTAAAAAAGAACTAAAGAAGAACTAAAGAATTATGTAAAATAGGGAGGTAATATGGCACAAGCAGAATTGAGTCCGGGTATAGAGAGTTTGCGAGGCAAACTTGCCGGTTATTCAGGATTTCAGGCTCGTTTTAAGAAATGGAAAGATGATAGCGGAAGAGTTATCAAAGTGGGACCGCAGGAGATTTTCAAAAGAAGGAGCAGGGATTACAAACAAAGTCCGCGTACTGAGGCAGAATCGGCTCAGGCGAAAATTTGGAAGGATGTTTGCCGAGAAGCAAGCAAAATAATTCGTGACAAAAATCATCCGAGATATGCTGAGTTACGGGAAAGATGGAATGCACAGTTTAAAGGCGGAGGCGATCCGTTTTTGAAGCAAGGAGAAGAAAAGGTAAAGATATACGGGATGTTTCCGGTGTTCGTGCGAATGGTAATCCTGAAGGAAATGAAAGAGCAGGGCCAACCCGCATTCAATGCGGGGGAATAGACATACGAATCAACGAAACAGACAAACTCTGCGCTCACGCACAGGGCACACGACAAAACGAAACTGACATAATGGCAGATATAATGGCAGAATTGAATGATGGCATAATTGTTGTACAATGGTTATGTGAAGAACTATATCAATACAAACCTAATCGGGATTATGTAAAATAGAATTTTACATGAATCACTCCCTATTATAAATAAGGAAAGAGGAAATCGGCATAAAATGCCGGGCTAATAGATGAAGACAGAATACGAAAAGACGCGGAACTGAAGTCCCGCAAACAGGACGAAGAAAGAAAGACAGAATACGAAAAGACGCGGAACTGAAGTCCCGCGAACAGAACGAAGAAAGATACGGAAAAAAGACAATAATAAAAAAGAATATGGAAGATAATTATCAGATAGAACAGACGTTTTACAATGTGCTGCCGATAAAGAACAATGTGGTCTTTCCGGGAGTACTGCTGCCGATTGCGGTGTCCAAGAAAAGCAGCTTGAAGTTGATCAAGGCGGCGGAGAAAGAAAACCGGCCGTTATTGCTGCTGACACAGAAAGACGGCAAAGTGAGCAAAGAACCAAAAGAGTTACTGGCTGAAGATCAGCTGTTTACGCTTGGTGTTTTGGCTCGAGTGATTCAGGTTGTACCCGTTCCGGAGATGGGAAGAGACACGATGATGGCTGTTTTTGAGGGTCTTCAGCGTGTACAAGCCTTGGATATGTACGAGGAAAACGGGGTTCTCCAAGCGCACGCTTTGGAGGTGGAAGAACATATGCCTCTCAAGAACGACAAGCAGTTCAAAGCGACCGTCGAGAACATCAAAGAGACCGTTTTGAAGATCCTCAGCGAGCAAGACGGTAACACGACAGGTTTGGAGAGCGCTATTCGAACCATCAATAGTACCCCCACCCTCGTCAATTATGTGTGCGCGATCTACCACATGCCGACCGAAGCCAAACAAGGACTGCTGGAGATTCATTCGTTGACCGAACGCGCGGAAGCTTTGTTGACGATTCTCCAGAAAGACCTGGACGAGTTGATTATCAAGGCGGATGTGCGTCGTCGTACGGCTGAGAAGATCGATCAGCGGCAGCGTGAGTATTTCCTGCAACAGGAGATGGAGACCATCAAAAAGGACCTTGGCGACGAAGACAGCAACGAACAGACCATAAAGGAACTGCGCGAGCGTGCGAAAGACAAAGCTTGGTCTGAAGCGGTGGGAACGCAGTTTGAGAAAGAGCTCAAACGGCTTGAGCATATGCACATGCACTCTCCTGACTACTCCACCCAACTGGATTATTTGGAGACGATGTTGGAGTTGCCATGGGGTGTTTATTCCGAGGATAACTACGACATGCAGCACGCGCAGGAGGTTCTGAACAGAGATCACTTCGGATTGGATAAAGTGAAGGAGCGGATTGTCGAATACTTGGCTGTACAACGTCAATTATCACTTCGCAGCAAAAAAGACAAAGAAGCTAATCCTGTGAAGTCCCCTATTCTGTGTCTGTTTGGTCCTCCGGGTGTCGGCAAAACGAGTCTTGGAAAGAGCGTAGCGGAAGCTTTAGGACGCAAGTACGCACGAATTTCTTTGGGCGGTTTGCATGACGAAGCGGAGATCCGCGGACACCGCAGAACGTATATCGGCGCGCTGCCAGGAAGGATTATTGATAACATCAAAAAATGCGGCACAAGCAATTCTGTTTTTGTGCTCGATGAGATAGACAAGATCGGAGCGGACTACAAAGGTGACCCGACAGCTGCATTGCTCGAAGTGCTGGATCCGGAACAGAACAGCACGTTCCATGACAACTATCTGGATGTCGATTATGACTTGAGCAAAGTGCTGTTTATCGCGACTGCTAATAGCCTGGAGACCGTTCCGCGTCCGTTATTGGACCGAATGGAGCTGATCGAGATGACCGGTTATCTGCAGGAAGAGAAAGAGGAGATTGCCAAACGGCATTTGATTCCGAAAGAAC
The DNA here is from genome assembly GCA_900319005.1 of uncultured Bacteroidales bacterium. Classification (GTDB taxonomy): domain Bacteria; phylum Bacteroidota; class Bacteroidia; order Bacteroidales; family Paludibacteraceae; genus Colicola. The sequence goes on from ONMV01000005.1 coordinate 76,868, forward strand.
TGAAGAACCACGGTCTGAAAGCAAGTCAGCTGAAGTTCAAGAAAGATATTCTTGCACATATAATAGATGATTACACGCGCGAGTCGGGTGTGCGGAGTTTGGAGAGACAGATTGCTACTATCTGCCGTAAGGTTGATACCAAACTGGCACTCGGTGAGGAATATAATGTGACGGTGACCTTAGAGGATCTGAGGAATTATCTCGGTCAGAAACGTTTCAGCCGCGATGCTTGGGAAACCAACAAATATGTGGGCGTGGTAACCGGTTTGGCTTGGACACAAGTCGGCGGCGAGATTCTCTTCATTGAGACGAGTTTGAGTCAGAGCAAAGCACCGACGCTTACGCTAACCGGAAACCTCGGCGATGTGATGAAGGAGTCTGCCACTTTGGCACTCGGCTACGTCAAAGCGCACGCTAAGGAATTGGGTATCAAACCGGAAGTATTTGAGAAGACAGCCGTTCATATCCATGTGCCGGAAGGCGCTATTCCAAAAGATGGTCCTTCTGCCGGAATCACGATTACAACTGCTTTAGTGAGCGCGTTTACGAAACGTCTTGTCAAACCGCGTATAGCTATGACTGGCGAGATGACGCTTCGCGGCAAAGTGCTGCCTATCGGCGGTGTGAAGGAGAAACTGCTCGCTGCCAAACGCGCCGGAATAACTGACATCATCCTCTGCGAGGACAATAGAAAAGATGTCGCGGAGATCAACGACATCTATCTGAAAGGGCTGAATCTGCATTTCGTGCATGATATCAGCGAAGTAATTGAAAAAGCACTCCAGTAAGAGTGCTTTTTTATTGACGATTGGACGATTGACGAGGTACGATTGATTGACGATTGAGGATTATTGACGATTCAAAATTATTGACGATTGTTAGTATAAAACTCTTCAAAGGTATTATCGGTATAATAAACCACAATCCGGCTGATTTGTTTAGGAGGAGCTGCAGGAATCTGCGGCTCTTCTTTTGTTTTAGTGCGCGTAGTTTTCTCTTGGGGATCCGGTGCTTGAGCGTCAAACAGTCCCGGGTCTTTGCCCGGTTCAGTCCGCCACATAACGCCTCTTCCGGCAATAAGCCATTCCGGATTAAGGGTCGGGTAACGCTCCATGATTCGCTTCATCACTTCGAGGCTGGGATTATTACGCCCCGCCATCATATTGCTGATTGTACCGGGCTGGATATGAATCTCAGCAGCAAACTGGCGCGCATTGAGTCCCAATGAACTCATAACTTTCTCTATTCTTTCTTTATCACTCATAAATTTATTTACTATTATTAAAATTTGCTGCAAAGGTACAAAATAAATGTGAAATACACAAATATATTTAAACTTTTCTGCAAAATATTTTTGTATTTTGTGAATTCTATAATATTTTACTTTGTGAATATATGTATTTAGCAATAGGGCGTGGAACAATTTCAGAGAGTAATCATCCAGATGTCAGCTATCCTGCTGATAGTCCAACAAAAACGCATGTTGTTTTACTTTATGTAAGTACAATAAATAGCACAATATATGGCAGTTAAGCATTATTAAATCACTAAATTCACATCAAAACAGCTTGATTCTCGATTATAGGGAATATTATTAAAGTACGATTTTAAGTAATCTTCATAAATGCTGATAATAAGCAAATTACATATACAAATTAAGAGTAAATAAAATAGTTTTTCAAGAGAATTAAAGGACGGAAATATACGACATATACCAATAGAGAGACTACTCTACTCTGTCATGGTGGTTCAATGTATCAGGACGATGAAAGGGTTCGATTTTGTTATTTGCAAACAATAGAATTGTGAATAAAATTAACAGTTATATATTCACGTTTATTGTGAAATAATTCTTTAATTTTTTCTTGCATAATTCACAAAAATGTAGTACCTTTGCATCGGATTTGAAAAAGATATAAAAGTAACTTTTGCCGTTAAACCCACACCTATTATGAAAATGAATTTGTTTACATTAAAAGAAAAAGCGCAGGATTTTGTCCTGCGTTTATTCATTGAGTCATCCGGAGAGTATTCTTCCTCCAAAACACGATATTACACCTGTGCACATGCGGGTACGCACGCGCGCCTGCATCAATAAATAAGGTGTGTTCTACTCCAGAGAATTGAGATCCACCAGTTTATTGACGATAGCGTAGATGGTAAGACCCGCCGTAGAATGGATATTCAGTTTGCGGGTAATGTTCTTGCGATGCGAGATGACCGTGTGTGTAGATATACAAAGCACATCAGCAATCTCCTTATTACTTAATCCTCGGACGAGTTGGATCAGCACATCCTTTTCCCTATCGGATAGTTCTTCTGTTTCTGTCAATTGACGTGTATGATGAACAGAAGGTTGGATTTTCGTGAGTGCCGGTCTCAAGATATTATCCTCAATCGCACAATGGTCCGCAAAATCTTGCTCGGTGTGCCATAAATCGGACATGACACTAATGAGAAGATACGTAATTGAGCCCTCCTCGGCGGAACGGACACGGTCTTCTCCCGTTTGTCGGGAGGACGCTCCGGGATAATACTTAATGATGAGATTCTTAATCTCGGTCAGTTTGCCGGTGATCCGTTCGTCATCGTGCTCGTGTTCTTCAAAAAGACCGGCATTTTCATGCTCAATATGGGTACGAATCTCCGCCACAAACTCATCATAACAACGCAGAATAAGTCCCGGAATCTTGGTAGAAGGATCGGCAGGTATAATCGCTTCAATAAGCGCCCTGCGCAATCGTGGTAACCGAAAATCCAGGAAATAGGTATGCGCATTTTTCAGATAGCGCTGTAATGTGGGGATGTCGATTGTATCCGGATTAGGCCGTACTTTAAACAGCTTATAGTTCACCACCGACAGAAAGGTCTGCGTGTGCACTCCATGTGTATCGCATACCTGTTCAATGGTTTGTTCTCCCACTCCCATCGCCAAGCCAAAACGGCTAATTATCTGGATGGCATCCTCTTCCTGCGACATCAAATCGCAAATCTTATCACTGCTCTTATACATAGCGTTTTTATTAAAAACGCTGCAAAATTACAAAAAAAATACGATATGAGCAAATTCCGGAGGCAATTTCCCTATTTTTAGGGATTGTGTGTTTAGGAAAATTGTAGTAATTTTGCACTGTTTTTCAAACACTTATTTAAAAACTTATTAACATATGAGAAAGATTTTCTTTTTTGCAGCGCTATTAGTCGGCGCACAGAGTTTTGCCCAGAATTATGAGGCCGGTTATCTCAAGACGCTTGTTGATGAACAAGCCGATCCAACTCAGGGTCAAAGCCAGTTGTACAATCTGGAGTACTATTCGGACGGAAGCCTGTTGTTGCACTCCTCTTATCAAACAGTGAGTGCAAATGAAACGGGTTTGGTATTTGGAGAAAATGCGTATAAAGGAGCCACCGCATCCAAATGGGGTTCTCGCGAGGGGGACATGCAGCTCAAGAACATGCGCAACTCGTTCCTGGCAAAGATTGATGCTAACGGACAATTACTTTGGGCACGTCCTGACACCACCGGCGATTATGATTTATCCAACACGGCTGTATTCGCAACGGAAGACGGAGGTGCAATCTATGCGGACAAATTCCGCACACGCAAGGGTGTTTATATGGGATTTATTAACCTGTTGGACAAAAACGGCAATGTAGTTGCCAGCAATAATATGTCTTTCACCAATTATGATTCGATTTTGGTGGATGGCAAGTTAGTAAAACGTAAAGAAGCATTCAATTGGGCAGGAGCAGCATTGAGCGAAGATGGATATTTGTATGTAGCCGGCGCTCAAGCGGATACTCTTCTGCCGGTTTGGAATGACTCGATTGCTCCGCGTAAGGCTTGGAATACCAAAGGTAGTTTGAGCGACAACTGCAATACCTTTATCTTGAAATACAAACCGGAATATAACCAATTCCAGGATTTGACATATGTCGGAGCGGTAATCAACAGCGATGATTTGGTTTCTGACCGTCCGGTGGGTTTCCACTATGAGAACGGCAAACTGTATGTGGCCGGAACTTATAACAACGGTTCTGAGAAAGGTATTTTTGCTGCTCGTTATGACAAAGATCTGAAGCGCGAATACATTCAATACCACCCGATTACAGGTGCTCTGCAATTCCAACAGACGAAATTTGAGGATGGCAAGATCTTCGTTTGCGGCGGTTTGAGTAAGGGAAGTATTACTATTGGCGAGAAGACCGTTTCCACTTCCGGTAATTTCAATCATGGACTTGTATATGTCATGAGCATGGCGGATGGTTCTGTTGTCAATGCAGATGTTCATCCCGCTGCTAACAATGCGCTGAATATCACGGTAACTGCTTTCCCGACCAAAGATGGTTATGTAGCTTTTAACCACGAGACATTGAACGGTCTGCAGATGGCACTCCATTATGACAGCAACCTTAACTTGGTCAGCACAGACACGCTGGGTCAAGGCGGTGGTTCTTCCACTATCAGTTGTGTGGGACGCAGCGCAGACGGCAAACACGTAGCTCTGGGTCTCCGAGCACGTACTACCGCTGATTATACGGTATTAGGCGAGACCTTCAATTTTGCAGACAAGACCAACTGGTATAGCGTGCTTGCAACGCTGAATGAGAAAGAGGAAACGAAAGGAATTGAGGATGTACAAAGGGACAAAGTACAAAGTACAAAGTTCATCCGCAACGGACAGTTGATTATCCGTCACAATGGACGTGAATACAATGTATTAGGATTCTAACAATCCATTTATGCCATAAGAAAACAAATACGGCTCGCAGGGATGCGGGCCGTATTTGTTTAAAGATGGTTTGAGCGAGAATTACTCAGCAACGATGATCTCATAGGAGAGGGCATCGAGGTAGTATTTCTTGACGGTCGAACAAACACCACACGCTTCTTCGCCTTCATGGTGATGCTCTTCTTCGGTTGCAGTCTGTTGTGTAGCATCGCTCTCTGCCTCAACTTTAGGTTGCTCTACCGGCACTTCCATGGCGCGCAGAATACCACGAACACGCACTTCATTGTTGATGCACTCACCGGCAAAAGACTCGAACTCAACCGCATTTGCGCGGATGAACTCCCCCTCTTCAGACGAACGAAGGAAAGCTTTTTTGCCACCATGTTTGCAGAGATGCAGACAGTTACCCTCTACGAGAATCGTGTCACCCACCAAGTTTTCGCCTTGTGCATAGACCTCATCTACGGAATAAACGACTTCAGGCTGAGCCTGTTGTTTGTTGCAGGCAGTAAACGTCATCAACGATGCTGCCAAGATAAAAAGAATCTTTTTCATTGTGATAAATTATTAAAAAGTTAAACCTGTTTGTATCCTAATTTGCCAAGCTTGCGCTTGTGTGTATTGATGCAGCGAAGCCTGTGTGCCCACGAGCCAGGAGTACTTGCCTTTGAGAGGGAACGTGTATTGCAGTTGGATCGTTTCGCCGGTGTGAGTCCGGAAACTATCATAATCAACCATTCCCACAAAGAGCAGATTTCCAATCGGAAGCGGCAAACGATAATCGCCGTACAGATGTGCCAAAAGGAAGTTCCGGCGGTAATTCGGCGCAATAAGCAGCAGTTGGTAGTAGTTATTGGCGTTATCGCCATAGAGGAACTGCTCTCCGCGTTTTAGTTCCAGCGAGGCGGAAGCCCAAACGCGCCAAGAGTGCGCCACGTAACCTAATTGTGCGGTGAGGGTATGCGTATTCAGTCGCGTTATGGGTACTTGGGTATTGATGGTCAGTTCTTTGGTGATTTTGATCCAATCGTAATGAAAACCCGCCATCCACCCTGTCGTGGGCAAGAGAGAGAGACCCACTCCGGCCCTGTAACCGCTGTAATAGGCAATCTTGTTATTTCCCGAAAAACGCGCATAAGCGGCGGTGTCGTTTGCCATATGGAAGATGGTAGTTTCGCCTAATTCGGAATAGAAACGGATCTCGTTATTCTGTTTGTATCGTCCTCCATATACCTGCAAAGAAAGCGCATACCGTTTCCATTGATAACCGACAGACGCCTCAATCCGCAAATCCGACACCTTATTTTTCGCGCGCGGGTCACGCATTCGATAACTCTGTTCCGCCCGGAAGGAGAGCGCGGCATGCCAAAGAAGATGATTCTTCAACATCCGATAACCGCCATAGAAAGCATATATCTCCCGCCGCAAGTCGCCGCCGATAGTGTCTGTCGTCCAATACGGAGCTGTCAAACGATAATCGGCGTTATCCACTCCACGCGTTTGTTTGCTGTCCGACCATTGATAGGAGGCTTCTCCGAAGACACGGCTGGTGGCATTGAAATCATAGACTGATTGCGCATGGACGGAGAAAGAGCCTGTCTGCGTCCCCTCGAGGGCATATGTTCCCTGCCCGAACTGACCGGAGATGGTCAAGTCCGTGCGCGCTGTATCGGTGATCAAAGCTGTTAATATGGCAAGTAATAAATTCATTTGAAATAGTACGGATCTGCGTTAGGTGTCACCTCGAAATCGTCGGTGGAATTATTGGTGTCTTGCAATACGCGACGCCCGTTGAGGAATCCGATTGTCTTGCGTCGAACTGACTTACCAAACCGCGTTACATCGCTTCCAGTAGGGGCTACATACGTATATCCTGCATCTAAGCGATCACTGATAGGAAGCCACTGGAACGTCTCCGAAGGGGACAAGTTCACTGCGTCCACTATCCATTCGTTGGGCAAAACGTACGATTGTTTAGATTGCGAGAAAGTGCCGGCTGAAGTGACCAGTTCGTACTGATAGCGGATATGAAGTGAATCTGTAGCGAAGTATTGCTCAGCGGTGATGCCTTCCGGGAAACGCGCCAAACCGAAGGATTTATGTCCCTGGTTATGAGGCACCCAAATGGTGTACGTATAGCAATAGAGCTTGTCCATATTCGTTACTGCCGGATTATCGACATCGGTTATACCTGCGCTGGAAGAGACGTCATACCACTCAAAATCGGCATTGCTCAGGTCAAACGAATTGGGGTTTGCGGCGGTATGATCCATCGCGTTATCCACGATGAGGAGCGCTCCGCCGGGAGCTACACGATAGGTGTTGCCCTTTCCCGGAATGCGGTACATGGCATCCACGGCGAAATAGCGAGACCGAAAATCATTGTCCATATTGTATTTCTGCACGGAGTTGAGATCCGACTCAATGAGAATCAGACCATCCGCGGAGAGCGTATCTGCGGAATTATTGACAATGACGAAGTACTTGTCACCATTATAACGCTTGCCTTCCGGCGTTTCTGTTCCGGTATAGAAGATCTCCGCCAACACAAAATGATCATCTCCAGCCCTTACAAAATCCGCCTCCATCGGAACGGAAATGTTTTCGGTGAGTGCAATGCCGCGTTTATATGCGCGAATAGGCTGTCCGTCTCCCTTAGCTATAACTGCCAAATCATAATATCCCAAAGGAAGGGTCATGGTCAACGTGGTGTCTGTATAATCGCGGTTCATATTGATATCATGCGCCGTGACGGACAGATCGGAGATCGTAGTAATGCCTTCCGCCTTCAGGGAGATGGTCATACGCGCTGTGTCTTGCAGCGAGGACTGCTCACAAGAGATGAGGCAAAGAGCGATAAAGATGTAATATAGTTGTTTCTTAATCATATATGTAAGTTTATTTCCATTCCAAAATACGGACTTGCCGAACGATGAATAACTACGGGATTGCCATCCCCCCCACTAACAGTGTAATCCGGCAGAATATCCAATAACCGATTGACATAGAGCGCAATAGAGGCAAAACGAGTGATGTCTTTTTGCACCCGCAAGTTGAGATACCCCTCAAAAGGCACCGTACGGCGGACAAACTGACCGAGATTATAATCGAAGATGAGGGTCTTGAGAACCGGATCTTGCGCTGCTAAAGCATCATATTGATGTAACAAGCCGTCCGACGAGGCAATATACGAAACCGGTGTTCCATTCTTCTTGAGGGTCTTGGAGGCAGTGAAGATTGTAGCTTCCAGCGTCGCACTAACCACCAAACCGATTTTCGGGATATAGACATCGGCTACCAGATTGCTATTCAGGCTCTCGCGGATGTAGCCTTCGGTCCAATTATATAATCCGATGTAGTGGTCCTGCACATTGACACCGTCCACGATGCCGGGCGTTTTCTCAGTGGAAAACATCTGTTCACTGTTGCTGTAAGTCGTTCTAAGCCATGCTCCATTGATGGTAAAACGCGTGCAGATAACCGGAATACGCGGCGATTGGTATTGCCACTCAATGCCTTGCTTGTGAATATGGCTGCCGTTACGGGCGGTGGAATAAGTCAAGAGCCTGTCATATTCGCGATCGTTAATCGTGTATCGGAACGCTTCAACCTGCATGAGCGAACGGAAAGCATCCTTCATATCCTCCTCGAAATAAGTGATTGAGAGCTTATGTTTGTTGATGTCAAGTCCCGCTCGCACTTCCCATTTGAGGTTGCGCGCCGGTAATAAATCATAGTTCGTGGGATTGATGATATGCGTATATATCTGCATGGTCTCGTCAGTCGGCGCAATAGGAACATCGGGTGCCTGCAAGTCCATATAGAGCAAGTTCGGCGATAGTTGCAAGAGTGTCGGCATCTTGGTATGTAGCCCTATTCCACCCGACACAAACACTTTACCTTTGGAGATCGGAAAATTGAGTGTCAAGTTCGCTCGCGGGTCCAAATAGCATTTGCCATCTATCGCATAAACCCTTCCTAAACCAAGCATCGAAACTCCGCGAAGACCTATATTCAAATCCATCGACAAGCGTTCGTGAATAGGAAAACTGATATCATCCTGAATATACCAAGAGAGTTGGTTTGTAGCAGGAATGTCATAATAAGCGCGCGGACGAAGAGTAGATGAGTAATTCAACGGGCGTGAGAGATCGTATATCTGACCCCTGCCGAAGTTCTTGGAATACCGCCATTCGAGACCGATATTGGCTTTGTGATTCAGGCGCCAAGTGTCAAAAAAGAACTCCGCTTTTGGGCGAATGAATACATTGAACGGCAGACCTTCCACCGTGTGCTTCGCCGTATATTTGTAAGGAAGAAGCGAGACGGTCGCTTCACCTTCCTGCATATTATCTATTGCAGGATTCTTGGGAGTTGTCAGTTGTACCAAGCGCGTCTGATCAATGCGATCCACCTCTCCGGAAATATTCGCTTGCACGCTCAACTGATACCATTCAACGGCCGGTTGATGCAGATGAAGCGTGTTGGACCAACCCCATTTATGGTACGTGCTGCGATAACTATCCTCGCGGTTTTTATGGATGTCCGGATCTATCTTCTCATTGTCAATACTGCCGGTATAATCCCAGTTACTCTGCCATTTGATTACAACAGCATCCGCATTCCAATTCTGCTGCAAACGCACAGATGCTGTGATACGCTGGTAATTCTCCAACGTATTCGTCGGATCAGCTTTCGCATTCAGATAATCGATACCGAAATTGAGAACGGTTTGGTTGTTATTCCATCCCAAACCCTTGCCAAAAAAGAGTAACTTACTGAATCCGTCCGCCTTAAATCGCGCACGCCACGGAGTTGGTTTGGCTGTTCGCTCAATCTTCACCACGCCGGATGTCACATCGCCATACTCGGCAGAAGCAATACCACGGATAATCTCCACTTTTTCAATATCATCGGTGGAAATCGTACGCATATCCACTCCGGCTCCGACGCTGTTTCGTTTAGCGTCCGCTCCGCTGTTATCAGAAGGTAAATACTGCATATTTGCATCGGTGCTCAAGGGCGCGCCATCAATGACAAATGAGGTTCCCAAGGAAGATGCGTCGTAGTCACCGGAAGAGGCTCCGTTGCTCGCCTCGCGCAGACGAATCGTGTTAGCATGTGTCAGATCGGGATCCTTGGTCGTAGCTCCCGGAAGGGTCTGCAAGATATCGGTGAAAGAAGAGGGTTGAAGGTGTTGCATCGCTTCTTTATTGATCACCGAAGCACTACTCTTCCCTGTGGACTCCTCGGCTGTCACCACCACTTCCTGCAAGGTAAAGGACCTGGTAAGGCTGTCTAAAAGCGCCAATTGAGCGCTGTCTAAGGCTAAAGAATCAACACCCGATGCCTGCAAAAGCACCGGGATATTGACCAATAGTATTATAACCCATTTTTTCACGGTGCAAAATTACTGCATTTTTTGGACATACACAATCCCTAAAAATTGGGAAAATTCATTTTTTGCTTGATTATGTGCAATATTTTTCGTACCTTTGCACTCGATTTTAAAACACACCATGTTGACGAATTTGATTGAATACGATCATGTGACCCATTATTACGGGAAGAGGCTGATTTATGAAGACTTGTCTTTTTCAGTACCCCGCGGACGCATTTTAGGCTTGTTGGGTAAGAACGGAACGGGTAAGACCACTACCATCAATATCCTCTCCGGCTTTATTCAGCCGCACTCGGGAACCTGCCGTTTGTTGGGCTACGATACGCGCACGATGCCTTCTAAAGAGCGCGCGCGTATAGGATTATTGCTGGAAGGGCATGTCCAATACCCGTTTATGACCATCGCGCAAATCGAACGGTTCTACGCCCCTTTCTTCCCGAAATGGAACAAAGAGGCATACTATGAACTGATGCGATTACTGAAAGTAAAAGATTATCAGATACTTAGCCAGATGTCCAATGGTCAACGAAGTCAGGTAGCTTTGGGATTATTGATGGCGCAAGATCCGGAATTATTGATACTAGATGATTTCTCATTAGGACTTGACCCCGGTTACAGACGACTTTTTGTGGAGTATTTGCGGGATTTCTGCAAGCGTGGAGAGAAGACGGTTTTTCTCACTTCACATATCATTCAAGATTTGGAAAGACTCGTAGATGATTGTATTATAATGGATTACGGTAAGATCTTGAAGCAATGTCCGGTCTCTGAGCTCATTACGCCGGAGAAGACGTTGGAGGACACCTTTATTGATTTAACCGGCAAGTACTAACGTAATTGATAATTGATAATTGATAATTGATAATTGAGGATGTTACGTGCTATATTTTATAAGGAATGGCTCAAACTGCGGCTCTTTTGGGGACTCGCAGTGGTGGTACATATAGCTCTTATCGGCTATCTGTTGTTATCGCTTCGTTCTACCCTGCTCTCCTCCGGTGTGGTGGAGACTTGGGCTACTATGATCGGTCGTGATGTACTGATGATCAATCAGTTAACGTACTTACCGCTCATCACCGGTGTGTGTCTTGCGCTCTGTCAATGGTTGCCGGAGATGCAAGCCAAACGGATTCGTCTAACGCTTCATCTGCCCATTGACAATCATCTCAGCATCGGTGCAATGTTGGGATGCAGCATTATCGGACTTTGTGTGCTCTTTGGATTAGATGCAGCGTTATTAGCCGGTGTCGGACAAATCTGGCTGCCCCGCGAGTTAGTTTGGCGTACATTCTTGACTTGCTTACCATGGTATTTAGGTGGACTTATCGGCTATAATATCGTATCATGGTGGGTTTTGGAGCCGCAATGGAAAATACGGTGCGTAGATGTGCTGATCGGTGCTCCGTTGGTAGCACTCTGTTTTCTGACCACCCAACCGGCTTGCTATATTCAGATGTTTCCTTGGCTGATCGGGCTACTTCTTTGTACCGCCTGTCTGCCCCTTTATAGTATTTATCGTTTTAAACTTGGCAAACAATGAGGACAAAACAATCGAAAATAGCAACTATCCAATACCTCATCATCGGTTTGGGAATCATCGTGTGCGTTTGGCTTCTTCCGGCGCTCTATCGTTTGGCAGCCCCCAACACCAGCCGCACACCATTTGTCGTTTACTCCTGTCTGGACAGTTCATTCATTCAGTTTGAAACCATCAACAAACAAGTTCAATACACTGATTTTAAAGGAAATACATTTACAAAAAACGAAGCCGATAGTCTCTTGCCACTCTTTGCTTTTCGGCAATTAGTAGCTGAAGGACGGCTGCCTGATTCGCTGTTTAGAGTGGCTTTAACCCCTAAACTGATTCAGCAGAATGCGTTCCATTTCAAGACCTCACCCAAACAACTCAATAAGCCGGCAGTGGGCTTATATACGCTATTAGAATCTGCTTCAGGACGTGTGGATCTGCAACTTCCGCCGGATGTCTTCCGTTTGACCGACAAAGGTATAGAATTTATTGATTGTGAAACGAATACGGTCAATAAGGCGAAGTCACTCAGTTTCTCGCGAGAGTTGGAAAAGTACGGATTTGTCTTCCCAGTACAACTCATCTGGGGGAATGGTTCAACCCGCAAGGATTATGACAATGGTTTTCTTTTGACCGATAGCCAGAACCGTCTCTTTCAACTGAAAATGGTCAAAGGTACACCATGGGTAAGAGCCATAAAAACTGATGGTTGTAAAATCACCGGCTATAAGCAACTCTTCACCATTGAGCCTGCTAACCGGCAGTTGGTCGGTTTGGTTGTGAGTGACGATAATCAGCTTTATGCGGTTCGTGCGGATGGCTCCATGACACATATAGGCATCGATTCCTATGATCCTCAAACCATGCAAATCACCATTATTGGGGATATGTTCCATTGGACCATTACCGAATATACAGCCACGGACTCGCGCTATTATGCTGTGGAAGCCCGGACTTTTGAGCAAGTTGCGCGCGCAATTATACCCGATCCTGCTCCTTCAATCAAAGAACGCATTATGCGCTATGTATTGCCTGTTCGGCTGCGTTTTACGTCATGGGATACACAATTAATTGCTCCTAATTTTGAATAATATGATACTCTATCCGAATTGTAAAATTAACTTAGGCTTGCGTGTGATACGCAAACGTCCGGACGGATACCACGATCTGGAAACAGTTTTTGTACCGATATACGGACTGCACGATGAACTGGAAGTAGTTATTAATGATGAAATGAGCGCGGCTACGCCGCTCAATGATGGATTGATTTTCCGTCAAGAAGGCATAGCCGTGGATTGTCCGGCGGAAGATAATTTGATAGTGAAATGTTATCATCTATTCAAAGCCAAGTACCCGCAAATCGGGGCTGTAGTTGTGCGGTTTAAGAAGAATATCCCTTTCGGAGCAGGTTTAGGAGGAGGAAGTAGCGATGCAGCACACATGGCGATCGCGCTTAATGAGTTGTTCGAATTAGGATTGACGAAAGAGGAACTCGCGGCAGAAGTAAAACCTTTAGGAGCTGATTGTCCGTTCTTTATCTACAACACCCCTTGTTATGCCGAAGGAATTGGCGATCAGTTAACCCCTATTGACTTGGATTTAAATGGTATCCGAATCGTACTCATCAAACCGAATGAGGGCGTTTCTACCCGCGAAGCTTATTCGGGCATTAAGCCTTACCCTATCCCTTCCCTAAAGGAAAGGGCACTAGGAGACCTAGGAAGCCTAGGAGACCTAGATATTTTCATCAATGACTTCGAAGCGACGGTCTTCCCTTTGCATCCTCAGATTGCGGCAATAAAAAAGCGTCTGCTGGATGCAGGCGCCTTTTATGCGAGTATGAGCGGTAGTGGCTCAACTGTTTTCGGGCTTTTTAAGAACGATGCGGAAGGTAGTACCGACGCCAACTTGCGAGCTCTTAAGCAGCAGTTTGCCACCATGATATTGCTCGACGATACGTTTGGCGAGTGGAAGGCCTAAACCCCACCCTCTATCTTTGGAAGTAAAGCCCGGCTCGAAGATTCGACGCTGGGTTTTATTATCAATACCTTTACCCGTATCGGTAATGTCAAGCATCACATCGTGCTCATTCTCATGGATATGCAAAGTGATTGTTCCTTTGCCGGAGATAGCATCTACGGCGTTTTTGAGCAGATTTTCAATAACCCACTGCAAGAGCGGTGCATTGAGAAGCACTGTTCGATCAACACCATTGAGACAGGCATCATCAATCGTAATCCTATTAGATATGCGTGCACGCATGTATGCCACGGCGTTTTGCAACACGGGGATGAGATTCTCTGTTTGCAGCGTCGGTTCGCTGCCTATCTTCTGAAAACGATCCGCAATCATCTGCAAACGATCGATGTCCCGCTTCATCTGCGGTACATACTCATCGTTCGGGTATTCATCAGCAAGCAATTGCTGCCACGCATTGAGCGATGAGATAGGCGTACCTAATTGATGAGCTGTCTCTTTGGAGAGCCCCACCCAAAGGCGGTTTTCTTCACTCTTTTGCCCTGTAAGCATCGTAATAACTGCTACGGCAATGAAGATAAAAATCAACAGAAACTGCGCATAAGGCACATATCTTAGACGAGTCAACAGGCTGCTGTCTTCCCAGTAAATATATTGCGTCATTTCCTCGTTGATCTTCAATTCAATAGGACCATGAGGCTTGGCGTTCAGTTTCTTTGCCTTCAGTTTCTTCTCATCTACGTTTCTGGAGGCTAATATATTCCCTTCTGAATCGCAGATATAAACAGGGATCGTGGTATTCTTTTCGATGATAGAGGACACAAAATCAATGTCTGCATCGTCTTCTGCGAAAATGAGTTGTCGCGTGGCGTCTGCCCAGATGGACATGTTCTTACGCTCTTCGTTTTGAAGCGCGCGAGCCAGATTATTGGTGAACAATACGGAAATAGCCACGATGATCATGGCTATTACCAGTACTGTTGTTCCAATTTGTCGGTTAGACATTCAGAAATTAAAAATTAAAAATTACGAATTATCCTAACATCGTCAGAAGGACACCAGCTGCAACGGCAGAACCGATTACACCGGCTACGTTCGGGCCCATGGCGTGCATGAGCAGGAAGTTCGACGGGTTCTCTTCTTGTCCCACAGTCTGCGATACACGCGCAGCCATCGGAACGGCGGAAACACCGGCAGAACCAATCAGCGGGTTGATCTTATCCTTGAGGAAGAGGTTCATGAACTTTGCCAGCAGCACACCACCGGCGGTACCAAGACCGAAGGCTACGATACCCATCGAGAGGATACCTAAAGTCTTGAGGTTGAGGAAACTGCCTGCTGTAGCGGTGGCACCCACCGAGAGACCGAGGAAGATGACTACGATGTTCATCAGCTCGTTCTGCGCGGTTTTGGATAGACGATCCACTACTCCACACTCTTTCATCAAGTTACCGAGCATCAGACAGCCGATCAGCGGAGCTGCATCCGGCAGGATGAGCGCTACGATAGCGGTGATTATGATCGGGAAAACGATCTTCTCGGTCTTGGAAACAGGACGCAACTGACCCATCTTGATCGCGCGTTCCGCTTTCGTCGTGAGCGCACGCATGATAGGCGGTTGAATCACCGGAACCAACGCCATGTAGCTATACGCCGCGATAGCGATCGGGCCCAAGAGATGCGGGGCTAACTTACTGGTCAGAAAGATAGACGTCGGGCCATCTGCTCCACCGATAATACCGATCGAACCTGCCTCTGCAGGGGTAAAGCCCATCGCATTTGCGCAGAGGAAAGTGACAAAGATACCAATTTGAGCAGCAGCTCCGAGGATCAATGATTTCGGATTGGCAATCAGCGGACCGAAATCCGTCATGGCTCCCACACCGATGAAGATAAGACAGGGATACACACCGGCTTTCACACCTATATAGAGCACATCCAGCAGTCCGGCTCCTTTGAGGATCGCGCCATACGAGTGGTAAGCCGGGCTGTTAGGATCCAGGAATGCGGTCCATAACTCATCATGGAACATCCCTGCTCCCGGCAGGTTGGTGAGCAACATACCGAAAGCAATAGGAAGCAGCAGAAGCGGCTCGTATTTCTTATGAATAGCAAGGTATAGCAGGAAGAACGACACCAAGAGCATTACGCCTTGTTGCCATGTCATCTGCATGAATCCCATGCCTTGAAAAAATTCCAAAATATTCATTTTGCAATTTTCTTAATTAAAAATTAAAAATTAAAAATTAACCCAAAACGATGAGCAGGTCATCCTGCATTACGTTTTGACCCGGGGTAACAGCAATCTGCTTAACTGTTCCATCTGCCTCTGCCATGATAGCGTTCTCCATCTTCATGGACTCAAGGGTCAGAAGAGTGTCACCGCGTTTAACAGCCTGGCCTTCGCTTACCAAAACCTTGATTACAGAACCTGGCAGCGGGCTTTTTACCTGAACACCGGCAGCAGGAGCTGCAGCAGGTTTCGGAGCCTCTGCTTTAGGAGCAGCAGGAGCAGCTGCAGGCTTCGGAGCCGGAGCCGGAGCCGGTTTAGCTACGGGTTTGGGAGCGGGATCTGCGGGAGCCTCGGTCTCTACGGTATATACTTTGCCGTTAACGGTTACGTTCGTTTTGCCGGCCTCGATTTCTTCTACAGCGCACTTGTACTCGGCGCCATTGATTTTAAATGTGAATTCTTTCATTGTTGTATGATTATTTTTTGCGGGTTAAAACCCGACATTGTTCTTAGCCCTTTCGGGCACGATTAATGTGGTTTAAAAGCCCACATTGTTCTTAGCCCTTTCGGGCACGATTAATGTGGTTTAAAAGCCCACATTGTTCTTAGCACTAAAGGGCACGATTAATGTGGTCTAAAAGCCCACATTGTTCATTCCTATTGATTTTGTATTCCAGGCTGTCTCGTGTTGTTTGAGCGAGATCATAGCGGTTGGAATGTCATGTTTAGCGTCGCACGCGAGATAAAGGGCGTACGCGATAGCAGCGATGTCTTCATCCCCTGCTTGTGCCAGAGACATAGCGATAGCGGCTTTAGTGCCCTCGTCCGTCGGCTCCGCTGATGTAGCGGAAGCCTTCGGAGCGGGAGCCGGTTGTTCTGCTTTCGGAGCACGCGGGGCGGTGGCTTTCTGCATGATCCATCCAAAGAATTGGAGGACATAAACCAAGCAGAAGAGCAACACCAGCACGATTCCGAAACCTAAGCCGGTTACAATCCATGTATCTGCGGTTACTGCGAGTAAAACCATAGTAATTTACGAATTAAAAATTAAAAATTACGAATTACAATGGAATATTCGAGTGTTTCTTGAGCGGGTTAGTCAGACGTTTTGTCTGCAACATCTCAAACGCACGGATGATACGGCTACGTGTGTAGCGCGGCTCAATGACATCGTCGATGTAACCGCGGTTAGCTGCCTGATACGGAGAAGCGAACAGATCTTTGTACTCTGCCTCTTTCTCTGCGATGAAGGCTTTCTTCTCTGCGGGATCTTCGATAGCCTTGATAGCCTTTGCTTGAAGCACGCCCACTGCTCCACTCGCACCCATTACTGCGATCTCTGCGTTCGGCCATGCGTAGCACATATCGCCACGGAGTTGTTTACAACTCATGACAATGTGCGAACCGCCATATGATTTACGAACGGTAATGGTAACTTTAGGAACGGTTGCTTCGCCATAAGCGAACATCAGTTTTGCTCCATGATCGATGATACCTGCGTACTCTTGTCCTGTTCCGCAAAGGAAGCCCGGAACGTCCACGAGGGTCAGGATCTGGATATTGAATGCGTCGCAGAAACGAACGAAACGCGCTGCTTTACGGCTTGCGTCGCAGTCGAGCACACCGGCAAGCCAAGACGGCTGGTTAGCGATGATACCGGTCGAGCGGCCATTGAAACGAGCGAAACCGCAGATGACGTTCTTCGCGTAATCCTTGTGAACCTCCATAAAATCACCATTGTCAACAATCGTGTTGATGATCTCATGCATGTCGTACGGTTTGTTCGGATCTGCCGGAACGATGTCGTTCAAGTTGTCATCCACGCGGGTGATGTCATCGGTGCATGCAACTACCGGAGCTTCCTCCATATTGTTCTGCGGGATGAAGGAAACGAGACGACGAACTTCAGCAAGCGCCTCTTCTTCGGTAGCAGCCACAAAATGGGTTACACCAGATTTGGTAGCGTGGATATGTGCGCCGCCGAGTTGTTCAACGGTTACGTCTTCACCGGTAACGGACTTCACTACCTTCGGGCCGGTGATGAACATATAACTGTTCTGCTCGGTCATCATAATAAAGTCAGTCAACGCCGGGCTATATACTGCTCCTCCGGCACACGGACCGAAGATCACCGAGATCTGGGGCACAACGCCGGAAGCGAGGATGTTACGCTCGAAGATCTCTGCATATCCCGCGAGCGCGCAGGCTCCTTCTTGAATACGTGCGCCACCCGAGTCATTAAGACCGATGATCGGTGCACCGAGTTTCATAGCCTGATCCATGACGTTGCAAATCTTGAGTGCCATGGTCTCGCTCAGCGAACCACCGATGACGGTAGCGTCCTGCGCAAAGACAAACACCAGACGGCCATCGATCGTACCCGATCCGACAGCTACGCCGTCGCCCAAGAACACTTTCTTCTCCATACCAAAATCATGGCAACGATGCGTGAGGAACATGTTCACTTCCTCAAACGAACCTTCATCGAGCAGCATGTTAATACGCTCACGGCAGGTATAACTGCCCTTTGCATGGTGTTTCTCCACCGCTGCTTCACCGCCGCCGGCCATCGCCTTCTCGCGGTTTTCGACTAACTTATCTAATTTAGCTTGATCCATAAAGACATTTACTATTTTGTCATTTACAATTTGGTCATTTATTTCGGCTGTTGGCAGAGCTCTGTCAAAACGCCTTTGGTGCTCTTCGGGTGCAAGAATGCAATCATCAGGTTCTCTGCGCCTTTACGCGGAGCTTTGTCAATCAGCTGGATGCCTGCTGCCTCGCACTCTGCCAGCGCTTCTGCTACGTTCTCTACGTTGAATGCTACGTGGTGAACGCCACCGCGACCACCGTTCTTCTCGATGAACTTAGCAATCGTGGACTCAGGGCTCGTCGGCTCCAGAAGTTCGATCTTTACCTCACCAACTTTGAAGAAAGCGGTGCGAACCTTCTGATCCTCAACTACTTCGATTGAATAACACTTGTTTCCCGAAAGAAACTCAAAGAAGGGAGCAGCCTCTTCAATAGAGGTAACTGCAATTCCCAAATGCTCAATGTGTGTGGGTTTCATATAAATAAAAATTTAAAATTAAAAATTCAAAATTCAATGATGTTTTCAAAATCGGCTACAAAGGTACAAAAAAAAAATGACATACACAATAGTGTATGCCACTTTTCTGCAAAATTTATTTATTTTGTCTATTATTTGCCGGCTTGTACACCGCCTCCTCCGAGTCGGTTGAGTTCGTCTATCTCGCCCACTCTACGGTGTTTATGCTGTTGGTTTTGTCCAAACATCCAAACGATGGAGAATGTCACACGTTGTTGCCGCGATGTATTCCGATACCAACTTTCATACCCAGGCTGCTGTCCCATATCTTCGGTACGATAGACATTCGAGCGCAAAAGATCTTGTACATTGAGGTTGAAAATAAGACCTTTTTTCATGTACATCTTCCTGACCCCGAAACTCATGTAATAGGAACTATTCATTCGGTTGTAACCGGTAGTCATCGGCGAAGACCAGTTTCCATCCAGTGTAAATATCCATTCTTTGGGTAAATAGGCAGAAAGCGTACCACCCACATAGCCATAATGATTGCCTAATTGGTAGATTGGCTGACCGTTAGCGTCTTTCTCATACGAGCGGTTGAGGAAATGATACCATCCGGCGTTCACCGTCAATGCCAACCATGCACCCACTAATTGACGATTGGACGATTTACGATTTACGTTTTCTTCGTTATTGTTAGCAAATTTCGGCACGATGGGCAGTTCCGTGAGAGATATATTTCCTCCGTGCGTAGTACATGTACCGAAATTCTCCCACCGCATAAAGCCACTTCCATTCGGCAGGATGGTCGTTCGTTGTGAGAACATATCCTGCGTGTGCGCAAAATTGAAAGTCAGATTGAAGTATTGCGTCCAAGAGAAATGCAACTCTACATCATTGTTAAATTCCGGTGAAAGATCGGTGTTTCCTATCTGATACGAATATGCGTCCACATACGTCACAAAGGGGTTTAACATCCAGTAGTTCGGACGTTTGATGCGTCGCGTGTAAGTGGCACTCACGGAAATAGGCTGTTTGAGTTTGCCGAGTGGACTACTGGTATAACCGACATAGGCTGTCGGGAAAGGATTGAAATACGATTTGTTCGTTATACTGTCTGCACTGATCCAGTTTCCATAACTATATGTGTATTCGCCGCGGAGACCAAGCTTGACCGACCAGTGTTCGCCGAACTGCTTCCCTGCGCTGATATAAACTGCTGCCACGTGTTCCTGATAGCGGAATTTGGAATCGGTCCGGGAGGATGGGAGACGATTGATGAGAGAATCCGTGGTCATCGAATTGTCCGTGGACGACAGCGCGTACTTGACGCCACATTCTAACATGCCCGTTTTCCAGAATTGCGTTTGAAAATCCAACTTCGCGCTGTAGATATCTACTGTTTGACGGCTATGAATATCCAAGCCGATATTCTTTGTGCCGTAATCGGTATTTTGGAAGTTTGAGGTAGTTGTTTTGTAGCGGTTATAATCCACATTGACAGTCAATTCGCGCTCCAAAGCGGAAGAGAATGTATGGGTATAATTGAGGTTCGCCGTATGTTGTGGAGCTGCAACGTGGTTATTAGTCTCCGTGACGCTTCGCGTGGTGTCGGTTCCCACGATGACATACGCATAGTTTCGGCCGTCCATAATGGATTGTTTGATATCCATGTATGGCACTTGAAGGATAAATCCGAAGGTATTGACCGAATCGATGTACCAATCGTTACCCACTTTGAGCATATAATACTGAAAATCTGTTGCATATCCCGATCGAGAATAGTTTTGCATTGCAGGAGAACTCGTCGAAGCGGGTATCTTTCTGCTGGTCTCCAGATCAATATCATTCTGTGCAAAAACCTGCGTCAGCTGACCGAACGTATAAGTCTTTTCGCCGCGATAATTGAGATTAAGCGAGACGGCATCCATTTGAAGCCATCGTTTGACATCGCCCCAGTACATACCTCCATACGAAGCGGAGAGCATACCGTTCAGACCTTTGGACATATTCCGTTTAGTCTTGATATTGATGATTCCACCCTGCCCGCTCGCATCGTATTTGGCGGATGGATTAGAGATGATTTCTATTTTCTCTATTGTGTTGCCGTCCGTTCCGTCGAGCATGGCTTTGAGTTGCTGCCCGCTCAGGTACGAAGGTTTGCCGTCAATCCATATCTCCACCCCTTTGCCGTTGACGGTTATGTTTCCGTCCTTGTCAATCCGCACGCCCGGCGAACGACGGAGAATATCGTTTCCGTTCGAACCGGCGGCTAATGGCGATGCGGAGACGTTCACCACTAACTTGTCCATCTGGCGCTCGATAAGCGGTTTCTTGGCTTTGACTTCCACTTCCGCGAGGCGCTCACTCTCTTCATGCAGCACAAAATCCGGTCCGCCGAAAGCGGTGTGATAGCCGATATAGGAAGCTTGAATAAGGAACCTCTCCCCGCTCCGCCCCTCAAGGGAGGGTGATTCGACGGTATATTTACCTTGCTCATCGGTTATCGTACCCGTAAGAAGCGTTGAGTCCTGCGCAAGGACGGAGATCGTCACAAAGGGCATTGGGTTGCCCTGCGCGTCCGTTACTTTTCCTTTCACGTTTTCTGCCGAAACCATACCGGTCAACAGCATCATTAATCCGAATACAATCGTTCTCATTTTGTCTGTTCCGTTTGTTCAATTATACATAACCCTTCTAGGCGGAGGCCACTCCTCCCGTTACGTCGGGAGGACGTTCCGGGTGCAAAAGTACTGCTTTTTGACCGAACGACATATGAAAAAACGGACATAGTGCTATTTACTGCCATTTTTCAGGCAAAAAAGATAGAGAAATCGGCTGTCAGAGGAATTCCTAACATCCGGAAATGGCTTGGAGAGACACAACCCATCTGCTGAAACTCGAGTGCCATGTGGCTCAGATCATAATAACCGTGCTGCAAAGCGATGGACATCAGGTCTATCGGTTGACCTTTTGCAACATTCTGCTGCATGGTTTGTATAGCCCGATGGAAACGCCGCAAACGGATGAACTGCTTGGGAGGGATGCCGACATACGTACGGAACACACGCAGGAACTGACGTTCGCCCAAACAAGCAACAGACGCCATTTCGGCTGCGGAGATATTTCCTTTTGCTTCATCACAGGCAGCTATCACGCGGCGTAATCGAGTATAGTTGACATCTTCTTTATGCGGCAGATGACCAAGGAAGAAAGCGTCTATGAGCGGCGCAATATGCTCGGCTTTAGGCGTCGATTGGAAGATATGATCCAGTTGAAGCAAGCCTTCATCGCCGAACTCCTTGGCTGTCAGCACTTGACCGGAGAGTTGCTGCAAGTCTATATGAAGCAGGGCGTGCATGCCTCCCGGCTCAAAATCCAGCATCATCCCCTCAAACCAGCCGCTGAGCGTAGTTATTCCGATTGTTTGCTGGTTAGCGCCAAGCAGCGTCAGACCATCGGAAATAGTACCATTAATGTCGGTCGTCACGTTACGCTGGAAGATCAAACTCCCGTAATTAGGCAGTAGTTGCTGCACATGTTTGCCGTTGACAAACCGTGGGTCATCGCTTGGCGGCGTCATCGTATCCGTCGATCCCTCCGCACGGACAAACACATAGCGGGAAATGTATGCCCTCAATGCCTCAACCGGTTGTATGATTTGAAAAAACATGATTAAACTTTTGTGAGTGCAAAGATACGACTTTTTTTTGATATATGCAAATATAAAACGAAAAAAGCGCACCGAAATGCGCTTTTTGAGGATCAACCAAGCATGGTTGATGGCGATTACTCTTCCTCGTTCTGGGTAGCAGCGTAAGCAGCAAGGAGTTTCTCCTGAACATCTGCCGGAACGAGCTGGTACGAGTTGAATGCCATCGTGAAGGTAGCACGTCCACCGGTCAGCGACGAGAGAGTTGTCGAATAACTCGAGAGCTCTTTCAAAGGCACTTGTGCTTTAAGGCGAGTGAACGATTTCTCGGTCTCCATACCCATTACCATACCGCGACGACCGTTGATGTCCGACATCACATCGCCCATGATCTCCGACGGAACGAAGACTTCGAGGTCATAAACCGGCTCAAGCACTTTCGGGTTTGCCTCTTTGAAGGCTTGTGCGAACGCGTTACGGCCTGCCAGACGGAAGGAGATTTCGTTCGAATCAACCGGGTGCATCTTACCATCATAAATAATGACGCGCACGTCGCGTGCATACGAACCGGTGAGCGGTCCTTGCTCCATACGATCCATGATACCCTTTACGATAGCCGGGATGAAGCGTGCGTCGATAGCACCGCCGACGATGGAGTTGATGATGATGAGCTTACCACCCCACTCCAAGTTGATCTCCTGCTGATCCTTTACAGAGATCTTATACTCTTGGTTACCGAACTTATAGGTCTCCTTAACCGGCATGCCTTCCTCGTACGGCTCCACGATCAGGTGTACCTCACCGAACTGACCGGCTCCACCGGATTGTTTCTTATGACGGTAGTCCGCACGTGCTGCCTTGGTAATCGTCTCACGATACGGGATCTTCGGCTCGAGGAACTCAACCATCATCTTATCGTTGTTCTCCAGACGCCATTTGAGGGTACGCAGGTGGAACTCACCTTGACCGGAAACGATCATCTGACGAAGCTCCTTGGACTGCTCTACTACCCAAGTCGGATCTTCCTCGTGCATACGAGTCAGAAGAGCTGCCAGTTTCTCAGCGTCACTCTCGGTAACCGGCTTGATTGCACGGCGGTAACGAGGCTGCGGATAAACAATCGGAGCGTATTGGTTGTCACACTCTTTCGCATTCAGCGTGTTACCCGTACGGGTATCTTTGAGCTTCACGGTAGCACCGATATCACCTGCCTGCAACTCATCTACGGCAGTACGGATCGAACCGGCAACCTGATAGAGCTGCGAGATACGCTCTTTCGAGCCGCGCTCCATGTTCACCAGGTCGTCGCCGTTGTGAACCGTTCCCTGCATTACGCGGAAATAGTTCACCTCACCGATATGTGGCTCAACAGATGTCTTGAAGACATAGAGACTCGTCGGAGCCGAAGCGTCCGGACTGATCTTCTTGCCGTCAACCGTCGGATAACTGAACTGTGCAGGGCTCGGAGCCATACCGTTCAGGAAGTCCATCAGACGACGAACACCCATATCTTTGAGTCCCGAGCAGCAGATAACCGGATACATCGAACCGTCCGCATAAACGCTCTTCAGACCCTGCATGATCTCCTCATCGGTCAGACCTTCGCCGAGGAACTTATCCAACAGCGTCTCGTCTGCTTCTGCTGCCTGCTCTTGGAGTTGCTGACGCATCTCAGCTACCTTATCGGCATACTCAGCAGGGATATCCTTCATCTCAGGAGCTCCACCCTCTGCTTTCCAAACGAGCATCTTGCCCTTGAGAACATCAATCGCTGCGTTGAAACCTGCTCCGGCATTAACCGGGAACTGGATCAGCGTACACTTATTGCCAAAGTTCTCCTTTAGTTGCGCGTACGTGCGCTCGAAGTCTGCGTTCTCGTGGTCGCATTTATTGATGACGAATGCGAGCGGTTTCTTTGCTTTCTCAACGAGACGGAAGTTATTCTGCGTGCCGACTTCCACACCGCCGTTTGCGGAAAGAACGATGAGTGCCGAGCCGCACATCTGAAGTGCTGCCACGGTTCCACCGCAGAAGTCGTCTGAACCTGCGCAATCGATCACGTTCAGTTTCTTGCCTTCGAACTCAATGTTACAAACTGTGGAGAAGACGGAGTAGCCGTACTCTTTCTCTACCGGGAAATAATCGCACACGGTGGATTGCTGCTCAATCGAACCGCGGCGTTTGATCACCCCGCTTTCAAACAACATCGACTCCATCAGAGTCGTCTTACCCGATCCCGAGCCGCCCAACATAGCGACGTTCTTGATCTCAGATGCTTGATAAACTTTAGCCATAATGTGTTAGTATTTAAGGATTTTTACTGTTTTGCAAACTCAATGTAGCAAAATCGGGGCAAAATTACAAAAAAAATTGCACATATGCAAATAAAAATGTGTTTTTTTGTAAAAAATATCGTTCTTCTGTTTCTTTTCACCCCAAATGACCCTGAAAATGGTAAGAATTGCCTGTCATAACCATTCGCATTACGTTCGCATCCCGTACGTGCCCGTAAGATGCCTGCTGTCTTCTGACTCCGTTCCGCCTCCGTTTCGAGTCCGTTCCAGTACCATGAATGATTAACGAATGATTAAGAATAACTAAGAACCACTAACGATTTGATCGGGGAAAGGGGTGCATCTATAAAAAATGTACGTGAGACTATGAGACTTTGAGACTATTGAGATTTCATAATGGAAACGATTCCTTCACAAAAAGAGCGAATTAGCGGAAGAAAAGTCTCATAGTCTCAAAGTCTCATTGCAAATTTTTACTATTTTTAGCGCTCATGGTATGGGAATTCTACAGCCACATCCACGATGGTCTTTCTCTCGGTCGGCTTAGGCTCCCCGCCTGCCTTCCCTTTTCTTAACCACAAGGGTACGATTATTTCTTATCTCATTGCATTCGAACGATTGTTTCGGACGAAACAGACGAAGAAAGAACCTGCCTGCTCGGTGGTGGAGCAGGCAGGAGTCCGATAGATCGAGTTATCGTGGTTATCGATAGAGCGAAAGGGGTTAGTTGTATTCAGTAGTATCAGTTATTAGTACATCGTTTTCTGTATCATAGATATAATTAATATGACGAATATATTTCAAATCTCCGTTCTCATCAGCTTGATATATATATTCTCCCCATTGACAACTACTTTCAGACAGACTACAAATGACATATTTATTAATCGTATCAAAACGAGTATCTTCAGTAAAAGCAAACCAACAATCGGGTTTGTTGTACGTTTTCTTCTCTAATAATCCATCCGTTGTAATCTCATATGCATCATAACTATTACTGCCTCTTGGTCCTCCTCCATGATTGCAAATTACCAATTCCTCTTCTCCATCAAAATCCACATCCGCAAATTGGAAATCCGCCTCTAAAAGCAAAGGGTTTTCACTACAAACCTCTTCGTCGTGATATTTGAATATATATGCATCGTCTTTTCCGAATCCTTTGAATGAGTGGCTGAATATGTCCATTATATTTCTATTCAAAAAGTATTCGCAATGATCATCTCCGGAAATCCATTTCCCCATTTTGCTGAACACGAATTCATTCCCTGTTTGAACATTATGGAAAATCATATATACGCCTGATTCGTAACTCCATCCCTCCCATCGGTCATTCTTGTATTCCTCTTGATAGATAGGGAAAAATATACCGCTGACCTCATATCCGTTAACAATTGTGTCATAACGGAAATAGACACTTGTAATATTGGCGCTATCTTTAAGCGGATTCCTTTGCTTCAACTCTTGCACCCACTCGGCATTGGAAGATACTTTATAGGGCTTGGTCGTGTCTATTTGCTTTGTGCAAGCAAAGAAGAAAAGCGATATTGTAATTAAAATCGGAATAATATGTTTCATTGTACGTCTTTTATTTGAATAGATTCTATTATTGTGTCTATAACCGCCTTGTTTTCTTCATACCATTCAGGCGTTGCTCCCAACAGAATACTCAAGTATAAATCCTCATTCTTAATTTTTTTGTGCTCCGGCTTGTAGCCTTTCAAAATAGTTCTTATTCGCTTTCTTGATTGCTGTTTTGTATATACACCATTAATAAATTGATACCCATCATCGTAATATGATTCTTCACAGTATATTGGCTCTTGGTAAATACTATATCCATTATCCTTGATTAATTGATATAAAATGTATTTATATTCTCTGTTTCTGTAATAACCAGTTGCTTCAATCTTTAATGCATCACAGCCAGCAATTTTACATTTAATGGCAGACGTTTCAATAATGCTATCTATCGGATAGACAAAATTAGTTATTGATTCTTTAGGATGAGATATAATAGAAATTCCGGCATCCATATTATTCATTATGAATAGAGATTGCACATTGGAGGAATATATTTGTCTATAATAACTTGGAATTGTAATCGATATATCTGTTGTCGTCTTATATAAAGTAAATTTTTCTTGAGAAAATATAGCACCTCTATCGTCTTCTTTTACTTTTCTATATTTCCTTATGCTATGAGAACTCTTATATATGTTATTTTGTAACGTATCAAATTTTACTTTTAAAGATTTTACTATACTATCATAAACCTCTTTAGTTAATCCAAAGCCATTACAACATATTAAAATATTTCCATTTTCATAATTAGGGAAAGGAGAATGCGAAATAGGTGATGGAGCAAGTGTACAAATACAATTACCAATCAAACGGCCTTTAGAGAGAGAGTATTGATCATAAGTAAACCAAATTAATGTATCCGACTTAATTTTGTAGTTAATGGAAAAACCGTCCTGTTTGAATTTGTCGGCTTTGCTTTCTACAAATGGGAGTATAGTTTGAACATCAAAATCAATATCAATATTATTACCATTATGATCATAATATGAACAATCTATTTCATGTCTATAACTACTTCCGTATGTGTCAAATTTTTTCGATTCATGACGACATCCATTGATATATTCCGGAATATTTACATGGTATTTAACGAAAGCATTAGGTATTCCATCTATATAAGCGCACACACTTTCTGTTTGTGCATTATTCATTGTCCACACATTAGGTTTGGCTTTGTTGAAACGGTGGTAATCAATTGGGATGTAAACAATCAGAAATACTGCTATGCTAGCAATTACTACTCCGATTACCTTTAATATCCTTATTGCTTCTTTCTTACATTTTTCGTCTTCTAAGTGTTGTTGTCTTATCTTCTCTTGGCGAAGTTGTGCTAATTCTGTCTTTTCTTGTGTTTCCTTCTTTTTGATTTCCCTCCTTACAATGAGGGTCATTTCTGCAATATCGCTCTTTGCATTGTATAACTGTTGACAGATAGCATTACACCATTCAAACTCTCCTCGATTATTCGTGGGATTAAATATTTCTAAAAGATATTTATAAACGAGTTCTGATGAATAGTTGCAATCTAATTCTTTAATTGTATTTTCCATTAAGTCTAAAACGGCTAATGGTTGATCTGCATCAATATCTTTAGCATTATGGTGTAACACAGTAGCATTTTTCACACGCTCTGCATTATAAGGATCCATGAAATTTTCAGGAGAAGTCTGTTTTATGATCTCTTGCAACAATTGAGCAGGCTCTGCATCACTTATATTATCCTTCTTATTTCTATTTTCTCTAGAAATAGGAAGTTTTTCTTTCCGATAGCCAAGAATAAGTAGAGTTATACCAACGACAATCCAAAACAAAGGACCTATTGGACTATGTCCTCCAAGAAGCGTACCGATAAATGCTAATACACCTAATGGTGTAATAATGTACCCTGCGATTTTCATTGTATTATATATTTTTTACAAGTATTTAATTACTTCTTTCAGACTAAAAATTTTTATTGAAAAAAGTTTGCATATATCAAAAATTTTTCTTATCTTCGCAAAAGTTCATTATATGCTGATAAATTGTATTGTTTTTTATAGATGTAATGGTAGTATTAATCTTTTAAACAATCAATGTATGGTTGATTTGCTTACAATTTTTCTTGCTAAACTAGCACTTGTTGTTGGACTTTGGCAATATGTTGCATGTGAAAATTGCAAATTGATGTTTTTGATAATTGTGTTACTGCTGTTTTTAAAATGATACAATTGATAATGTTACTGTTGATGATGATATCAAATATACTAAATACTTTAGTAGAGAGGCTTATTTTGATGATATAGATGATGAATAAAAAATAATTTACTTTTCTTCCTCTCTTATGCGGTGTCATTTGTTTTGGACACCGCTTTTTTATCTCTATGATTCTAAAAAGTGTGGGCAAATCTGTTTATATCAGGACATTCGGGCTTGG
Source organism: uncultured Bacteroidales bacterium (assembly GCA_900319005.1). Classification (GTDB taxonomy): domain Bacteria; phylum Bacteroidota; class Bacteroidia; order Bacteroidales; family Paludibacteraceae; genus Colicola. The sequence continues at coordinate 105,732 of ONMV01000005.1, forward strand.
ACTCCCATCACTTCCAATATACGCAGAATGCCCACACCGATACGTGCGAACATTCGCTATATTTAGGAAAGTGATTACAATGGTCCAAGATTGAATGTCTCCTCAATAAAGCAAATGCTTATTTATGTATGTTGTTTTTAGTCAAAGTCTGTATAATTGTCTGAAAAATAGGTGCTTATTTCTTTGATTAAGTCGGGAAAAGTATAAGGATAGTGAGGAAGCATTATGCTAAATAACCATATACAGGTATACGATATTGCTTCAACTCCTCGCTCTGTACGCGTCGAAACTCATACAAACGATTGCCTTTTTCGGTTTTTGGCTCCTTTGAATTATTACTTAATAACGTTCCCATAATAAGTTAATTTTTACTTTTCGGTTGCAAAATTACAACTTTTTTCTGATATATGCAAATAAATCTATCTTTTTTCGGACATCCACAAAAAAATCTGCACTTTCGATGCAGATTTGTGAAGGTAATCGCATTTCTCGTTGCCGATGCCAGCGGTAAGTTATCGTTGATAAGCTTCGACTGCCATAATAATAGCTTTTTTCATTTCTTCCCAAGAAGTGTCAATAAACATCTTAGGCATATCTTGCATTTCTGCATCCTCAAAATACGTCATGCTTAATAATGCGCGGTATTCCGAAAACTCCGGATATTTCTGCTTATAAAATGCCATTATTTTTGTTAGCGAATAGTGCTGAAGCAGAACGTATAAGTCAATAAAATCTTTTCGCGTGCCCCGACCAATAATTGCGTTTACTTTCATGGCGGCTATATCTTTGTCAGATGCCAACACGAAACCATCTCCTTGAACCGGCTCATCAATCCACGGATATCTACTATAGTCCACAAAGTCCACTTTCACTTGATTGATAACCGCTTGAACTATCATCTTAGTTCGATTTGTAACAATCATATTCCCGACCCTACTCATCATTTCCAGCAACTCCTCTTTATCTTCCGGTAAAACACCGAAAAAATCCAAGTCTATGGATTGCCGATGTCCATATTGGAGTGCAAGAGCTGTTCCTCCCACAAGCCGCGTCTGAGATAGCTCAGGCTGCGAAGCGAGTTGCTTCAAGAGTTCCAGAGTGTTTGGGTGGATTGTCTGAATTGATAGCATCTGTAGTCTTCTTTTTTCGTATTAGACATAGCGCAGATAAAGGAAAGCGCCATGGGATCAAGGGTTCGCAGAGATTTGCAATCAGCCACAATTCTGTCCATTCCGTAATAGTCGCGAGTGAGTCGCCAATCTTGCAACGTGCCATATTCCAATACACGCTGAATAAGACCGGCAGAGTGTAACTCTGTATCCATATGGTCGCGATCTACATCCCAAAAGAGAACCGGCGACAACTGCGAAATGTATGAATGAGCAGACATGCTTAAAAACCTTTGCGGCTGCAAAGGTACAAAAAAAAAATGATATACGCAAGTACGCACGTCATTTTTTATGTAAAATAATGTCATTTTAATGCAAAGGGCGGTGATGTTCAAACTTCCACTGCTTCAATTGGAGGTTCATTTCGTTGCGGGTCTGGTTCGTGCAGAAAGTATCAACAAATCGCTCCCAAATATAGTTTACCGCCAATGAAGACGGATGAACAAGGTCGTCCGCATAGAAACGATAGTCGCGGAGTTCGTCAAGGAGTATTTCGTATGAGTCGAAATATTGACGATTGGACGATTGACGAGGTACGATTGATTGATGATTGTCTAATAATTGTTCGATTGCCATTAAAAGCGTGGCTTTGGAGAGTTGGTTCTCGTGCAGACCGTCTTTGATATGACGAATAGGCGAAACGGTGAAGATCCAGTGTTTATCCGGATAGCGCTCTAAGATGGGTTGCCATGCAGCCACAATCTCTTCCACCGTCAACCGACGACGGGTGAACCGATCGGCAGGCAGTTTATGACAGTTAGCTACTATCTCACCATTCATTTCATAGACCCATGCGGTACCGAACGTGACGATGACGACCGTAGCTTCGTGGAGTGCGTTCTGCATCGTCTCAATAGACGCTTTCACCGCCTCTTCGGCTTCTTCCTTGGTCGGACGAGAGAACGATCCATGGTGCATCATCGAATGCCAAAGACCCTCGTTGTAAACTAATTGAGAATTGACAATTGACAATTGACAATTAATCGCTTGCGCGATGGAAAGCGGATTATAGAGCGTACCAAAGGGATTGCAGGTGACGGACATATTCCGCTGCTTCATCTGCTCGCCGATCTCGTCCGAGAAACATGAACCCAACATAAGGATTTTGTCCTCATACCCGATCTTCCAAGAGGAAGGCACTATTTCAACGATGGTTTGAAGTTTCATTACAAATCAATTCTCAACTATTCAAAATGCATCACTTTTGCAGGGCTGATTTTGGAAATAATCATGGACGGCAGCAACAAAATCAGCAGCGAAGCAACGATGGTCAGCACATTAAGCAAAACGATCCATCCCCAAGCAAAAGAGATGGGCACATAGCTCACATAGTACGTAGCGGCATCGAGCGGCACAAGATGGAATACATACTGGATAGTCGCCAATCCCAAACCAATTATATTTCCCCAAAGAACCCCTTTGCCAATCAACCATGCCGCCTGGGTCATGAAGATTTGTCTTACAAAACGGTTATCTGCTCCTAAAGCCTTGAGCGTTCCAATTAGCTGCACGCCATCGAGAATAAGGATGATAAGCCAGGAAACAATGTTAAAGCCCGATACAAGTAACATCAGAATGATGATTACAACGACGTTCATATCCAATAAATCGAGCCAAGCAAAAATTGCCGGATTTTGGTCTTGGAGGGTCTGTACATAATAAGTATGATAGCCGTTTTCATCCATTTGGCGCACCGTAGCAAAGTAAATATCGTCCGCTACATCGTCCAAGCACCTCATATTATCAATCAGTATTTCCACCCCCGAATAGATATCCAAATCCCACGCTTGCAGTCTTCGCGCCGTCTCGAGCGGCGTTAAAACAAATAGATCATCGTATTGTTTAAAGCCCGTGTCGTATAAACCGACGATGGTAAAACGACGCGCGCGGATGTCCGTGTCATCCACGAAATAGGCAGTAACTGCAGAACCAAGATGAAGCTGCAACTCCTTGGCCATCGAAAGAGAGATGAGTACTTCTTGCGGGGTAGTCGGCAAGGTGCCTTCAATAATATTTCGCGCGAAGAAATCCCAGTAATCAGTGCCTTTGAGCACCATGCCTTGGAAAGCCGAATCGGTCTTGAGCATACCGGGTTTGGTGATGAACAGCACAGCAGTAACCACATGCGGGAAAGAACTCAATTGGCTCAAAAGGCTGTCCGATACCTCGATGGGTTGCATGTCGTACGTGTTGTTATTATCAAAGGAAACAACTTGTATATGCGCCCCGAAACCGGCTATCTTGTCCGTAATAGTTTGCTTGAATCCCACCACGATACAGATGGTCAGAATCATCACAATCACCCCGACAATCATACCAGCCAATGCTACTCGAACAGCGGGGCGCGAGTGACGATTTTCGCCGCTCTGCGCAAAATAAAGACGTGACGCTATTTTAAAAGCATTGTTTGGCATGATTTTTGTGGTCATTTTTATGTTATGAAACGATTATTTTCTATTGTTTGTGCAGCCTTAGTAGCGAGTTTGATGTTGGCTCAGGAGCCTGTTCGCGAACGTCCTCAGCGTACGCCGGAGGAGGAAGCGAAGAAACAGACGATGCGCTTGTTGCGCGAGTTAGGTATTCAAGACTCGGTCCGTATCGATACTCTCTACCGGATGCATCTCAAGTATGCGCAAATCCGCCAAAAAGGTCTGACTCGTGCGCAGGAGATGGAGCGAATGAACGCTATCTATGCCGAGCTCAAACGTCTGCTTACGCCCGAGGAGTTCGAGCAGTTCATGAACCACCCTGCCGAGCAACCTCGCCGTCCGCGTGGAGCACACGTCTTAACGCCCAATAACACCCAGCAGCCATTAACGTCCCAACCAGCAGGCCGGCAATAATATCGCTTGGGTAATGTACCCCTAAGTATATACGACTATAACAATTTAGGACGACGTATAGTACCAAAACCGGCGTTATGTACTTGTTTCTGAACAATAAGCCGGACAATAATGCGACGGACATCGTGTTGGCGGCATGACTGCTGCAAAAACCGTATAATCCCCCTACATAACCATGCACCAGACGAATCGGATCGATGGAGGGTTCATGCGTAGGGCGCAAACGGCACACAAGGGGCTTGAAAACTCCGCTGCAAATCCAATCGCTCAGCCCGACCGCAATGCCCAATGCTGCTATAATCAAAAGCACTGTTTTCCAGTTTCGAAAGCGATAAATAATACACCCGACGATCAGCGCGTATAACCAGATCCATGTCGTTGAGCGGCTGATGGTCCACATCATCGCGTCCAGCCATTCATTGCCGTGACCGTTGATCCACAATAATATGTCTGAATCAAGATCTAACACCTTAACAATTTAACGTTTTAACATCTTAACGTTTTACTCATTGAGTAAAACTGCTGTATGACAAGCTACCATCGCCGCCGTCTCCGTACGCAGGCGGGCAGTGCCTAAACTGACAGGCACAAATCCATGTTCCAATGCCCATTGGATCTCTTGCGGCGAGAAATCCCCTTCCGGTCCGATCAGCACGGTCGTTTGATGTCCGCGCACAACACGGTGTTGGAGCGCGAACTTATGTTCAGAGGCTTTGTACCCTTCCTCGCAATGCGCGATAAAAAGGTCCCCATCCAAAGGCAATTCGGTAATCTTCGTTAATGAATGTAGCACCGGAAAACAGGTCTTGAGGGACTGCTTTGCGGCGGAAACAAGTATCTTCTGCAAACGCTCCATATTGACCGTCTTGCGCTCCGAGTGGTCACATAATAAGAGAGTTATCTCATCAGCTCCCATCTCCACGCATTTCTCAATCGCCCATTCGGTACGATCGATATTCTTCGTCGGAGCGATGCAGATATGAATCTTTCCCTCATGCAAAGGAGCGGGTGTCTCAACGGACTCGATACGCACCTCGCAATGTTTGCGATGAGGGTTGGTGACGACGCAATGAAACAAATGCCCCACTCCGTCTGTCACAAGTATCTCATCGCCCGTATTGCGACGCAACACCTGCACGCAATGATTGCTCTCTTCCTCCGGAAGAACAGGCGAAGTCTCTATATCTGGGGCGTAAAATAAATACATCTTAACAGCTTAACAATTTAACAACTTAACGAATCAGAGTTAAAGCTCCGATTCCTTCAGCCTTTCTGCGTTCTCTGCCACCTGAAGTGCATCGATAACTCCCTGAATATCACCATCCATGAAAGCCGCCAAGTTATAAATCGTATATCCGATGCGGTGGTCTGTGATACGTCCCTGCGGATAATTGTAGGTGCGAATCTTGGCAGAACGGTCTCCCGTTGAAACCATCGTCTTACGGCGCGCTGCGATGTCGTCAATATATTTCTGGTGCTCCTTATCATATATCTGCGTGCGCAAGCGCGAGAGCGCGCGTTCCTTATTCTTAGGCTGGTCACGCGTCTCGGTACATTCGATAAGTATCTCCTGCGTCTCGCCGGTATTGGGGTTCTTCCACATGTACCGTAACCGCACACCCGACTCCACTTTATTGACGTTCTGACCACCGGCTCCACCTGAACGGAAAGTCTCCCATTTGATCTCCCCTTCATTGATATGCACCTCGAACTCATCCGCCTCGGGCAACACCGCAACCGTAGCTGCCGAAGTATGCACACGACCTTGTGTCTCGGTCACCGGCACACGTTGCACACGGTGAACGCCCGATTCGTACTTGAGCGTACCATACACATTCTCGCCGGTTACATTGAAAATAATCTCTTTGTAACCGCCGCAAGCCCCTTCGCTGAAAGAGGAAATGGAATATTTAAAGCCCTTGAGTTCGAAATACTTGGTGTACATACGGAACAGATCTCCGGCAAAGATAGCCGCTTCATCACCACCTGTACCGCCACGGATCTCCATGACGACGTTCTTGCCGTCCTCGGGATCTTGCGGCAGGAGTTGCAGTTTTAATTCTTCCTCCAGCCTAGGTATCTGCGGTTCCAACTCATCGATTTCTGCTTTCGCCATTTCCTTCATCTCAGGGTCAGACTCATTGAAAAACAGGTCCTTAGCGTCCTGCAAATCCGTTACGGCTTTTTTATAGCGATGCGCACACTCGAGCACGCGTTCCAAGTCATGATAATCGCGGTTAAGCCGCACATAACGAGCCTGATCGGCTATCACAGCCGGATCGGTAATCAGCAGACTCACTTCATGGAACTTAGCCTCCAGACCTTCTATTTTTGATAAAATATCCATTTAACAGTTTAACGTTTTGATGCAATCAAAACCATTTTAACTATTTAACTCTTTAACGTTTGTGAAAATGCTTGCAAAGTGTTTTGCAGTAAACTAACAATGGTCATCGGTCCGACGCCTCCGGGAACAGGAGTGATAAACGACGCTTTCGGAGCTACGTTCTCAAAATCTACGTCTCCCACCAGATGGTATCCGCGAGGCGAATCATCCTCTACACGGTTGATACCCACATCGATGACCACCACCCCCTCTTTGACCATGTCGGCTGTCAGCAACTTAGGGCTACCTGCCGCCACAATGATGATATCAGCAGTTCGGCAAATAGCCGCCAAATCACGGGTTTTGGAATGACAGACAGTGACGGTTGCATCACCTAAAGAGGCGGCACTCATTCCCGGCAAACTCAAATACGGACGTTGCATGAGTAACATGGCAATCGGTTTGCCGACGATGTTCGACCGTCCGATCACCACCACATGCTTGCCTTCGGTCCGAATGTCATATCGTGCCAGCAGTTCACGGATTCCGCGGGGCGTTGCGCTAACTAATGACGGCAACCCTTGCACGGTTCTTCCTACGTTCTCCGGCGTCAAACCATCCACATCTTTGCGATAATCGATGGCGCTCATGATCGTGGTCTCGGAGATATGTTCCGGCAAGGGTAACTGCACAATAAATCCATCCACAGAGGGGTCATTATTCAGCCTTTTCACCTCATCCAACAACTGCTCTTCCGAGATATCCGCCTCCAATGCAATCCGCTCCGAAGCGATTCCAACCTCCTCGCAAGCCTTGATTTTATTGGCTACATACGTCTCACTCGCAGGGTTGTTCCCCACGATGACAACTGCCAATTTGGGTGCACGAAGACCTTTTGCTTTTAGTATCTGCACTTCTTCGCGTATCTCCGCGCGGATAGTTTGTGATATTTGCTTACCGTCTAATATCATTTTCTGTCTCTCATTTTCTCATCATTACGCTGTGATTGACGCCAGCGTTGTACATTGTGCCAAATATCTTTCCACTCGCGTTGAGTAATATACCATTCATTTTCGCGGCGTGGGGGACGATAAACGGAACGCGTCTCTATCTGCACTTTTTTGATGGTGGACGAATCAAACTGATAGACCTGCGCTAAACTGTCTCCGTAAAGCAAGGCGTCTTGCTCATCCACCTTATGGATTCGCAGTTCATCCACCTTCATCTCTGTAGCCGGATCATCATGCGGCATAGCGCGCCACTCGTTAACGAACATCATCACCAGTTTATATGCCCCGAATCCCAGCACGGCAATAATAACAATCATCAAACCATAGTAGGCCTGCCTATCACGCATTTTCATCCAACCACCCCAACTATTGGTATAGCGGTTATCCGAGGAATGATGGTGGTGATGTTTTTTCTTCTCACCCCATCCCGGTTGATATATTTTTTCTTCGCTCATTAACGTCTCTTGAATCCCAATTGTTGTACCTTTCGCATCATCTTGCTGGTCTGTTCAAACTGCTTCAAGAATCGGTTCAGGGCTACAATATCCACACCGGCTCCCTTAGCGATGCGTGCTTTGCGGCTACCATTCAGCAATGCCGGATTCGTCCGCTCAGCAGGAGTCATGGAATTAATCATTGCCTCGATGGGTTTGAACGCATCATCGCTGATCTCTACACCTTTCAGGGCTTTGTCCATGCCCGGAATCATGCCCATGAGCTCTTTCATCGAACCCATCTTCTTGATCTGATTGAGCTGACCGATGAAGTCATTGAAGTCAAACTGGTTCTTGGCGATTTTCTTGGAAATACGGCGTGCTTCGGCTTCGTCGTACTGTTCCTGCGCACGCTCCACGAGGCTGACTACGTCACCCATACCGAGGATTCGGTCCGCCATTCGTGCCGGATGGAAGACATCAAGCGCCTCCATCTTCTCGCCCGTTCCAATGAACTTGATTGGTTTGTTCACCACGGAACGTATCGAGAGCGCCGCTCCACCACGTGCGTCACCATCCAGTTTGGTTAGTACTACACCATCAAAATCCAGACGGTCATTGAACTCCTTGGCAGTGTTTACCGCATCCTGTCCGGTCATCGCATCAACCACGAACAGCGTCTCCGAAGGCTCTATCGCGTACTTGATAGCGGCTATCTCCTGCATCATCTGCTCATCCACCGCCAAACGACCTGCCGTATCGACGATTACTACGTCATAGCCGAATTTCTTAGCCTCTGAGATAGCGTCCTGCGCTTTCTTCACAGGGTTCGATTCGCCCTCTCCGGTATATACTTTGGCGTTGATCTGTTCGCCTAATACACGTAACTGCTCGATAGCTGCCGGACGATACACGTCGCACGCCACAAGCATCACTTTTTTGCCTTTCTTCGTCTGAAGATAGTTAGCCAATTTTGATGCAAAAGTGGTCTTACCAGAACCCTGCAGACCGGACATCAAGATGATTGCCGGATTGCCTTTGAGGTTAATCTCCTGCGTCTCACCGCCCATTAATTCCGCCAACTCGTCATGCGTGATTTTCACCATCAGCTGTCCGGGACGAACCGCATTGATCACGTTCTGACCCAGCGCTTTTTCTTTCACTTGGTCGGTAAATTGTTTGGCGGTTTTGTAGTTCACATCCGCCTCCAACAGCGCTTTGCGGATATCTTTGACGGTCTCCGCAATATTGATTTCGGTGATTCTACCCTCACCTTTTAGAATCTTAAAACTTCTTTCTAATCGTTCGCTTAAATTATCAAACATTTTACACCTAATTTAATTTTGGGCGCAAAGGTACAAAAAAAAATTGATATAGACAAAAAAAATTTGCATATAGACAAAAAAAATTTGCATATGTGTAATTTTTATTGTAATTTTGTGCCCGCAAATGTTTTTTTAATATGGAAAGAAGAGTAAGAGTTCGTTTTGCGCCCTCTCCAACGGGTGCGCTTCACATCGGCGGTGTACGTACCGCATTGTATAACTATCTGTTTGCTCGCCAGCACGGCGGAGATATGCTCCTTCGTATCGAAGACACCGACTCCACCCGTTTTGTACCCGGAGCTGAGGAATACATCCTCGAAGCGCTGGATTGGCTTGGTATTGGCATTGACGAAGGGCTCCGTCTGAAGAAAGGTACTAAAGAAATTGAAGCAGTCGGTTCTCATGGCCCGTATCGTCAGTCTGAACGCCGTGAGATCTATCATCAATATGTGAAACAGTTGCTCGACTCCGGACATGCGTATATCGCGTTTGACACGCCCGAGGAACTCGAAGCCAAACGTGCTGAAATCCCTAATTTTCAATACGATGCCCGCACGCGCCTCCAGATGCGCAACTCCTTAACGATGTCCGCTGATGAGGTGGCAGCTTGCATCAATGCAGGATCTAAATATGTCGTTCGTTTCAAAGTGGAGCCAAACGAGGACGTACATGTGCATGATTTGATCCGCGGTGAGGTGGTCATCAACTCCAATATCTTGGACGATAAAGTGCTCTATAAATCCGCGGACGACCTGCCCACTTACCATTTGGCAAACATCGTGGACGACCATCTGATGGAAATCTCGCACGTCATCCGCGGCGAGGAATGGTTGCCTTCTGCCCCACTCCATGTGCTGCTCTATCGTGCATTCGGATGGGAGGATACGATGCCCGAGTTCGCCCATTTGCCTTTGTTGCTCAAACCCGATGGTAACGGCAAACTCTCCAAACGTGACGGTGACCGACTCGGTTTCCCTGTCTTCCCGCTGGAGTTCCACAACCAGAAAGATGGCACTGTCTCTTCCGGTTACCGCGAGAGCGGCTATCTGCCCGAGGCGGTTATTAACTTCCTCGCCCTGCTGGGTTGGCATGGTTCCGGTGATCAGGAGATGTACACTATGGACGAACTGATCAAGGATTTCTCCCTTGACCGTGTGTCCAAATCCGGCGCTAAGTTCGATTACGAAAAAGGCAAATGGTTCAACCACCAATACCTCCAACTCCGCTCCAACGAAGAACTCGCAGAGATGTTTATGCCGGTTCTTGAGGAGAAAATGTCAAATCTCAATTGTCAAATGTCAAATGACAAAACGATGATTGCCAAAATCATCGGTTTGACCAAGGACCGCGTGAACTTTGTTCCGGAACTCTGGGACCAAACGAATTTCTTCTTCGTTGCCCCCACCGAGTATGACGAGAAATCCCTCAAGAAACGCTGGAAAGAGGATTCGCCCAAACACATGAGCGAACTCATTGCGCTCCTCGAGACCGTTTCCGAAGAGGATTGGCATAAAAACGAACAAGTTGTAAATGACCAAACGGTAAATACACTTTGGCATCTTGACAAAGTGGTCATGCCTTGGATTGAGAGCAAAGAGTATGGTGTGGGTATCGTCATGAATGCCTTCCGTATCTGTCTTGTTGGCGCAGCGCGCGGTCCGCATATCTGGAACATTACTGACATCTTGGGCAAGAAGGAAACGCTCCGCCGCGTCAAAGCAGCTTTGGAAAATATTCAATAATGATACATACACATTAAATTATTTATGGGACAAGAAAACAATTCTGGTTTTAGCTCAAAAGTAGGTGTCATCATGGCAGCTGCCGGTAGTGCTATCGGATTAGGAAACATCTGGAAGTTCCCGTACGAAACGGGAGAAAACGGTGGAGGTGCATTTTTGATTGTGTACCTGCTCTGCGTCCTGCTTTTTGGTATGCCGCTGTTGATGACGGAGTTCCTCATCGGACGCAAAGCCGGCAAATCCACTTTCTCCGCTTTTCGTGAGATCAGTGGTTCCAATCGCTGGCAATGGTTAGGATGGCTCTCGTCCTTTACGGTTTTTATCCTTTTGGGATTCTATTTTGTGGTAACAGGTTGGTGCTTCAACTACCTCTATGAAGCCATTTTCAACTCCTATATAGGAATGGGAACCGATGAACTTCTGAACCATTTCACAGCGATCACATCCAATCCGCTGCGGATGTCGTTTTGCAGCATCATCCCTATTTTCCTGACAGCAGCCGTGCTCTGGTTTGGCGTTACGCAAGGTATTGAGCGACTCAGCAAGATTCTTATGCCGCTTCTTATCGTCATGATGATCGTTATGGCGGGACGGGTAATGATGTTGGATGGCAGTAGTTTAGGTATGCGATTCCTCTTTGAGGTCGATTTCTCAAAAATCACACCGCAGGTATTCATGGAGGCGGCGGGTCAATGTTTCTTCAGTCTCTCTATTGGTCTGGGATTGCTTATCACTTATGGAGCCTATATGCCCAAAGATCAGGACGTTTCCATGACCTCTTTCCAAGTATTGTTTTTGGATACGCTTGTCGCGCTACTGGCGGGTGTAATTATTTTCCCTGCTGTCTTCGCATTCGGTTTCAACCCCGCAGAAGGACCGCAACTGGTTTTTGTTGTCCTCCCTGCTGTGATGCAACATATGTCGTTTGTTTGGTTTAGCGGAGTGTTCTTTTTCTCTCTTTTGTGCATTGCTGCTATTACCTCAACGATCTCGCTCATGGAGGTTGTAGTTGCTGCTATCACCGAGTTTACTCATGGCAAAATCAACCGTCATAAAAGTGTGCTCATCACAACCGGTTTGATGTCTTTGTTGGCGGTTATTTATGTGCTCTCCATGACCAATACATGGTCTGCTCTCCGTTTCTTTGACAAGGATCTTTTCCAAATAGCGGATGACTTGGTTACGATTTTCCTGATGCCTTTGAGTGCTTTATGTATGTCGCTTTTTGTCGGATGGTTTATGCCGGCTAAGGATATTGATGTCGTGCCATATAGCAAAAATCGCTTCAAAAAATGGTCACGACCGATATTTGTTTTCCTCCTCCGATGGTTTGTTCCTATTGCCATTTTGCTGGTCTTCCTCAACGGTCTCGGGATCATCTAAATCATAAAAAAAGAGGTCATTAAAAAGTACATAGCTTTTTTGTACATCCATGACACCCCGAGAGGCACTAAAGACATATTTTGGTTATGATGATTTCCGCCCGTTACAGGAGGAGATTATTGATTCGATTTTAGCCGGACGAGACACGCTGGCTTTGATGCCGACGGGCGGCGGAAAGAGTATCTGCTTTCAGGTTCCCACCCTCGTCATGGGCAATGAGAATCCCGAGAAACGGCTATGTCTCGTGGTAACACCTCTGATAGCGTTAATGCGGGATCAGGTGGAGAACCTCAAAGCGCGGGGTATCCATGCCGCGGCGGTCTATACCGGCATGAATTGGGACAAACAGCGCGTTGCGCTGGATAACTGCCTCTACGGACCTTATCATTTTCTGTATTGTTCTCCGGAAAGACTTGAAAGCGAAGAATTTAGAAAGCGCCTCCATGATTTGCCTATCGGACTGATTGCTGTGGATGAAGCGCATTGTATCTCCCAATGGGGCTATGATTTTCGGCCTTCTTATCTGAATATAGCGGCTGTCCGCGAACTGCTGCCGAACGTTCCAGTACTCGCTCTAACAGCTACGGCTACGCCGGAAACAATAGATGATATACAAGCCAAGCTTGGCTTTGCCTCCCCCAACGTCCTTCGTAAATCTTTCCATCGCGAGAACCTCATCTACGTCGTCCGCCGGACCGATAAGAAAGAAGAACAGGTAGCACATATCCTTTCCCGCGTCCCGGGTTCTGCTATCGTCTATGTCCGCAATCGTAAACGCGCCCAGGAACTATCCGAATGGCTCAATTGTCAATTGTCAAATATCAATTGTCAATTCTACCATGCCGGTCTGACCACCAAAGAACGCAACGAACGCCAAGAGGCATGGACACGAGGCGACACACGCGTTATTGTGGCAACCAACGCTTTTGGTATGGGTATTGACAAACCAGATGTGCGCGTCGTCATCCATTATGATCTGCCTTCCCATTTGGAGAGTTACTATCAGGAAGCAGGGCGTGCCGGACGGGACGGGAAAACAGCTTACGCCGTGCTGCTTTATAATGAGCAGGAGGACAAAGCCAAAATGCATAAACGAGCAGTGGACACCTATCCGCCCAAGGAGTTTGTGGACCAGGTTTACCATAAAACGATGGATTTTCTGCAAATAGGAGCCGGCAGTGGTTTAGGACATCGCTTTGCCTTGCATATTGACCAGCTATGCCATGTAATGAAACTGCCTGTTATTCAAACCTACTCCGCCCTGCATATTCTCACACAAGCGGGTTATATCGACTTTGAAGAAGAACATGAGACCCAACCTCGCGTGCAGATCAAAGTGCCGCGGCATCAGTTAGGCGAATACAACCTCTCCCGCGAACAAGCAGAGCTGTTAGATCTGCTGATGCGCTCATATACAGGCATTTATACGGACCTGCAATATGTCCGCGAAGCGGATGAACCCTCAAACCCTCAAACCCTCAAACCTTCAAACCATGAGTTATTAGTCTCTTTGGCACAAAGAGGAATTATAACGTACATCCCCCGTTCGGTAGGATGTAGTCTTACTATGACAAAAGAGCGACAGACAGAAATCTATCTATCGCCCTCTATTTTCGAAGAACGTCAGGAACGTTTCCTTTCCAAACTTCAAGCAATGCTCGAATACGCAGACCAGACTCAGTTCTGCCGCGAGCAAGTGTTGTTAGCGTATTTTGGAGAAAAAAACGCAGTGCCTTGCGGGCACTGCGATGTTTGTCGTGAATTGGAGCGAATTATTCAGCAGCCAATGTAACACGACGGAAGTCTTTGATTACCACACCTTTAGCTTTCAGCACATCCTTCACGAGTTCTTTGCTCTCGCTCATGATATAAGCCTGCTCAACGAGTGTGTTCTCTTTCAAGAACTTACCCAGACGACCTTGAGCGATCATCTCGATCTTCTTTGCTTGGTTAGCAAGGTTAGCCTCTGCCTCTACCGGAACTTTCGCACGGATGTCACGAGCCACTTGAGCTTGCTCCTCAGTCAGCCAACCCTTTGCGGTGTTCGAAGAGATGTGATCATCGCTATCGCAGTGAGCCGGGTTCAAACCAGCCTTGCGCAGTGCGTTCTCAACAGCTTTGTTGATCTCGTCCTGTTTGGTCTTCTCGATAGCTACCTCGAGCTCGTGCTTCTTCACCTCTTCTGCTACATGATCAGCGTCAAGAGCAATCGGGCTCATTGCTGCTACCTGCATCGAGATGCCGTGAACGGTCTCTTGGTCTGCACCTGCCTCTGCTGCAACGAGCGAGCTCAGTTTGTTACCAAGGTGGTTGTATGCATCTACTACCGGTGCCTCCAAGCAAGCGTAGTCAGCCAACTCCATCTTCTCACCCGTAACGCCGGAGCGCTCGGTTACGATCTCTGCAACGGTGAAGTTACCGATCTTGAGAGCTGCCAACTCCTCTTTGCTCTGTACTTTGTTATCCAAAGCAGCGTCAAGGATGAGCTTAACCATTCCTACGAAGTCCTCGTTCTTTGCAACGAAGTCGGTCTCGCACTTAACGCCGACGATTGCGCCGAAGTTATCTTTTACTTTTGCGAGTACGCAACCCTCTGATGCTTCACGGTCGCTACGCTTTGCTGCGATTGCCTGTCCGCGCTTACGGAGCAAGTCCTTCGCAACCTCGAAATCACCGTTTGCCTCTTCGAGAGCTTTCTTTACGTCCATCATACCTGCACCGGTGATGTCACGCAATTTCTTAATATCTGCTAATGTTACAGCCATTTTAATTTACGATTTAACGATTTACGATTTACTCTGCCTCTTTAGCCTCTGCTACTTTCTCAGCCTCTGCTTTCGGAGCTGCTTTGCGGATACGTTGACGACGCTCTTTCGGAGCCGGAGCCTCTGAATTAGCCTGAGCCTCTGCTGCTTCCTCGTCAGCTTTCTCTACTTTACGCTCCTCAAGACCCTCTTTGATAGCATCGCATACTGCGCCGAGGATCACGTCGATAGCTTTCGTTGCATCATCGTTTGCAGGGATCACGAAATCAATGTTATTCGGATTCGAGTTGGTATCTACGATTGCGAATACTGGAATACCCAGACGGTTTGCCTCTGCTACTGCAATCTTCTCTTTGATGACGTCCACTACGAATACAGCGCTCGGAAGACGAGTCATGTCGGCGATAGAACCGAGGTTCTTCTCCAGTTTCTCACGCTGACGGCTGATTTGCAGTTTCTCGCGTTTCGAAACATTATCCAGCGTACCATCGGTACTCATCTTGTCAATCTGACTCATTTTCTTCACAGCCTTGCGGATGGTCGGGAAGTTAGTCAACATACCACCTGCCCAACGCTCTGTGATATACGGCATACCCACCTCTTGTGCGTGAGCTGCAATAACCTCTTGAGCCTGTTTCTTAGTACCAACGAAGAGTACTTTGCGACCGCTGCGTGCCAGGTTTTTCAAAGCTTCAGCTGCCTCGTCAACCTTAACTACAGTCTTGTTCAAGTCGATGATGTGAATACCGTTGCGCTCCATGTAGATGTAAGGAGCCATTGCCGGGTTCCATTTGCGTTTGAGGTGGCCAAAATGTGCGCCAGCCTCGAGCAATTGATCAAAATTTGTTCTCATTTTGTTTTGGATTAAGGAATAAGGACCGTTTCACTAAAAGAATAAAGACTTAAATGTCAAGCGGATCTTATTCCAATTTAATGTTAATTAATTTAATAAAAATCTCCGTTCATTTTGGAATACTTGTTCACGCGCATAACACATTATTAAATATACGCGCACGCACACGCGTTTGAGTCTCCAAAACAATCGTGTGGTAATCCCAAAGGAGTCCACACGATTTGGAGTTGTAAGATTAACGTTTACTGAACTGGAAGTGCTTACGAGCCTTCGGCTGACCCGGTTTCTTACGCTCAACCTCACGAGCGTCACGAGTCATGAAGCCTTCTGCCTTCAGAGCTGCCTTATCTTCCGGATTGATTTTAACCAGCGCACGAGCGATTGCCAAACGCAATGCCTCTGCCTGACCTTTGAATCCACCACCGTCAAGCGTTACCTTGATATCGTATTTCTCAGCTACACCGAGTTTGTTCAGCGGCTGGAGAACGATGTAACGCAGAATAGAAGACGGGAAATATGCCTCGATGTCACGACCGTTGATCACGATCTTTCCGGCACCTTCATTAACGTAAACGCGAGCTACTGCTTCTTTACGACGACCTAATGCATTAACTGTTTCCATTTTCTTCTATTATTTCAGGGTGTTAATATCAATTACTTTCGGTTGCTGTGCCTGCATATTGTGCTCTGCACCGGCGAAAATGTACAGATTCGTGATCTGACGAGCGCCAAGACGGTTTTTCGGCAGCATACCTTTTACTACTTTGCGAACGAGTTTGTCTGCACCTTTCTTCATCAGGTCAGCCGGAGTGAACTCACGTTGGCCACCCGGGAAACCGGTGTAGCGTACATAAACGCGATCGTTCCATTTGTTACCTGTCAGCTGCACTTTGTCAGCGTTCACGATGATTACGTTGTCACCACAGTCCACGTTCGGAGTGTAGCTCGGTTTGTACTTACCACGCAGCAATTTTGCTACTTTGGAAGCCATGCGGCCAAGAATCTGGCCCTCAGCGTCAACAACGACCCACTCCTTCTGAGCGGTCTCTTTGTTTACATTCGCTGTCTTAAAAGAATTGTATTCCATTAATTTGTTGTTGTTTAAGTAAGATCGACGGACGTCTATTAAGCCTCAGGGCACCGCCCAACCTTACGATTTATTAATTATTTAACGTGCCTTTTACGCAGGCGCATAACGCACATTCACGCAAAAAAGCGTGCAAAGGTACTACTTTTTTTTGACATGACCAAATATTTTTGCATTTTTTTTGCTTTTTTTCCATTTTTTCACCATATACACCCCCATTACAATTCGATTTTTAATAAAAAAGTATTTTTATTTGCGTATATCATTTATTTTTTGTACCTTTGCAGCCGAATTTTGTGGCAAGAAAGTGCATGAACAGCATTTTTAACAATTTCATGCTTATTTAGTGCTTATTAAATGCTGGTTATATGCTGTTCAGAATTTACCACGAGACACCTTACATATACCGTGATTTGAGAAAATAAAATGTCTAATATAATAACAATTAATTAACTAATGGAAAAGAAAAAAAGAGTTTATACCTTCGGTAACGGTAAGGCTGAAGGTAATGCGCAAATGCGTGAGCTGCTGGGCGGCAAGGGTGCTAACTGCGCTGAGATGAACCTTGTGGGTGTACCCGTTCCTCCGGGATTCACGATCACCACCGAGGTCTGCAACGAGTACTACCAGGTAGGTCAGGAGAAGATTGTGGAAGAACTGACCGCAGAGGTAAAGGCAGCCGTAAAGCACGTAGAGGAGTTGATGAACTGCAAGTTCGGCGATCCGAAGAACCCACTCCTTGTTTCTGTACGTTCGGGCGCACGCGCGTCCATGCCGGGTATGATGGATACGATCCTCAACCTTGGTCTGAACGACACCGTGGCAGAAGGCATGGTAGCCAAGACCAACAATCCGCACTTCGTATATGACTCCTACCGCCGTTTCGTACAGATGTACGGCGACGTGGTACTGGGTATGAAGCCGGTGAACAAGACCGACATCGACCCGTTCGAGAAAATCATCGACGAGGTGAAAGAGATCCGTGGTATCAAGCTGGACAAGGACCTCAACGTAGATGAGCTCAAGCTCCTCGTAGCACGTTTCAAGACCGCTATCAAAGAGCAGACCGGAAAAGACTTCCCGGACGATCCTATTGAGCAGCTCTGGGGCGCTATCTGCGCCGTATTCCGCAGCTGGATGAACGAGCGCGCTATCCTCTACCGCAAGATGGAAGGAATTCCTGACGAATGGGGAACCGCTGTGTCCGTAATGGCTATGGTCTTCGGTAACATGGGCGAGACCTCCGCTACCGGTGTATGCTTCAGCCGTGACGCCGCAACGGGCGAGAACCTCTTCAACGGTGAGTACCTTGTAAACGCACAGGGTGAGGACGTGGTTGCCGGTATCCGTACGCCGCAGCAAATTACATTGGAAGGCAGCCGCCGTTGGGCAGCGCTCCAGGGTATCAGCGAGGAAGAGCGTGCATCCAAATATCCGTCTATGGAAGAGGCTATGCCGGAGCTCTATGCAGAACTGAACAAGATCCAGCAGAAGCTCGAGGACCACTACCGCGACATGCAGGATATGGAGTTCACCGTACAGGAAGGCAAACTCTGGTTCCTCCAGACCCGTAACGGCAAGCGTACCGGTACTGTAACGGCAAGCGTACCGGTACTGCCATGGTGAAGATCGCTATGGACCTCGTACGCGAGGGTGTCATCAGCGAGAAAGAGGCTATCATGCGCTGCGAGCCGCAGAAACTGGACGAGCTGCTCCACCCTGTCTTCGACAAGGACGCGCTCAAGAAAGCGAAAGTCATCACCCAAGGTCTGCCTGCTTCACCGGGCGCTGCGTGCGGACAGATTGTCTTCCACGCTGACGACGCACAGGAGTGGCATGAGAACGGTCACAAAGTCATCATGGTTCGTATCGAGACCAGCCCTGAAGACCTCGCAGGTATGTCTGCAGCCGAGGGTATCCTCACCGCACGTGGTGGTATGACCTCGCATGCAGCTGTGGTAGCCCGCGGTATGGGTAAGTGCTGCGTTTCCGGCGCAGGTGCTATCCAGGTGGACTACAAAGCCAAGACGGTGAAGATTGAGGGCGTAACATACAAAGAGGGCGATTATATCTCGCTCAACGGTTCTACCGGACAGGTATACGCAGGTGAGATCCCGACCAAGGCTGCTGAACTCAGCGGTGACTTCAAGGCACTCATGGATCTTTGCGACAAATATACACACCTCCAAGTTCGTACCAACGCCGACACACCGCACGACGCTGCTGTGGCACGTGCCTTCGGCGCAAAAGGTATCGGTCTGACACGTACCGAGCACATGTTCTTCGACGACCAGAAGATCATCGCTATGCGTGAGATGATTCTGGCTAAGGACAGCGCAGGACGCGAGAAAGCACTGGCTAAACTGCTGCCGTACCAAAAGGCTGACTTCAAGGGTATCTTGGACGCTATGGACGGACTGCCTGTGAACATCCGTCTGCTCGATCCGCCTTTGCACGAGTTCGTTCCGCATGATCTG